>JBBQCV010000034.1:0-25150 GCA_038319115.1 Burkholderiales bacterium | reverse complement strand
CCACGCAAAGAACTTGGACATGACGCCCCGCGCAGCCGGATACTCCTTGAGGACTCGCACGAGTATAACGGACACGTTGTCGCGCCCTCCGTTGTCGTTTGCCATCTGCACGAGCTGCTGCGTGGCGAGCTTGAGGTTGGCGCCCAGCATCGAAAGTGTCATCGAGATGTCTTCGTCGGACACCATGTCGCAAAGGCCGTCGGAGCACAGCAGGTAGATGTCGCCCACCATGGCGTCGTACTCGTGGATTTCCGGCTCGACCGTGGGGTCGATGCCGAGCGCCTTGGTGACGAGGTTCTTGTGCGCGGCGGTCTTTGCCTGCTCTGCGGTGATGAGGCCCGAGTCTATCTGCTCCTGCAGGAGCGAGTGGTCGCGCGTGACCTGGCTGAAATTGCCGTCGCGCATGCGGTACACACGGGAGTCGCCTAGGTGCCCGATCATGACCCTGTTGTCGTAGAAAAGGCACACGATCAGCGTCGTGCCCATGCCCGAATACTGCGGCTGGCTCTGCGCCGCCTGGTAGATAGAGGTGTTCGCCTTCATGATCTGCTCGCGGACGATGCGCGCGGCTACGGCTTCGCGCTTCTCGTCGAGCTCATAGGGCTGCACGTTGACGAGCACCTGGGCGATTTCGGTCGTGATCACCGTGGTTGCCATTCCGCTGGCGACCTCACCGGCGTTATAGCCACCCATGCCGTCGGCAAGCACCACCAGCCCGTTGGCGGGATCCGATGCGACCGAATCCTCGTTATGGGAACGCACCATTCCCGGGTCAGTGGCGCTGGTAATCTCGAGTATCTGGGAAAGGTCCATTAAGTCGCTTAGAGTTGGAAGTCGACGCCGCTGGCTGCGGTTTCAAGGGCGGGTTGGTCCGCTCCGGCGACGCCGGCAGAGCGCAATGCGGCGGCGAATTCCTCGCCGGTCTGGAAACGGTTGTCGGGATCCTTCTCCATCGCCTGATCGAGGAAAGCCACGATCTGCGCGGGGATGGCCGGGTTGATCGACAAAATGTCGGTCGGGGGTTCGCTCGAAATCCGGTACATGAGCCGGCCCATCGACTCGCCCTCGAAGGGCAGCCTGCCGCACAGCATCTGGTACAGGCTCACCGCAAGCGAGAAGAGGTCCGAGCGCCCGTCGATCCTGGACCCGGCAAGCTGCTCGGGAGACATGTACGAAGGCGTGCCGAGCACCATGCCGGTCTTCGTCTTCGAGCTGTCGGTCAGGCGCGCGATGCCGAAGTCGGTCACTTTTACGGTGTCGCTCTCGAGGTGGTACATGATGTTGGCGGGCTTGATGTCCCGGTGCACGACACCCTGCTTGTGCGCGTAGCCCAGTGCGTCGGCCGTGCGCGCGATGATCGAAACCACCCTCTCCACGCCCAGCAGCGCGTCGGGTTTGGTGAACGGAACGAGGTCGCCGCCCTTGAGCAGCTCCATGGCGATGTAAGCGAGGTCGCCCTCTTCACCGGCGTCGTAGATCGTGACGATGTTCTGGTGCGCCAGCCGGCCAGCCGTTTCAGCTTCGCGAAAAAAGCGCTCCCTGACCTCGGCCAGCTCGTCGGCTTCGAACTCTTTCGCAAGCGCCAAAGTCTTGATCGCCACGACGCGGCCGATTTTTGGATCTTTCCCCAGATAGACAACGCCCATTGCGCCCTTGCCAAGTTCTTTTTCGACCTGATAGCGGCCAAGCATCGGCTTCCCCGCCGTGCTGCCGTCCGTCCCCTGAATGCCGGCGTTGGTCCCTGCACCCCCGCCACCCGACAGAATAACGGTTTCGGGGAGTTGTTTGGTGCGCGAAAGCCTGCTTTCTATGTCGCGGAACTGCGGATTGTGCCCCGCCATATGGCGGAACACGACTTCGACCTTGGACATTTCACGCTTCTTTTCGAAATCCAGCGCCAGCTTGTACAGGTTGTCCATCAGGGGGTCGGACAGCGGGGCAAGTCGGAACTTGTCCCAGGCCATGTCGAGCTGTCCCTGCCCCTGGTAGGCGAGCCCCAGCATGCGGTTGGACTCCGCCGAGCTTTCGTCGGACCGGGACGTGGCGCGCTCGGCCATCATGAATCGCTTGGCGACCAGCGCGAAGTGCCCCACGACCAGCAGGACACCGGGCAGCATGAGCTGGATCCACAGTCCCTGCGAGGTCATGAGAAAGAAGTGGGCAGCGAGCAGGAGGGCCAGGATCGCGGCCGAAATCGCCGCGCCCCTCCCAAGCGCCAGGCGCGGCAACATCACAATAAGGTAGGCCGCCACGAGCACGAACAGCGCAGTTTCCACCATCCACCCCCAGGCTGGGGTGACGAAATAGTGTCCCTGCAGGATCGACGAAACCGAGTGGGCAAGGGACTCCACCGGGAACATGGCAGGCGACACCGGCGTGACGGAGGCCGTGCCTGTGCCGCTCGCGGTCGCGCCGATGAGGACGATCTTGTCGCGGTACTTGCTGTTGGCGTCGATCTTGCCGGAAAAAACATCGTAGAAAGAGTCGGCCGGGAAGGCCGGACGGGCATCGCGATCGCGATAGAAAAACGTGTGCATGCGCAGCCGCGGGTCGGTTTCGACCCGGAGCTTGCCCAGCGTCACCCCGTCCCCAGGCCGCACCTTGATGTCCCCGGGCCCCAGGTTGAGGCTGCGGGCCGCGATCATCATCGATAGGGACGGGAAGTAGAGGTCGTAGTACTGCACGACGAGCGGCTCGGTGCGTAGGGCGCCGTCGACGCCGGGACTGGCATTGAGGTAGCCCAGGCCTGCCGCGTTCGTAGCCAGCGACTCGATCGGGATGCCTACCGATGCGGCCGTCAGTGGGGCGCTGCCCTGCCCGTCCGGTGCGGCCACGGCGTTGCGCGTCACATACTCCGGCAAGGGCTGGCCAGGCTTGCCGCGCGGATCGCCCAGCGTGAAGAACATTGGAAGCACGACGTTTCTCGCGCGCTCGAAGCTGTCGGCGAGCCGCCGGTCGGTGTTCAACGTGCCTTCAGCCTCATTCAGGAGCGCTACGAAACGCGCGAGTTCGCCCGCAGGCGCCACCGGTTGGGCGTTGGCTTCGACCGAAGGCGCCGCTGCAACCGCGTTGCCAGCCGCCGGATTTGCAGCCGTCGCCCCGGTCGCAGCGAGCAGTTTGGTGATGTACTGGTAGCCTGGGTCCACCTGGGGTTCGACGAAAGACAACGTGTTGGCGATCACCTTGGCCTTCGCGCCGGCCAGGATGTCGGTCATCTTGGCGTGAATTTCCCGCGACCACGGCCAGGCGCCCAGTTTGGCGATCGATGCGTCATCGATCGCAATGACCGCAATCCGGTCGCTGGGTGCCCGCGAGGAGGCCATTACGCCGACATCGTAGGCTTTTCGCTCGAGGCTCTGCAGGAGGGCGCTGCCGCCCAGCAGGAAAAGGACCAGCGCGACCACAAGGCCGAAAAACCAGTCGGTCTTCCAGAAGCCGGATTTCATGGGCTCTCCCTGGTCTTTTTTTGGCTGTCGGGGCGGGCGGACGGGTCGGCAAAATTTTACGCGCTCTGCGCAGCGGCATGCGGGCGTTTTCCCCAGTGCATACATCGGGAAACTACCCGTTTCCAGACCGTTGCTGACTGCGCAAACCGGCTGAATTTCGGCTGTTATTGACGCGCTATTCTGGCCCCTGTCCCCCTGCGCAAATGTCGCGGCCCCCCGACAACCCCCCAGAAAACAGGAGCCTAATCGGTATTCTTACAGTTAAGTGTAAGCACCGTCAAATCTTTCAGGCGCGACGCAAGGGCAACTCGCGGCGCCTGCCCCGCGTGCACCGGGGCCGCAATTCGCGAGAAATGAACGGGTCAGGTGCCCAGAAGGGTGCCAACTTTGATGCCGGCCGGTCCGGCCAGCTCTGCAGCTTGAGCTTTCTTTCCGTCGCCGAGCTTGGCCTTGAGGATTTCGATGCGCCCGCCCTGCGCCGTCACGGTAATACTCTCGGCGCCCACCTCGCAGACTTCGCCGATCTTTCCCTTGACCGCACCGAACGTGCGCACAAGATGCTTCCTGGCATCGAATACCTGCAGCTTCACGCCGTTGAGCGTGGTCCACGCGCCCGGCGCGGGATTGCATCCGCGCACGAGGTTGTAAATGAATTCCACGTGGTAGGCCCAGTTGATGCGGGCCTCCGCCTCTCGGCACCAGCCCTCGTAGCTCGCAAGCGACTCGTCCTGGGCGGTTTCGCTGTGCTTGCCTGAATTGACAAGGTCCGCGGCCTCGACCATCGCGGCCACCCCCATCGGAAACAGGCGGTCGAAATACACCGTGCCCAGCGTGTCGTCCGGGCCGATCGGCGTTTCCTTCTGCAGGATCACCTCGCCTTCGTCCAGGCCGTCGTTGGGGCGGAAGATCGTGAGGCCGGTCCTGGTCTCGCCCTTGATGATGGGCCAGTTGATCGAGGACGGCCCGCGGAACTTCGGCAGGAGCGAGGGGTGGTACTGGATCATTCCCTTCTTCGGGATCTTCACGAACTCCTGTGGCGCGAACTGAAGGACGAACGCCATGATGCCGATGTCGACCTCGAGTTCCTTGAGCTTCTGGTGCGCATCGGGCGACTTGAGCGACGGAAACTGGAAAACCGGCACGCCCTTGTCCTGGGCCGCCACCTTGAGCGCGTCGGGACGCGCTCCGGGCTTTTCGGGGGCGCAAAAAACGCCCGCCACCGAGTCGCCGCGCTTGAGGAAGGCCTCGAGGACCGCCTTGCCGAAATCCTGCTGTCCGATGATGGCGAGTTTCATGTCAGGCGGCCTTTTTGGGCGGGGAGGAAAGCGCGCCGGACTGCTTGAGCGAGCCTACTTTTTCTTCGTCGTAGCCGAGCACTTCCCTCAGCACCTGGTCGGTATGCTCGCCCAGCAGAGGGCTGCGCTCGATCTTCGCCGGTGAGGCCGACAACTTAATGGGCATACCCACGTTCCACCACTTGCCACGCTGCGGATGGTCGAGCTCGACATACATTTCACGGCCGCGGATGTGCTCGTCGGTTGCCAGGTCCTCGGTCGACATGATCGGGCCGCACGGCACGTCGAGCGGGTTCAGGAGCGCCATGAACTCGCGCTTGGTGTAGTTCGATGCGAACTTGGTCAGGAGCGTCCACAGCAGATTCTGGTTTTTGCGCCGCTCGGCGATGCTGGCCAGGCGCGGGTCGTCGACCAGTTCAGGCATGCCCACGTCGGGCCCAATGCGCTTGGCGAGCGCTGCCCACACCGCCTCCTGGACCACCACGTAAAGCCAGTCGTTGGCGCCATGCGGCTTGCAGTGGATCGCGTTGCCGAGCTGCCCCCCGCCGGAATCGTTGCCCGCGCGCGGCACCTCACCCATGTTCTGGTAGGTGGGCACCGAGTATTCGGCCAGCGCACCATGATTGAGGCGCTGGTGGTCGCGGAACTTGACCCGGCACAGGTTCATGACGCCGTCCATCATGGCCACTTCGACGTACTGGCCCTGCCCGGTACGGTTCGCCTGGTGCAGCGCCGCCAGCAGGCCGATGGCCAGGTGCAGGCCGGTGCCCGAGTCGCCGATCTGCGCACCCGTGACGAACGGTGCGCCATCCGGCAGGCCGGTGGTGCTCATCGCCCCGCCCATGGCCTGCGCGACGTTCTCGTAGGCCTTGAATTCGGCATACGGGCCCGACGAACCGAAGCCCTTGATCGAACCCATCACGATCTTTGGGTTGATGGCGTGGATCTTTTCCCACGTGAAGCCGAAACGGTCGAGCACGCCGGGACCGAAGTTCTCCATCACCATGTCGCACTTCTTCAGCAGGTCGACGAATATCGCCTTGCCGCCTTCGGTCTTCATGTTCACCGTGATCGAGCGCTTGTTGCAGTTGAGCATGGTGAAGTACAGGCTGTCGGCGTTCGGGACGTCGCGCAACTGGCCCCGCGTGGCATCGCCTTGCGGCGGCTCGAACTTGATCACGTCCGCGCCCATCCAGGCGAGCAGCTGCGAGCAGGTCGGACCCGCCTGCACGTGCGTCATATCCAGGATGCGAACGCCCTTGAGTGCTTCCATGCTTCTGACCTCCAGAAAAACTTTGTGAAAGGCTGCCGGCGTGCGTCGTTGCGCGGGCTACTTTTTCTTTGCGCTTTGCGGGTTCAGGCTGGTGATGCGGCCGCTTTCGGTCCCGGCAGTTTCGTCGATGACCGCGTTGATGAGCGTGGGCTTACGCGAGCGCACCGCCTCCTCCATCGCCCGGCGCAGCTCGGCCGGCGTAGTGGCATGCACACCCACGCCGCCGAAGGCGTCCATGAGCTTGTCGTAGCGCGCACCCTTTACGAACACCGTGGGCGCGACATCGGGACCGCCGGTCGGGTTGACGTCGGTGCCGCGATAGACGCCATTGTTGTTCAGGATCACCACGCACACCGGCAGGTTGTAACGGCAGATCGTCTCGACCTCCATGCCGGAGAACCCGAAGGCGCTGTCGCCCTCGATCGCAATCACCGGGTGGTTGCTGACCGCCGCAGCCGCCACCGCGAAGCCCATGCCAATGCCCATGATGCCCCACGTGCCGACGTCCAGGCGCTTGCGCGGCTTGTACATGTCGACGATGCTGCGCGTGAAGTCGAGCGCGTTGGCGCCCTCGTTCACGAGGATCGCATCGGGGTTGGCCCTGATGATGTCGCGCACCACGTTGAGAGCGCTGTGGAAATTCATCGGCGAGGGGTCTTTCGCCAGAGTCTCGGACATCTTGGCGAGGTTCTTGTCCTTGCGCTCGGCGATCGCGGCGAGCCACTCCGCCGGCGGCTTGCCCCAGCCTTTGCCGATGCCTTCAAGCAATGCCGTGACGCATGAACCGATGTCGCCCACCAGCGGCGCGTCGATCGGCACGTTGCTGTCCATTTCCTGCGGCCAGATGTCGATCTGGATGTACTTCTGCCCACCCCAGGCCTTGTGATCCTTGCCGCCCCAGGTCTTGCCCTTGCCGTGCGAGAGCAGCCAGTTGAGGCGCGCACCCACCAGCATCACCACGTCGGCACCGGGAAGGACGTACGAGCGCGCGGCCGCGGCCGATTGCTCATGGGTATCGGGCAGCAGTCCCTTGGCCATCGACATCGGCAGGTAGGGGATGCCGGTGCGCTCGACGAGGGCACGGATGTCCGCGTCAGCCTGGGCGTACGCGGCCCCCTTGCCCAGCAGGATCAGTGGGCGCTTGGCGCCCTTGAGCAGGTCGAGGGCGCGCTGCACTGCATCGGGGGCCGGGATCTGGCGCGGCGCCGGATCGACCACCTTGATGAGCGAAGCCTTGCCGGCGGCGGCGTCCATGCTTTGCGCGAACAGCTTCGCCGGCAGGTCGAGGTACACGCCTCCGGGCCGCCCCGAAACGGCGGCACGGATCGCGCGCGCGATGCCCACGCCGATGTCTTCGGCATTGAGCACCCGGAACGCGGCCTTGCACAGCGGCTTGGCGATGGCGAGCTGGTCCATCTCCTCGTAGTCGCCCTGCTGCAGGTCGACGATCTCGCGCTCGCTCGAGCCGCTGATGAGGATCATCGGGAAGCAGTTGGTGGTGGCGTTGGCCAGGGCCGTCAGGCCGTTGAGGAAGCCCGGCGCCGATACCGTGAGGCAGATGCCGGGCTTCTGGGTCATGTACCCGGCGATGGCCGCTGCGTTGCCGGCATTCTGCTCGTGGCGAAACGAAATCACGCGCAGGCCTTCTGCCTGCGCCTTGCGCGTGAGGTCGGTGATGGGAATGCCGGGCAGGCCGAATATCGTGTCGATGCCGTTGAGCTTGAGGGCATCGATGACGAGGTGAAAACCGTCGGTCTCGGCGCCGGCCGTTTTGGTTTCGGATGCGACCTGCGTCTCCACAGAGCCCATTGTTGTCTCCTTTGAGGTGCTGCCTGGGGGTACTGCCGGTGATGCCGGAATACCGATTACCTGCCGCGGTTGCGTGCTGCAAGCGTGGGTCGCTATGGTAGGCAGCCGCCTCCCGGCCAACCTTGATTGAGGTCAATGTTTTTCGTCTAGAATGCCAGATTGGACCGTACGCGCGTGCCGCCGCAATGGCCTCGATCGCGAATCACCCGCAAAGCAACACCGTCCGCCTCCAGCTTCGCCAGAGCCTCATCCTCGCAGACATGCCGCAGGGGGCCTGGGCCGAGCTCGAGCCCCAGCTCGAAATCGTCGACTACGGCAAGGGCGATCTCCTCGTGCGCCAGGGCGACACCGAGATGGAACAGTTTTTCGTGCTCGACGGCATGCTCAAACGCGTGGTGTCGAACGCCGAGGGCCACGAAATGATCCTGCGTTTCGCGGCCGAGGCCGACATGGATACTTCTTACGCCGCGTGGCGCCTGAAGACCCCGGTGCCCTACTCGATCGTGGCGGTGACCAAGGTGCGCACGGCCAAGCTGACAATGCCGCTGTGGGTCGATTTCCTGGAGCGCCACTTCGAAGTCAAGATGCGCTTCGAGTACGAAGTCATGAAGCTCATGTCCGAGGTCATGGCGCATACCATCACGCTGCACCTGCTCGATGCGCCTGGCCGGCTCATGCGCTTCCAGCGCAAGCACCCCGAGTTGTCGGGGCGGATCCCGAAGAAGGAACTCGCCGCCTACCTCAACCTCACGCCGGAGACGCTGTCGCGGCTGAAGCAGAAGATCGGCGCCGACGAATAACCTGCGGCGCCGCGGCGCCTGGCGGGGATCAATCGCGCCTGGCGACGATCAAGCGCGCGTGGTGACCATCAAGCCCGCTTGATGCGCGCGAGGGCCGCGCTCAGCATCGGCCACGCGAGCAGGAACAGCGCAAGTCCCGTAAGGCCGCCCACGAGCGGGGTCACGAAGAAGATCGACATGTCGCCCTGCGATACCAGCATGGCCTGCCTGAACGATGCTTCGGCCCGGTCGCCCAGCACAATTGCAAGGACCAGCGGCGCAAGCGGATAGTTGAGCTTCTTGAACACGTAGCCCATCACCCCGAACACAATCATCATCCAGACGTCGAAGACCGAGTTGTGCACGGTGTACGCCCCGATCGCGCAGATCACCATGATCACGGGCGCGACGATCGCGAACGGGATGCGCAGGATCGCCGCGAAGAGCGGGACGCAGGTCAGCACCACGATGAGGCCGGCGATGTTGCCCAGGTACATGCTGGCGATCAGCCCCCACACGAAGTCCTTCTGCTCGACGAAGAGGAGCGGCCCGGGCTGCAGGCCCCAGATCAGCAGCCCGCCCAGCAGCACCGCGGCGGTCGGTGACCCCGGCACGCCGAGTGTCAGCATCGGCAGCAGCGCCGAAGTCCCCGCCGCATGGGCGGCAGTTTCCGGGGCGACCACGCCTTCGACCACGCCGGTGCCGAACTTGTCGCCGTCCTTCGAAAACCGGCGCGCCACGCCATAGCTCATGAAGGATGCCGGCGTGGCGCCCCCTGGCACGATACCCATGAAGCACCCGACGGCAGCGGAGCGCAGCGACGTGAGCCAATAGCGCGGCAGTTCCCTCCATGTGTCGAGCACCACGCGCATGTTGAGCTTGGCCTTGGTGCCGCGGAACTCCAGGCCCTCCTCCAGCGTGATCAGGATTTCGCCGATGCCGAACAGGCCGATCACCGCGACGAGGAAGTCGAACCCGCTGAGCAGTTCGGTGTGGCCGAAGGTGAGGCGCAATGTGCCCGTGACCGGGTCGGTACCCACGGCCGCAAGGGCGAAGCCGAGCATCATCGCGGCGATGGTCTTGAACGGGGCCTCCTTGCTCATGCCGACGAACGCGCAGAAGGTGAGCAGGTACACGGCGAAGAACTCTGGCGGGCCGAATTCGAGCGCGAACCTGGCCACCACCGGCGACAGGAAGGTGATCATGATCACCGCCACCAGCGCGCCCACGAACGACGACGTAAAAGCCGCGGTCAGCGCGGCACCCGCGCGGCCCTGCTGGGCCAGCGGGTACCCGTCGAAGGTGGTCGCGACCGACCACGGCTCGCCCGGGATGTTGAACAGGATCGAGGTGATTGCGCCGCCGAAAAGCGCGCCCCAGTAGATGCACGACAGCAGGATGATCGCCGAGGTAGTGCCCCCGGGGCTTTGCGCCATCGAGAACGTGAGCGGCAGCAGGATCGCCACGCCGTTGGCACCGCCAAGGCCGGGCAGCACGCCGATGATCACGCCGAGGATGACTCCGGCGAACATGAGGACGAGGTTCTTGAAAGACAGGGCGATCGCGAAGCCCTGCATCAGGGAATTGATTTCCTCCATGTCAGTTCAGCCCCAGGAGCGCTTCGAGCGGCCCCTTGGGCAGCGGGAGCTTGAACCACACCTCGAATATGATGAAAAAGAACACGCTGTTGCCGATGCTTACCGCGGCGACGAGCCACCACGGGTACTTGCCCAGCCAGCGCATGAAGAACGCGACGAAGATCACCGATGCCAGGTACAGGCCCAGTGGTCCGATGAGGCCCGCGTAAACCGCTGTCGGAATCAGCACCGAGAACACCAGCTTGAGCGCGCTGAGCGCGACGAAATCGGAATTGTCGCGCTTCGCGGCGGCGAGCGCCCCGACGAGGTTGATCACGCTCGCGATGCACAGGATCAGGCCGATATAAAAGGGGAAGTACCCGGCCTCCGGCCCGTCCTCCCCCCACTTCGCGCCGAGCCGGACGCTGTCGTAGATCACCAGCGCGCCGCACAGGAGGATGAATACTGCCGTTGCGATCTCCATCGTCCGCGTCTTGATCGCGGCCGCGCCGCCATTGCCTTCGCTCATTCAGCCTCCGTGGCCTCGCCGGGCAGAGCGCCGGGCGGACCCGATTATTATTTTGCGCCGCTGATGAAACCCGCGCCCTTCATGAGGGTCACGTGGCGCGCCTCTTCCTTGGCCACCCAGTCGGCATACTCCTTGCCGCTGAGCGCCGTCTGGTTGAATGCGCCTTTCTCCATGAAGTCCTTCCATTCCGGGGCTTCGCGCACCTTCTTCAGCACGTCGACGTAGTACTGGACCTGGTCGGGCGTGACGCCAGCGGCCATGAAGATGCCGCGCAGCATGAGGTAGTCGACGTCCAGGCCCTGCTCCTTGCAGGTCGGGATGTCGGACCACGCCTGGGTGGCCGTGACTTTGGCCTTGTACGGCATGCGCTTGGGGTCGAACACGCACAGCGGGCGCAGCTTGCCGGCGCGCCATTGCGCCACAGCCTCGATCGGGTTGTTTACGGTGGAGTCGACGTGCTTGCCGACCAGTTGTACTGCCACGTCTCCGCCCCCCTTGAACGGAATGTAGGTGAACTTGATGCCGGTGCGCTGCTCGATCGCGACCGTGATGATCTGGTCTTCCTGCTTGGAACCCGTGCCCGCCATCTTGAAGCGCTTCATCTGGTCGCCGCTGCGCGCCTTGGCCGCGTCGATGAAGTCCTTGCTCGTCTTATAGGGCGTTTCGGCGTTGACCCAAAGCACGAACTGGTCGAGCGCCATCATCTGCACCGGCGTGAGGTCGCGCCAGTTGAAAGGCACGCCCGTGGCCAGCGGCGTGCTGAACAGGTTGGACAGCGTGATAATGATTTTGTGGGGGTCGCCCTTGCTGCCCTTCACGTCCAGAAAGCCCTCGGCGCCCGCGCCGCCGGCCTTGTTCACGACCACCATCGATTGCTTCATGAGGTTGTTCTTGGCGATGATGGACTGGATGACGCGCGCCATCTGGTCGGCGCCACCGCCGGTGCCCGCGGGCACGATGAATTCGACCGTCTTGGTGGGCTCCCACGCGGCATGGCCGGCGAGCGGGGCCAGGACGAGGGCGGCTGCGGCCAGCGCGGCCCGGATTCCGTGCTTGTTGGATGATTTCATTTTGTTGTCTCCTTGGTGTGCGACTGTCCGGTGGACTTACGGCGGGACTCTGTGGTCCCTACCGTGGCATTCGCTACCCGAATTGTGTTTACCCGGCAGCGAAACTCACTTGACTCAGGTCAAGATTCGGGGGGGTGCATTGCGGCCGGCGCCTGGCTGGCTTGTTTTTGCGCCGCGTGCTTTTCCTTCGCGCGCTGCGACGACCATTTTCCGTATACCACGACGAACACCGCGCCGATGACTCCCGCGATGATCTCAAGGGACATTCCGCCGACCTTGGGCTTGCCGTCTTCGCCAAACGTCATGCCCATGCTCGTCTGCCAGTCCCTGAGCGCGATGTCGGTCACCATCATCTCGCCAGCGACCAGGCCGATCAGGGCCGCGCCGATGGTGATGATCACGGGGTAGCGCTCCATCAGGTTGAGTAGCAGCGTGGCGCCGAAGATCACCAGCGGGATCGAGATCGCCAGGCCGAGGATCAGCAGCGTGAGGCTGCCGCCGGCGGCCGCGGCCACAGCGATTACGTTATCCAGGCTCATGACCAGGTCGGCGATGAGGATGGTCTTGATCGCCGCCATGAGGTTGTCGCTCGATTCGATGTTCTCGTCGCCCCCCTCGTCGGCAAGCAGCTTCACGCCGATCCAGAAGAGCAGCACGCTGCCGATGAGCTTGAGCCACGGCAGCGTGAGCAGCTGGACGGCGAAGATCGTGAGCACGATGCGCATCACGATCGCGGCACCTGCGCCCCACATGACCGCCTTTTTCTGCTGGTGGGCCGGCAGCGAGCGCGCGGCCAGCGCGATCACGACCGCGTTGTCGCCGGACAGGACGACGTTTACGCCGATGATCTTGGCCAGTCCGATCCAGAATTCCGTCGATCCGAGCATCTCTACCATCGCTGCCAGCCTCCCCCCTTTTTGATGCGCGGATTCTACTCGGACTCAGAACAGCCCCACGACCTTTCCGTTCACTATGTCGATCTTGCTCGCAGAGGGAACCTTGGGCAGGCCAGGCATGGTCATGATGTCGCCGCAAACCATGACCACGAACTCCGCCCCGGCCGCCAGGCGCACCTCGCGCACGTTGACCACGTGGTCCACGGGCGCGCCGCGCAGCGACGGGTCGGTGGAGAACGACGACTGCGTCTTGGCCACACAGACCGGGTAGTGCCCGTAGCCGTCCTCCTGCAGCTTCTTGATCTGGTTGCGCACCTTGGTGTCGGCCGTGACCTCGGAAGCGCGGTAGATCGTCTTGGCGATCTTGTTGACCTTCTCCCAGAGGGTGTCCTTGTCGTCGTAGACGAACTTGAAGTTGGACTTCTGCTCGCACAGCTCGACCACAATCTTCGCCAGATCGGCGGCGCCCTTGCCGCCTTCGCCCCAATGCGCGGCGAGCACCACCGGCACGCCCATTTTTTTCATGCGCTCGTGCACGAGGTCGAGCTCGGCCTTGGTGTCGCTGGTGAACTTGTTGATCGAAACCACGCACGGGATGCCGTAGTTCTTCTGCACGTTCTCGACATGGCGCTCGAGGTTGACCATCCCCTTGGCCACGGCCTCGACGTTCTCGGTGGTGATGGTTTTCAGGTCGGCTCCGCCGTGATACTTCAGCGCGCGCACCGTCGCCACGATGACTGCCGCCGAGGGGCGCAGCCCCGACTTGCGGCACTTGATGTCGACGAATTTCTCCGCCCCCAGGTCCGCGCCGAAGCCGGCCTCGGTCACCACGTAATCGGCCAGCTTGAGCGCCGACTGGGTTGCGATCACCGAATTGCAACCGTGCGCGATGTTGGCGAACGGCCCGCCGTGGATGAACGCGGGGTTGTTCTCGAGTGTCTGCACGAGGTTGGGCTTGAGCGCATCCTTGAGCAGCACCGTCATGGCGCCATGCGCGTTGAGGTCGCGCGCGCACACCGGCTTCTGGTCACGGGTGTAGCCGATCACGATGTTGCCCAGGCGCTTCTTGAGGTCTTCGATCGAGGTTGCCAGGCAGAAGATGGCCATGACTTCAGAGGCCACCACGATGTCGAACCCGTCCTGGCGCGGGTAGCCGTTGGCCGTGCCGCCCAGCGCGATGGTGACGTCGCGCAACGCGCGGTCGTTCATGTCGAGCACGCGCTTCCACTGGATCCGGCGCACGTCGATGCCGAGCTCGTTGCCGTGGTTGATGTGGTTGTCGATCAGCGCCGCGAGCAGGTTGTTGGCGAGCTGGATCGCGCCGAAGTCGCCGGTGAAGTGGAGGTTGATGTCCTCCATGGGCACCACCTGCGCATAGCCGCCGCCGGCGGCGCCGCCCTTCACGCCGAACACCGGCCCCAGCGACGGTTCGCGCAGGCAGATCACCGCCTTCTTGCCGATGTAATTGAGCGCATCGCCCAAGCCAACGGTCGTCGTGGTCTTGCCTTCGCCAGCCGGCGTCGGGCTGATCGCCGTGACTAGGATGAGCTTGCCGTCCTTGCGGTCCTTCAGCGTGTCGAGGTACTCGAACGAGACCTTGGCCTTGGTATGCCCGTACGGCTCCAGGTGCTCTTCGGCGATGCCCAGCTTTTCCAGCGCAACCTTGTTGATGCGCTGCATCTTCGCCGCTTGGGCGATTTCGATATCCGACGGCATGAAAATGTCTCCTGGTATTGTGTGAATGCGGTGCGCGCAACTATAGGGGCGGCGCGGGTTGCGCGCCCTTGACTCAAATCAAGCGTCGTCGGTTGAAAACCTGTCGCGCCTCACCTGTACATCGTCTGCAGCGTGCGCCCTTTGCCATAGCCGGGATCGCCCGGCGCCTCGCCGCCGCGCGTCACGCGGACCGCGCAGTACTTGAACTCGGGAATTTTGCCGAACGGGTCGAGCTTGGCGTTGGTCAGCATGTTCGCGGCGGCTTCGTAGAACGCGAACGGGATGAACACGGCGCCGCGCGGGGTACCTTCGTCGGCGCGGGCATAGAGAGAAATGCTGCCGCGGCGCGACTGCACCGTGATCACGTCGCCCGGCGCCGCCTTCAGCGCGGCGAGGTCGAGTGGATGGATCGAGCAGACCGGTTCGGGCTCGATTGCGTCGAGCACGGCCGCCCTGCGGGTCATCGCGCCGGTGTGCCAGTGCTCGAGCTGGCGCCCGGTGATGAGCACGAACGGGTACTCCTCGTCGGGGCGCTCGGCGGCCGGAATGAGGTCCGCCGGGACGAACTTGGCGCGCCCGGTGGCGGTAGGGAATATTTCGGTGAAGACCACCGCCTGGCCTGGGTCGCCCTCGTTTTCACACGGGTAGACCACGCACGAGTCGCGCTCGAGCCGGTCCCACGTGATGCCGGCGATGGAGTTCATGCCCTTGCGCATCTCGTCGAACACCTGCTTCGGATGCGTGTACTTCCAGTCCAGCCCGAGGCGCTTGGCCAGTTCGCACAGGATCCAGAGGTCTTCCTTCGCCTCGCCCGGCGGCTCGATGGCCTTGCGCCCGAGCTGCACCATGCGGTCCGTGTTGGTGAACGTGCCGTCCTTCTCGGGAAACGCGGTGGCCGGCAGGATCACGTCGGCGAGGTAACACGTCTCGGTGAGGAAGATGTCCTGCACCACGAGGTGCTCGAGTTTGGCCATCGCCTGGCGTGCGTGGTCGACATCCGGGTCGGACATCGCCGGGTTCTCGCCCATGATGTACATGCCGCGCACGCGCCCTTCGTAAGCAGCGTCGATGATTTCCACGACCGTGAGGCCGGGCCGGGTGTCGAGCTTGGTGCCCCAGAGTTTCTCGAAGCGCTGGTTGGCCTCCGGGTTGTCCACGCGCTGATAGTCCGGGAACATCATCGGGATCAGGCCCGAATCGGAGGCGCCCTGCACGTTGTTCTGGCCACGCAACGGATGCAGGCCGGTGCCCGGGCGGCCGACCTGCCCGGTCATGAGGGTGAGCGCGATCAGGCAACGCGCATTGTCGGTGCCATGGATGTGCTGCGAAACGCCCATCCCCCACAGGATCATCGAGCCCTTCGAGGTGGCGAACATGCGCGCCACCTCGCGGATCGTCGCGGCGGGAATCCCGCAAATGGGCGCCATCTTCTCGGGCGAGAACGGCTTGGCGTTCTCCTTGAGTGCTTCGTAGCCGCTGGTGCGGTCGCGGATGAATGCCTCGTTGACCAGGCCCTCGTCGATGATCGCGTGGATCATCGCGTTGAGGAGCGCCACGTCGGTGTCGGCGTTGAACTGCAGGAAGTGCGCCGCGTGGCGCGCCAGGTCGGTGCGGCGCGGGTCGGCGATGATGAGCTTGACGCCGTTTTTGGCGGCATTCTTCATCCACGTCGCCGCGACCGGGTGGTTCACCGTCGGGTTGGCGCCGATCACGAACACCACCTCGGCATTGAGGACGTCGCTCACCTGGTTGGACACCGCGCCCGAGCCCACCCCTTCGAGCAGGGCGGCCACGGAGGACGCGTGGCACAGGCGAGTGCAGTGGTCGACGTAGTTGGTGCGAAATCCCGTGCGCACCAGCTTCTGGAAAAGGTAAGCCTCTTCGTTCGACCCCTTGGCCGAGCCGAACCCGGCGAGCGCATAGCGCCCTTCGCCCGAACCACCGGAGTCGCGGATGTCGCGCAAGCCCTTGGCAGCGGCCTCGAGGGCCTCTTCCCAGGTCGCTTCGCGGAACGTGTCGGACCAGTGCGCCGGATCGACCCTGAATTCGGCCGACTTGGGCACGCCGGGCTTGCGGATGAGCGGCTTGGTCAGGCGCTGCGGGTGATGGGCGTAGTCGAAGCCGTAGCGCCCCTTCACGCACAACCGGCCGTGGTTCGCCGGGCCGTCGCGGCCGGTCACGAACTTGATCACGTTCTTCTCGACGTGGTAGGTGAGCTGGCAGCCCACCCCGCAGAACGGGCACAGCGATTCGACTTCCTTGTCGATCGTGGCCAGGCCCGCGTCGCGCGCCGGCATCAGCGCCCCGGTCGGGCAGGCCTGCACGCATTCGCCGCAAGCCACACAGGTCGATGCCCCCATCGGGTCGTCCATGTCGAACACGATCCTGGAATGGTCGCCGCGGAATGCATACCCGATGACGTCGTTCACCTGCTCCTCGCGGCAGGCGCGCACGCACCGCGTGCACTGGATGCAGGCATCGAGGTTGACAGCAATGCCCGGGTGGGAGAGGTCACCCGCTGGCTGCGCGCGCCCGCGGAAGCGGGGCAGGCCGACATCCATTTTGACGGCCCACTGGTCGAGCTCGGAGTCGAGGCGGTACGCCTTCTCCGGCATGTCCGAAAGCAGGAGTTCGAGAACCATCTTCTGCGACAGCGTGGCGCGTTCGCTGTCGGTGACCACCTCCATGCCCTCCTTGGGATAGCGGCAGCAAGACGGCGCAAGCACGCGCTCGCCCTTGATCTCCACCACGCACGCGCGGCAGTTGCCGTCGGGACGCAGGCCCGGGGCATAGCACAGGCGGGGAATCTCGACGCCGTTGCGCTCCGCAGTCTGGAGGATCGTCTCGTCGGGCCGCCCCACGACGGTGCGGCCGTTGAGCTTGAATTCGATCGGCATGGTTGCCAGCTGCCCGGTGCCTGCTCTTTCCATCACGCCACCTCTTGCGGGAAGAACTTCATCACGCTCAATACGGGATTGGGCGCCGCCTGGCCGAGGCCGCAGATCGACGCATCCATCATCGCGCCCGACAGCTCCTTGAGCAGGGGCTGGTCCCAGTGCGGCGCCTCCATGAGGGCCAGCGCCTTGGCCGTGCCGACCCGGCACGGCGTGCACTGGCCGCAGGACTCGTCGCGGAAAAACCGCACCAGGTTCCTGGCCGCATCGCTCGCCTTGTCCTTTTGCGACAGGACTATCACCGCCGCCGAACCGATGAAGCTGCCGTGCGGCTGCAGGGTGTCGAAATCCAGCGGCACATCGCCCAGCGACGCGGGCAGGATGCCGCCCGATGCCCCGCCCGGCAGGTAGGCATAGAACTCGTGTCCCTCGAGCATGCCACCGCAATACTCGGCGATGAGCTCCCTCACCGAGATGCCCGCAGGCGCGAGGTGCACCCCGGGCTTCTTCACGCGCCCCGAGACCGAGAACGAGCGCAGCCCCTTGCGGCCGTTGCGCCCGTGGGAAGCGAACCACTCGGCCCCTTTCTCCACGATCTCGCGCACCCAGTAGACGGTTTCCATGTTGTGCTCGAGCGTCGGGCGGCCGAACAGGCCGACCTGCGCCACGTAGGGCGGGCGCAAGCGCGGCATGCCGCGCTTGCCCTCGATCGATTCGATCATCGCGGACTCTTCCCCGCAGATGTAGGCTCCCGCCCCGCGGCGCAGATGGATCGGAGGCAAGGCGCACGGTGGTTCTTCACGGAGCTTGGCCAGCTCGCGCTCGAGCACCGCGCGGCACCCGGCGTACTCGTCGCGCAGGTAGATCCAGATCTCACTTGCGTCGGCGCACCACGCGGCCACCAGCATGCCTTCGAGGAAACGATGCGGATCGCGCTCGAGGTAGTAGCGGTCCTTGAAAGTGCCGGGCTCGCCTTCGTCGATGTTGACCGCCATGTTGCGCGGCGCGGGTTCCGCGGCCACCAGCCGCCACTTGCGCCCCGCCGGGAATCCGGCCCCGCCCAGCCCGCGCAGGCCGGAATCCTCCATTACCTTCGTGAGGCCATCCTGGGTGTACTTGCCGGCCATGCAATCGGCGATGAGCGCATAGCCCCCGTTGGCGCGGTAGGCGGCATAGTCGATGTACTTCGGCTCGAAACACCGGGTGAGCCGCTCGCGCACTTGCCGCGAAACCGTTTCGACCGTGGCATCCAGCACACAGTTCTGACCCACCGCAACCGCGGGCGCCGATTCGCACCGCCCGATGCACGGCGCTGCCACCACGCGGACCTCCTTGCCCAGCAGCCCGGGGAGCTTGCGCAGCAGCTCCTTTGCGCCCGCCATTTCGCACGACAGCGAATCGCACACCCGCACGGTCAGCGCGGGCGGCGCCGCTTCCCCCTCTTTTACGATATCGAAATGGTGATAGAAGCTGGCCACCTCGTAGACCTCGGCCATGGCCATGCGCATTTCCTCTGCCAGTGCAGCAAGGTGGGCAGCGGCCAGGTGCCCGTAGGCATCCTGGATCTTGTGCAGGTGCTCGATGAGCAGGTCGGCGCGACGGGGCTCATTGCCCAGCAGGGCCTTCACTTCGGCCAGCGCCTGCGGATCGACACGGCGGCCCTTGGGCGTGCCCCTCTTGCGCGCGCTTCGTTGCGCTGCGGAACCCGCTTCAACCGCCCTTTCCGGGGCGCGCGTCTTTTCGTCCGAACCACCCATCTTCTGCGACCTCCTTGACTAGACCCGATTATCCGGCACGCAGCGGCAATGGAATCTTGACTGCGGTCAAGCTGGGGCACCCGTACCGCGCGCAGAGCGGCGACGCGGACGGCGCCACATCACTGGCGGGACTGGAAATGCAGCTCACTTTGTTGAACTTTAATATCCAAAGACCTAATAGCTGAGCGGTTGTCGCGTCAGTTGAATTTCCAAAACCGGAAAAACTACTTGAGCTTGCGCGGCAGGTTGTGGTGCGCGCCGGTGAATGTCGGCAGGTCCCGCCGGTGCACGCTCACTCCCGCGCCCAGGCCGATCACGCCGATGTTGAACCTCGATGGCGAGCATGGAGCGCCGCCCGTGCAGGCGCCGACGCCGCGTTCGCGGCAGTCGCCGCTGCGCTGTTGTCCAACTGCCTGCCTTGGCTTACTTGAGCACGGACTTCAGGGTCTTGCCCATCTCGCCCGGATTGCGCGTCACCTTGATGCCGCACTCCTCCATGACCGCGAGTTTTTCCTGCGCCGTGCCCTTGCCGCCCGAAATGATCGCGCCCGCATGCCCCATGCGCTTGCCCGGCGGCGCCGTAAGCCCGGCGATGAAGCCGATGACGGGCTTCTTCATGTTGGCCTTGATCCAGCGCGCGCAGTCTTCCTCGTCGGAGCCACCGATCTCGCCGACCATGATCACCGCCTCGGTCGCCGGGTCGTCGTTGAACAGCTTCATGACGTCGATATGCTTCAGCCCATTGACCGGGTCCCCGCCGATGCCCACGCACGAGGACTGCCCCAGGCCGAGTTCCATGAGCTGGCCGACCGCCTCGTAGGTGAGCGTGCCCGAGCGCGACACCACGCCGATCGGGCCCTTCTTGTGGATATGGCCGGGCATGATGCCGATCTTGATTTCTTCCGGCGTGATGAGCCCCGGGCAGTTCGGCCCGATGAGCAGCGTCTTCCTGCCGCGCATGCGCTCCTTGGTGCGGATCATGTCGCGTACCGGGATGCCCTCGGTGATGCAGATGACGAGGTCGAGCTCGGCATCGACGGCCTCGTCGATGGCGGCTGCGGCGAAAGGCGGCGGCACGTAAATGACCGAAACGTTGGCGCCGGTCTTCGCCTTCGCTTCACTCACGTTGGCAAAAATCGGGATGCCGTCGAAATCCTCGCCTGCCTTCCTGGGATTAACGCCGGCGACGTAGCAGTTGCGCCCGTTGGCGTACTCCCGGCTCATGCGCGTGTGGAACTGGCCGGTCTTGCCGGTGATGCCCTGCGTCATCACGCGGGTGTTCTTGTCGATCAGGATGCTCATTTTTTCCCCGCTGCGGCTGCGACGACCTTTTGCGCGGCGTCGGACATGTTGTTGGCCGATATGATGGGCAGGCCCGAATCGGCGAGGATCTTCTTTCCAAGCTCCACGTTGGTCCCCTCGAGACGGCACACCAGCGGGACCGAAAGCTTGACCTGCCGGGCCGCTTCCACGCACGCGGCTGCAATCACGTCGCACTTCATGATCCCGCCGAAGATATTGACCAGGATCGCCTTGAGCCCGGGGTTCTTCAGCATGATCTTGAACGCCTCGGTGACTTTTTCCGTGGTAGCCCCGCCGCCGACGTCGAGGAAATTGGCGGGCGCACCGCCATAGACCTTGATGATGTCCATGGTCGCCATCGCCAGTCCCGCACCGTTCACGAGGCAACCGATGTTGCCCTCGAGCTGGATGTAGTTGAGGTCGTACTTCGAGGCCTCCACCTCGGCGGGGTCCTCCTCGTCGAGGTCGCGCATGGCGACGATGTCGGGATGGCGGAACAGCGCGTTGTCGTCGAAATTGAGCTTGGCGTCGAGCGCGATGACCTTGCCGTCACCGGTGGTGATGAGGGGGTTCACCTCCACCAGCGAGGCGTCGGTCTGGTCGAAGCACTTGTACAGCGCCTTGAGGAGGTCGCGGGCTTTCGGCACGAGCGGCGCCGCAATGCCGATCTTCCCTGCCATCTCGTCAGCCTGGGCGTCGGTCAGGCCGATGTTCGGGTCGATGAAGGTCTTGTGGATCTTCTCTGGTGTCTTGGCCGCCACTTCCTCGATATCCATGCCGCCTTCCGAGCTGCCCATGAGCGCCACGCGCTGGGTGCCGCGGTCGACCACCAGCGCGACGTACAGCTCCTGCTTGATGTCGGCACCCTCCTCCACCAGCAGGCGGCGTACTTTCTGCCCCTGTGGCCCGGTCTGGTGCGTGACCAGCTGCATGCCGAGGATCTCCTTCGCACTGGCGCGCACTTCGTCGAGGGACTTGGCCACCTTCACGCCGCCCCCCTTGCCGCGGCCGCCGGCATGGATCTGCGCCTTGACCACCCAGACTTTGCCGCCCAGCCCTTCGGCCGCCTTGACGGCCTCGTCCACCGAGAAGCAAGGGGTGCCGCGCGGCGTAACCACGCCGAATTTGCGGAACAGCTCCTTGCCCTGGTACTCATGAATCTTCATGTTGTCCTACCCTCCGGCTTTTTCTGCATTGGGTCTATACCATTTCGGATACATGGTGCGTACGGTCTCCGCGCTCGATTCGAGCGCGTGGCACTGGTCGATCTGGAACGGCTTGGCCCCGTCGTCGGGCGCCGCGCGCCTCTCGCCCGCAAAGGTCTGGATCGCGGCGGTCGGGAAGAACCCGAGCATTTCCGTGATGTGGGTGCAGCCGAGCACGCCGCCCAGGCGCTCACGCACCTTCTTGCGAAACCCGTCCATGAGGTTGAGGCCCACCAGCTGACGGTAGGCCGGGCCGATCGTCTCGCAGCCGCCCGGGTAGGGTACGGCATCCGACACCGCGATGGCGTCGACGATCGTGAGCTCAGTGTCGATGGTCAGGCGCACCCACATATCATGCACCGGCAGGCCCGCGCGGCGCACGCCCGTTTGCAAAGTAAAGTCGTGATTCTTGACATCGGTCAAGCGGCCCTCGATGTCCCACAGCCCGTCGGCGCGCTTGTAGCCTTCGAAGCGCAGCCGGCGCGTGTGGGTCAGCTCACGCTCGACATCCTGGATGGGGAGGGGCATAAGGCGGCTCGGCCGGAAATTCGTGCAAGGGGGTGCGTAAGGCGCCTGCGGCGGCCTGCAGCAATGCGCGCGATTTTACCACTGCTAGAATGGCCAGCCGGCTGTAGGCAAACATGAAATACATCCTCGCACTCGATCAGGGCACCACCAGTTCGCGCGCCATCGTGTTCAACGAGACGGGCGCCGCGGTCGCCAGCGCGCAACGCGAAATTCGCCAGATCTACCCCAAGGCGGGGTGGGTGGAACACGACCCGAAAGAGATCTTCGAATCGCAACGCGACGTCGCGCGCGAAGCGCTCGAGAGCGCCAACATCGCTTCATCGCAGATCGTCGCCGCCGGCATCGCCAACCAGCGCGAGACCGTGCTGCTATGGGACCGCCAAAGCGGCGAGCCGCTGCACAACGCGATCGTATGGCAGGACCGCCGCACCGCTGCCCAGTGCGCAGAACTGCGCGAGTCGGGCGTCGAGAACATCATCCGCGACAAGACCGGGCTCGTGATCGACCCGTACTTCAGCGCGACCAAGATCGCCTGGTTGCTCGACAACATCCCGGGCGCGCGCGCCCGCGCCGAGCGCGGCGAGCTTGCCTTCGGCACGGTCGACACGTGGCTCGCCTGGAACCTGTCGCAAAGCCGCCTGCACGTAACCGACCCGTCGAATGCCTCGCGCACCATGCTCTTCGACATCCACAAAGGCGACTGGGACGAGGAACTCCTGTCGATCCTGCGCGTGCCACGCGCCATCCTGCCCGACGTCCTCGCCTCCTCAGGCGCATTCGGGATGATCGCCCCCGACATCCTAGGCGAGGCGGTGACCCTTGCCGGCATTGCCGGCGACCAGCAGGCGGCCCTGTTCGGCCAAGGCTGCCACAAGGCCGGCATGGGAAAGAATACCTACGGCACGGGCTGCTTCATGCTCATGCACACCGGCGATCGCGCGGTGACTTCGGCCAACGGCCTGCTCACCACGGCGTGCGCGCAAATGGGACGCAGCCGCGATGCGCGCGACGTGGAGCGCGAATACGCGCTCGAAGGCGGTGTGTTCGTGGCCGGTGCCGTCGTGCAGTGGCTGCGCGACGAACTGCGATTTTTCAAGTCCTCCGCCGAGATCGAGTCGCTTGCCGCCAGCGTGCCGGACAACGGCGGCGTTTATCTCGTGCCCGCCTTCACTGGCCTGGGCGCACCGCATTGGGACCCCTATGCGCGCGGCGCGATCCTCGGCCTCACGCGCGGTTCCGGGCGCGAGCACATTGCGCGCGCAGCGCTGGAGTCGATCGCCTTTCAAACCGCCGACCTGCTCGATTCCATGCAGCGCGACGCCGGCCGCAAGCTCACCGAGCTGCGCGTAGACGGCGGTGCGACCTCCAACAACCTCCTCATGCAGTTCCAGTCCGACATTCTCGGAGTACCCGTACTGCGGCCCAAGGTGCAGGAAACCACCGCACTGGGCGCGGCCTATCTGGCAGGACTTGCCACCAGCGTATGGAATTCACGCGAGGAAATCGCCGCGCACTGGGAGATAGACCGCACGTTCGAGCCGCAGATGCGGCCTTCTGCGGTGGCTGACCTGCTCGGGCGCTGGCGCGAGGCCGTGCACCGCAGCCTGCGCTGGGCCGGGGAGACTTGACGGCGCGGGAGGCCCCTCGGGCCGCGCCTATAGGCCGCCGGGATGCGGCTCCATCTAACGCCCCTTGATGCCTTCGTCGGCCATGTACGCGCGGATTACGCTGTCCACATCGGGATCGGCCTTGAACCCCATCGCCAGCGCGCGCGGGGTGCGGAACCGCACCGGCCATCCCGCCACGATCTTCTGGATGCGATCGTCGGGCTTGTAGATCACGCGCCGCGCCGCCTCGTCGCCCGCCACGCGCCGCATGGCTTCGATCATTTCGGACACCGGCACGGTGATGCCCGGCAGGTTGAGCACTCGCGTCATGCCCCACAGGGACGACGGGGTTTCGTGGGCGTGGATAAACGACTCGATGCAGCGCCCCGGCGAGAGCAGCCATACACCGGTGTCCAGCGACACAGGGCATTCGGCGACCACGCCGTTCAACGGTTCGCGCAGCACGCCGCTTGCGAATGACGATGCCGCGAGGTTGGGCTTGCCCGGGCGTACCACGATGGTGGGCAGGCGCAGGCTGCGCCCGTCGATGAACCCCTTGCGCGTGTAGTCGGTGACGATGTATTCGCAGCACACTTTCTGCGCGCCGTAGGAGGTCTGCGGGTTGGGGGTGGTCGAATCGTCGAGGACCTCGGGCAGGTCACCGCCGAACGCGGCCACCGAGCTCGAAAAGACGAACCGCGGCGGCCTCGCGCACTTGTGCGCAAGCTCGAAGAGGGTCCGCGCGCCATCGAGGTTGACTCGCCAGCCCAGGTCGAAGTCCACCTCCGCGCCGGCCGACACGACCGAGGCGAGGTGGAACACCGACTCGGTATCGGGCGTGAGGACTTTTGCAAGCACGCCGGGCGCGGAGATGTCGCCGCTGACGGCCTCGAGGCGGTCGTCCTTGGGCAGCACGGCAGGGAACGCGGTGTCGAACAGGGTCAGCCGCGTGATGGCGGTTTCCTTGCCATCGGCGCCAGTGAGGCGGCCACGCGCTAGAAGCGCCTTGGCAAGCTTGAAGCCGAGCATGCCCCCGCCGCCGGTGATCACGACTTTCATGCCGTTCCTTGTCGAGTGGGTGAAAGAGTTGCGATTCTATCGGACGCCTCGTCCCCGGGGCGGGCCGCGCCGGGACTGAAGAATGCCTCGACGTCTTCGATCTCGCGCGTGGCGCGCATCGGCGGCAGGCTCGCGCGGATGGTGCGGCCGTAGGGCTTGGAGTACAGGCGCGGGTCGCAGATCATGAGCACGCCGCGATCGGCCTCGTCGCGGATCAGCCGCCCGGCGCCCTGTTTCAACTGCAGGATCGCCTGCGGGAGCTGGAGTTCCATGAACGGGTTGCCTCCCGTTGCGCGCATCGCGTCGATGCGCGCGGCGAGCACCGGGTCATCGGGGGGCGCGAACGGCAGCTTGTCGATCACCACCAGCGACAGCGCCTCGCCGCGCACGTCCACCCCTTCCCAGAAC
>JBBQCV010000033.1:0-25313 GCA_038319115.1 Burkholderiales bacterium | reverse complement strand
CCAAGGCGCGCTGCGTGTCCACCTCGAA
This sequence comes from Burkholderiales bacterium, assembly GCA_038319115.1. Lineage (GTDB taxonomy): Bacteria > Pseudomonadota > Gammaproteobacteria > Burkholderiales > SG8-39 > SZAS-79. The sequence goes on along the minus strand of JBBQCV010000033.1, from coordinate 25,285 downwards.
CCGGAATTTCGTCGGGCGGCAGGGCCCCGAGGTACGGACGCACCTTGCGAGCCCGGCGATGGCTGCGGCCGCTGCGATCGCCGGCGAGATCACCGATGTGCGCGCGTTTCTGGTGGCAGCTCGGGCAGAAGTAGCGGGTCCTGCACGAGTATGCGAGCAGATAGTCGTGCCGACAGGCGTCGCAGTAGACGCGGGCAAAACCATAGTGCGGATCAATGTACGCGCGCTTCTAGACTGAGGCTGGGATGAACATGGAAAAATTCACCACGCTCAATGCAATCGCCGCCTGGTATCCGCGCGACAACGTCGACACCGACCTCATCATCCGCGTCGAACGCTGCGCCAAGGTGGAGAAGGCTGGCCTCGGGCCCTACGCCTTCGAGATGGCGCGCTTCCTGCCGGACGGCAGCGACAACCCGGCGTTCCCGCTCAACCATGAACCGTTCCGCCGGGCGCAGATTCTGGTGGGCAGCATCAACTTCGGCTGCGGCAGCTCGCGCGAAATGGCGGTCTGGGCGATTGCGGGGATGGGCTTTCGCTGCGTGATCGCGCCCTCGTTCGGCGAAATCTTTTTTTCCAACTGCTTTCAGAACGGTTTGCTGCCGGTGATCCTGCCGAACGATGTCGTGCAGAAACTCGGCGCCCGGCTTGCCGCCGATCCCGCGAATGCCAGGTTGTGCGTGGACCTCGGGCGGCAGGTGGTCGTCGCGCCGGACGGCGCCGAGCACGGGTTTGACATCGAGCCACGCCGCAAGAAGGCGCTGCTCGAAGGCCTGGACGAGATCGGACTCACGCAGCTGCATGAAGCGAACATCGCCGCATTCCAGCAGAAGGACCGCTTGAAGCGGCCCTGGGTTTACGTCTGAATTTGAAATATTTGTTCTAACAACTCTAGGCTGGGTGCGGGTTAGATGCCAGTTTATGTATCGAAACCGGTACATATCGAAGTGGCTGACCCACCCGGGGACACTACCTGTGTCCTCCAAACGCCGCGGCGCGCATTGGCCCGAGGAAACCTCGCTGTCCCCCCGCCCCAGCGGGCGTCCATCACGGCAGGCCGTTGCGCACGTGCGCGCGGTAGGCCGGCCGCTCCGAGAGCAGGGCGTAGTATTTTTCCACCGCCGGGTAGGCCGGACGTTCGAAGTTGTTCAGGTGGAACCAGCGGTTCACCACCAGGCCGACCGGGATGTCACCGACGGTGAAGTCGGCGCCGGTCACGTAGGGTCCGCCGCGCTGGAAGTGTTCTTCGAGCTGGCCTACCTCGGCGGTGATTTGCGCGCGGCCGCGCTCGATGAACCAAGGGTTGTTCCAGGGCGGTTCGTTCAGCACCCCGCCGAGGAACGCGCCGCGCAGCGAGATCGAGGTTTCGTAGTTCGCCCAGTCCATCCACTGCTCGGCGTGGGCGCGCGCCACCGGCTCGACCGGGTAGATCGGTGAGTGCGGCGCGTATTTTCCGGCGAGATAGCGCACGATGGTGTTCGATTCGCGCAGCACCACATCGCCGTCGAGCACCGCCGGCACCAGGCCGATCGGATTGATGGAGCGGAACGCGGGCTCGGTGGTGGACCGGAAGCCGCGCCCCCAGTCCTCACGAACATACTTCAGGCCGATTTCGTCGCAGGTCCAGAGAACCTTGCGAACGTTAAACGAGTTGGCGCGTCCAAGGATCCGTATCATTTATTCCGCCTTGATGTTGTGTTCGCGAACCAGCCTGGTATAGCGCTTGATGTCGTTGGCGACGATGGCGTCCAGCGCCTCGGGCAGCGCGCGTTCACGCCCGGGACAAAGCGCGATCTCCAACCTTTCCGGCATTCGACCAGGGTTTGATTTTCGCCAGCTTGACTCGCAGGGTCCGTTCCGCGACTTCCGTGTCATGGGCCGCCTGGGCGCGCAGCCAGTAACCGTTTGAGAGGCCGAAGAAGCGGCACAGGCGCAAATCGGTGTCAGCGGTAACAGTGCGTTTTCCGGCCACGATGTCGCCGATGCGCTGCGCGGGCACGGCAATCTCTTTTGCCAGCCTGTATTGACTGATGCCCATGGGCTTCAAAAATTATTCCAGCAGGATTTCGCCGGGGGTCACAGGTTTGAGCTTACGCCTCATGTCACTGAAGCCGGCGGGCCTGGCGCGAGCGCGGGCGGAGTCGTCAGTGTTACCTTACGGGCCATGTCTACGCCAATGCACGGGCGCGCGGTCCTGCTTCTCGCGTTCGCCGCGTTCACGTCGGCTGCGGCCACGCGCGCCATCGACCCCCTGCTGGTGCCGATCGCACAGGACTTCGGCACCACTGCGGGCGGCGCTTCTATCGCGGCGACTGCCTTCCTGCTGTCCTATGGGCTGCTCCAGTTCCTGCACGGCCCGATCGGCGACCGCGCCGGCAAGTACCGCCTTGTGTTCGTCTACACGCTGCTCTCGGCGGTGACGCTGCTCGCGAGCGCCGTGGCGCCTTCGCTGCACGCGCTCGCGGCCATGCGCTTCGTGTCCGGCGCGGTGGTGGGCGGCATCATCACGCTTGCCCTTGCATGGATCGGCGATGTGGTGCCCTATGAGCGCCGCCAGGCGGTGCTGGCGAGGTTCATGACCGGGCAGCTGGTGGGCGTGGGCGTGGGCGCGGCGGCCGCCGGGCTGGTGGCCGAATATTTTGGCTGGCGCGCCGTGTTCGTGCTGCTGGCAGTTTCAATGTTCATCGTCGCCGCCGGATTGTGGCGCGAGCTGCGCGTGAACCCATCGACGCAGCATGCCCCGACGCCGCGCGCCAGGAGTTTCGCTGCCGACCTGGGCGCGGTGTTCATGCTGCTCGAACGGCCATGGGTGCGCGTGGTGTTCTGCGCGGTGCTCGGCGAAGGCATGCTCATGTACGGCGGCATCGCGTTCGTCCCGCTGCACCTGCACCAGGCGCTCGGCGCGAGCGTCGGCGCGAGCGGCACGATGATCCTGTTCTTTGCCGCCGGGGGCCTTGCGTATGCGTTGTCGGCGGCGGCGCTGGTGCCGCGCCTGGGCGAGCGCGGCATTGCCCGCCTGGGCGGGTCGAGCATGGCGCTGGGGATGGGGTTGATCGCCTTCGCGCCGGGCCTTGCGGTGGCGATGGCGGGGTTGATCTTTGCCGGTGCCGGGTTCTACGCATTCCACAACACGCTGCAGACCAACGCCACCCAGATGGCGCCGGATGCGCGCGGCTCGGGCGTGTCGCTGTTCGCGTTCGGGCTTTTCGGCGGATCGTCGCTCGGGGTGTTCTCCGGCGGCCTCGCGGTGGATGGGATCGGCACGCGGGTGCTGCTGGCCGGCAGTGCACTGGGCCTGGTTGTCCTCACCGTGGGATTCAGCGGGCGCCTCAGCGGAGGGCGGGTGACGGCGTGAGCCCAGCGCCGACGGCCGACCGGGCCGACCGGGTCGAGCGACGCGATCGAGCCTACGAGCTCATCGCCCCGCCGACCGGGATCTGGTGGCCCTTGGAATGCATGCACTGGACATAGGCCGTGTCGTAGCGCTGCTGCACCGTGAGGGGCGTCTCGTCGACCGCGGGCGCATTGCCGAACATCGAGCCGGTGGACAGGTGGTCTTCGGTGCGATCGCGAACCACCACGCGCGGCCGCGAACTGGCCACCTCGACGCCGCCCAATCCCATGGCGAGTGGCAGCGTCGTATTGTCATGCGCGCGCGTCTGGGCGGTGCCGCGGCAGGCGATGTCGTCTGCGTTGAATGCCTGCATGCTCTTGCCGCCGCCCGGCAGCACCGCCACTGAAGGCGCGGTTCCGTTGCCGGCTGCGTTCACGCCCCCCGGGCCGAGCGCGTTGAAGCCGCCCGGCATCGAACTGCACGCGACGGCCAACAGCGCGGCCGCTATTGCGCAAGCCAATGTGCGTGACTGTTTGCCGAATTGCGCCGGAACGAATGTCGTTCCTGCGAATTTGTCGATTGTGCCCATGGCGTACCTCCGAACCCCGATGGGCCCATTATTCCGTCACGCGGCGGGGCATTCCGTGCGCTGCCATACAGAGAACTTGTAACAGCCGCGCTCTGCCGCGTCACGGCGCCTTGGCGGCGGCCGCAAGGCGCGTGCGTACCAGCGCAATGTGGCTGCGCAGCGAATAAAGCTCGTCGGTGTAGGACAACGGCACCGTAATACGCTCGACCTTGGCATCGAGGCGATCGAGCTCTTCGGTAAGTTCGGCCGTGGGGCGATTGCCGGCGGAGAGGGAATCCTCGATCTGCCTCAACTGGCGGTACCAGCGGAAGATGCGCGAACGGATGCGAAAGCTGTACAGCGGCGGCACGACACGCCCGAGCGGGATCAGGATCGCGATGATCGAGATCAGCACCACCCACATGCGCTCGATCAGGTTGGCCAGCCAGAACGGCAGGTAGCGCTGCATGAGCGGCGCGCCGTTCTTGAAATAGCGCTCGGCCTCGGGCGCCAGCGGCAGCTCGACGTCCTCCTTGGAGGGGAACTGGCCGGTGCGCGCGAACCAGCCCGCCTCGGCGTGGATCTCGTGCGCGGCCTGGGTGAACAATTGCAGCAGCGCCGGATGCGTCGATTCGCGCGCAACCAGCATCGAAGTCGGCGCCACGAGGCGGATGTCGCGCGCCGGCACGTCGTGGGCGAAGTCGGCCACCCCGCGCGGCAGGGTCACCGCGCTCAGGTAGCCGAACCGGCGCGTGTAGGCCTCCGCCTGGGTGAACTCGAACAGGGCGATGCCGGGCGTGCGCAGCAGCATCTGCAGGATGGGCGACTCGGGCGCCGACACCAGCACCATCGCGTCGAGCTCCTTGTTGAACAGGCCGATCGCCGCGTGGGTCGGGTCGAGCCTGTCGAGCTTGATCGCTTCGCGCTCCACGCCATTGGCATTAAGCAGCTTCATGAACAGGTTGGTCGAGCCCGCGCCGCGCCCGCCGGCGTTCACGCGCCAGCCTCGCAACTGGTCGAGCCGCGTGAGGGCCTTGCCTGGCAACCGCGCGGCCGCCTCGGTGCGATAGAAGAGCCACACCGGCTCGAGGAACAGGCTGCCCAGCGCCACCAGGGGTACCCCGGTCCCTTTTTCGTCCTCGGCGCGCAGGGCCTCGCTCGAGCCGCCGCGCACGAAGCCGAAGTCGACGTTCTCCTTGCGGTCGCGCAGCAGCCGGCGGTTCGCCGAGGAGCCCTCGGTGGGCCTGAGCACGACCTCGATGTGGTGGCGTTTCAGCGCGGCGGCGTAGCGCTTGCCGAATTCGGCATAGTCGCTCTGCTCGGGGCCGGTGGCCAGCACTACGTGGCGCGGCGGGTTGGGTTGGAGCAGGAAATAGGCGCCGACCAGCAACCCGAGCGCGATAAGGATAAAAGGCCCGGCGGTGGCGGCCAGGACGCGCGCCGAAAGCAACGTTTCGCGAATCACGCGCATGCGCATACCTCGGCGGGCGCCCCGGAGTTATTCGATCTTGATGCCGCGCGCCTTGACGACCTTGGTCCAGCGCTCGGTCTCGCTGCGGATGAACGCGGTGAAGGATTCGGGCGAGCCGCCCACCGGGGTCATGCCGCGGTCGCTCAGCTTTTCCTTCACGTCGGGCATTGCGAGCGCGGCATTGAACTCGGTGTTGAGCTTGGCCACCACGTCTTTCGGGGTGCCGCTGCGGATAATGAGGCCGAACCACGTTGCTGTGATCGCCGCCGGAAAGCCCTGCTCGGCGAAAGTCGGCACGTCGGGCAGCACCGACACGCGGTTGGCGCTCGAGATCCCGATCGCCCGCACGCGCGAACCGCGGATCTGTCCCAGCGCGCCGGGCAGCGAGTTGACGCTGGCGACGATGCGCCCGCCCATGAGCTCGGTCATGGCCGGTGCATCGCCCTTGTACGGGACATGCGTGAATCCGGCGTTGGTGAGCGTGCCCAGGAGTTCGATCGTCAGGTGCGAGCTGGTGGCCGCGCCGGGCGAGCCGAACATCGCCTCGCCGGGCTTGGCCTTGGCGAAGGCCACGAAGTCGGCAAAGGTCCGGATCGGCGAATCGGCCTTGACCGAAAGGATCACCGGGATGTTAACGAGGTGGATGAGGCCGACGAATTCCTTGACCGAGTCGTAGGGCAGCGAGGAGAACACCGCCGGGTTGGTGGCATGCGGCAGGGCCACCAGCACCATCGTGTAGCCGTCGGCGGGCTGGCGCAGCAGGTACTCGGTGGCCACGCGCTCGTTGGCGCCGGGCTTGGGGTCGACCAGCACCGGCTGGCCCACATGCGCCGACACCTTCTCTGCCAGCGTGCGCGCGAGGAAGTCGGTCGGCCCGCCGGCGGCGTACGAAAGCACGATGGTGAGCGGCTTGGTGGGGAAAGCCTGGGCGATCGCCGCGCTGGGCAGGACAACCGCGGCGGCTGTGGCGAGTACGGCGGCGCGCATGGCGGCGATCCAACCCGGTGGTTTGAGCTTGTGCATGAAATCTCCTTGGATGCCGTCTCTCTGGAGTGGGACGGCTGCGCCGATCATACCCAAGACCCGGCGCACCCGCGCTTCGCACCGCATCCCGCTCGCAGCGCGAAACCGCATGCCACTGCGCCTCAGTAGGGCAGGCCGACGTAATTCTCGGCCATGGCGGCCTGCGCCGCGCGCGAGCCCGCGAGGTAGGCGAGCTCGGCCTGCTGGATCCTGCGCCCGAACGGGCCCGCCTCGGGCAGGCGATGCAGCAGCATCGTCATCCACCACGAAAATCGCTCGGCTTTCCAAACCCGGGCGAGGGCGCGGCTGGAATACGCTTCCAATTCGGAATCGCTGCCGCGGTAGTGCGCGATCAGCGCCTCGGACAGGTAATGCACGTCGCTGGCGGCAAGGTTGAGGCCCTTGGCGCCGGTGGGCGGCACGATGTGCGCCGCGTCGCCCGCGAGGCACAGGCGCCCGAACCGCATCGGCTCGGCCACGAAGCTGCGCAGGGGCGCGATACTTTTCTCGATCGAGGGCCCGGTGATCAGGTTGCCCACGGCTTCGGGGTCGAGGCGCCGGCGCAGCTCGCCCCAGAAGCGCTCGTCGGGCCACTCCTCCACGCGCTCGGCCAGCGAGCACTGCAGGTAGTAGCGGCTGCGCGTCGGGCTGCGCATGCTGCACAGGGCGAATCCGCGCTCGTGGCAGACGTAGATGAGTTCCTCCGACACGGGCCGCGTGTCGGAAAGCACGCCCAGCCAGCCGAACGGGTATTCGCGTTCGAATACCTGCATCGCGGCGGCGGGCACGCTTTGGCGGCACACGCCGTGGAAGCCGTCGCAACCGGCGATGAAGTCGCAGGTGAGTTCGTGCGCCGCGCCGTCCTTTTCATAGCGCACGCGGGCGGGCGCGCCCGGCCCGGCGGACTCGAAGTTGTGCACGCTGACGTCGGCGGCCTCGTAGATTGTCTGCGCTCCGGCGGCCTCGCGCGCATCCATGAGGTCGCGCGTGACTTCGGTCTGGCCATACACCACCACGTGGCTGCCGGTGAGCCCCTTGAGGTCGATGCGCTGGCGGCCCTCGCCGGACCCGATCTCGACCCCATCGTGCACGAGGCCCTCGGCATGCAATCGCGTGCTTGCGCCCAGCCGGTCGAGCATCGCCACGGTGCCCTGCTCGAGCACCCCGGCGCGGATGCGCTCGAGGACATAGGCCTGGCTCCTTTGCTCAACGATGACCGCGTCGATGCCGGCCTGGTGCAGCAGCTGGCCCAGCAGTAGCCCGGCTGGCCCCGAGCCGATGATCGCGACCTGCGTGCGCACCGCTCAGCGCGCCTTCAGCTTGGAGTAGGTTTCGCCGGCGGCAACGATGACGTGCCGCGCCACCGCCTTTTCGCGGTGTACATTGGCGGCGGCGTAGTCGGGCGAGGCCATCATGTCGAGGAAAGCGGCGCGGGAGGGATACTGCACGAGCACGATGTAATCCCAGTGATCCGTCTCGGCGTCGCCGAAGGCCACGCCTTCGCCATTGCCGGCCCACAGCACCGTTCCGCCGCGCGCCTTGATGAGGGGCATGGTCGCCTCGCTGTAGTGCTTGTAGGCCGCCCGGTCGGCGAGCCTGAGCAGGTTGACCATCACCACCGGCCCCGCGTCGGGCAGGCTGCCGATGAGTTCGGCATTGATTTCCTTGGGTCCCGCCATCGCTTTCTCCCCGCAGGTTGTGGATGCGTCGCCGGAGTCAGGCGAGCATCTGCCCGCCGTCCACGACTATGGTCTGGCCGGTGATCCACGCCACCTTCGCACCCATCGCATCGAACGCGGCGGTGGCCAGCGCGATGGCGGCCAGTGTAATCGCGAATCCGGCCGCGTTCTGCACCGCGAGCGCGCCCGATCGAACGGCGGGCGCCGCTGCGGTCATTGCCCTTCCGCGCCGCCCGCCACCGCGATATCGAAGTGCAGCACGTCTTCGCGCAGTCCCAGCTTTGTGTACAGCGCAATGGCCGGTGCATCGCCGTGGTCGGCCTGCACGTAGATCCCGGTAATCTACCGCCACTTCCGCGCTGCGTGAATCTTCGCGCGCGCAACATTGCAGGAGGCACCCATGGCCGCGCCAACCCCCGCCCCTTTCGAGCTGCATGTCCCCGACGCCGCGCTGGCCGACCTGCGTCTGCGCCTCGAGCGCGTGCGCTGGCCCGACGAGCCGCCCCTTGAGCCGTGGTCCACCGGCACCAGCCTCGCCTACCTCAAGGATCTCGTCGCGTACTGGCGCACCGGCTTCGACTGGCGCGCATGGGAAGCCAAGCTCAATGCCTTTCCGCAGTTCAGCGTGCCGCTCGATGGCATCGACCTGCATTATCTTCACGTGCCAGCGGCGCGCCGGGACGCGATGCCGCTGCTCCTGTCGCATGGGTGGCCCGGGTCGGTGTTCGAATTCCACAAGCTCATACCGCTCCTCAGCGAGGATTTCGAGATCGTCGCGCCGTCGCTGCCCGGATACGCGCTGTCGTTCAAGCCGGGGCAGAAGCGCTTCGGTGTGGAGGACATCGCGGCTACGTTCGCGCGTCTCATGACGCAGGTGCTCGGCCACCAGAGGTTCGGCGCGCAGGGTGGGGATTGGGGCGGCTCGATCAGCTCGGTGCTGGGCCACCGCCACGCGGCAAACCTCATCGGGATCCACCTGAACCTGCTCGCGGTGCGCCGCGACATGGCGGCCGAATCGATGGCGAGCGCCGAGGAAAGGGCCTACCACGCCGACCTGTCGGCGTTCCAGAAGGAGGACACCGGTTACCAGTGGATCCAAGGCACGCGCCCGCAGACGCTTGCGTTCGGGCTGTCCGACTCTCCCGCCGGGCTGGCGGCATGGATCGTGGAGAAATTCCATGCGTGGACCGATTGCGGCGGCAACCCGGAGGACGCCGTGAGCCGCGACGAGATGCTCGCCAACATCTCCCTTTATTGGTTCACCGGCGCGATCGGCTCGTCGTTCTGGCCCTACTACTCGCGCATGCACGGGCCGTGGCCGATCCCGCGCGGCGAAACGGTTGGCGTGCCCACCGGCTACGTCGAGTTCCCACGCGAGATCATCCGGCCGCCGCGTTCGATCGCTGAGCGCACCTACACCGACATCCGCCGCTGGACCGTCGAAGCCAAGGGAGGCCATTTCGCCGCCCTGGAGCAACCGGAGGTGCTGGCGCGCGAGATCACGGCTTTTTTCGGCGCGCTGCGCTGACCTTGGCCGCCGCTATCGTGCAGCCGCGCAGGCGACGCCAAGGAAGAATTCGTCCAGCGCGCCGGGGACGATGGGTTCCCACCGGCCCGGCCCGTGCCCGCCTGCGGGGGAGATCACCCGCCCCGCGCCCATGTGCCCGGCGTAATCGACATAGGCAAGCAGCCGGACGCGCCGGCCGCGGCAATCGTATTCGCGCAGTACCACGGTGGACTCGTGCGGCTGGCCGTCGGCGGAGACGTCGGCCATCAGGAAGTCGTACAGGCCGAGCATCTGCACACCATCGGCGCTTGGCTTCACGCTGGCAGGGTCGGCATAGGCGGCAAAGATGGTGCCGTCGCCACCAACCGGCGTCCAATCGGCTGCTGCGCTGCCGCAGACAAGCGCGAGTACCCATGCCAAAGCTGCGCGATCCATGGCGGCAAATTGCCTGAGGTGGGCCTGCCGGTCAACCAGGTGTCAGGGATTGTCAGAGTTGCCGTCGACGACGCAGCCGAGGTTGCAGGCGGATGCCGAAGAAGTCACACTCTGGCGGTCAGAAATTTGCCGCAACCCCAGCACCTTGCGAGCCGAAACGATTCCGGCACTGTCATACGCAGTGAACCCTGGAACCCCAATGCGCCGACCCGTTCGCGATGCCATCGCCCTAGCCATCCTGCTGTTCCTCACGCTGGGGATCGGCGCGCTCGATTGCATTTCCGGCCGCAATGCCAGCCTGTGGTTCCTGCACCTCCTGCCGGTTGGTCTCGCGGCCGCCATCGGCGGTGGCAGGGCGGGACTCGCGTTTTCCGTCCTTGCCACGGCGCTTGTGGTCGCCGTGGGTGCGCGCGTGGGCCACCCTTTCCCGTCGCCGACGTATTTCTATTTCGAGGTGTTCGGGTATTTGTTCGCCTACCTGATCACCGTCGGGCTGGCGCTGGGCATCCGCGAGCGCTTGCACCGCGGTATCGGCGAACTGCTGCCCTCGGCCGAGGCGACCGAGGAACTGCGCCGCGTGGTGGCCCGGCAGCGCGAAGGCTCGGGCGCCGGAAGCTGAGCGCGCCCCCGGGCGGGGATGCGCCGTAGTCCACGCTCAGTCCGCCGGCGCCAACCCCAGCAGGCGCCGCGCATTGCCTTCGAGGATCGCGTGGCGGTCGGTGGCGGCGATGAGCGGGTTGTTCACCACCACCTCCACCGGCTGCTCGTAGGCGACCGGGAAGCAGTAGTCGCTGCCCATGAGCACGCGGTCGGCGCCCACCTGTTTCACGAGGTACTCCACCACCGGGTCCGAATAGCCGATCGTGTCGTAGTGAAAGCGCCGCAGATATTGCAGCGGGCTGTGGTGGATGTGCTGCAGGTCGGCGCGCTTTTCCCAGCCACGGTTGAGGCGCCCCACCAGCCACGGGAAGGCGCCGCCCGCGTGGGGCAGCACGATGTCGAGCTTCGGGAAGCGGTCGAGCACCCCGCCGAAGATCAGGTGCGCCGCGGCGATCGCGCTCTCGAACGGGTTGCCCAGCAGGTTGGTGAGGTAGTGCTTTTCCAGCCGCTCGTGGCCGATGACGAATACCGGGTGCAGGAGGATCGGCAGGCCCAGCGCTTCGATGGCCTCGTAGACCGGGAAGAACGTCGGGTCCGACAGTTCCATGTCGAGCACGCGCGTGGCGAGGTAGAACCCGCGCACGCCGGGCAGCGCCGCCGCGCGGGCCACCTCGCGTACGGCGAGGTCGGGGGCCTGCATTGGCAGGGTTGCCAGGCCAACCAAACGCCCAGGATGCAGTTCGTGCGCGCGCGCGAGCTCGTCGTTGTACACGATCGACAGGCGTTCCCCCAGTTGGCGGCCGGCCCAGTACGCCATGGGTTGCGAGAGCGACATCGCGTGCACCGCCACGCCCTGGGCGTCCATGGCCTCGAGGCGCGCGTCGAGGTCAACGTAGCGCGGGCCGGCCGGCCCTGTGCTCAGGTGCCCGAGCTTGAACTGCGGGCCCTTGCCTTCGACCTCCTTCCATTCGATCCCGTGCGCGGGGCCGTGCCGGGCGACAAGCTCAAGCCACGCGCGCGGGTACCAATGTGCGTGGACGTCGACCGGGTTGCCGTGGGCGTGGGAGTGCATTTTTTCGGTCATGGATTCAGGCCGGTGGGCACGGCGCAGGTAGTGCGTTCGCCGCGAGCGCGGTTGCGCAAAGGTTGGGGCAGTTTCGCAAAGTCTGGCGCAGTTTCGATCGGTTTGGCGCGGATCATAATCCATCTCGCGTAAGATTCACGCGACCCACCCGGAGTGCTGCGCATGCAACCAATGCCGATCGTGGACTTACTCGAAACCGCCAGGAAGCTGGGCGACAGCGGCCGGCGCGTGGACGTGTTGTGGCAGGAGGCCGAGTCGCTCGCATTCGTTGCGCGCGGGCGCGAATATCGCAGCGAGTTCCACGTCAACGCGAGCGACGAGATGATGTACCAGATCAAGGGCGAGATGCGTCTGCACTACCGCACGCCCGAAGGCAAGGAGGAGGTGGCTGTGCTGCGCGAAGGCTCGGTGATCTACACCCCGGCGGGCACGCCGCATTCGCCGCGCTTCCCGCCCGATGCCTACGCGCTCATCGTCGAGCGCAAACGTCGCCCGGGCGAGATCGACCGCTTCCACTGGTACTGCCCTGCGTGCGACGCTTTCCTGCACGAGGAAACCTTCACCGTGCAGGACTACCGCGACGACCCGGTGTCGAAGGCCTACAAGCGGTTCTTCGACAGCGAAGCTTTCCGCACGTGCAAGCAATGCGGCACGGTCATGCCGGCGTCCGCGCCCGAAAGCGTATAGGCGACCACGATGCCGGCAAGCGAGAGCGTCGAAATCGACTGCGTCGCGTTTCTGGGCTGAGGGCTTGCGATGGGAATCATGGACACCGATCGCACGCTCCCGGCCAACCGGCTGGTGTTCGAAGTGCGCCGCGACCGGGCGCTGCTCGAGCGCTTCGCCAGCGACCTCGAGGGGCTCATGGCCGACTACGGCCTGTCGGAGGCGGAAAGGAAGGCGTTCCGCGAAATCGACCTGCAGGCGCTGGCCGCCCTCGGGCTGCACCCTTATTTTTTGCCGCAGGTGAGCCGCCTGTTCAAGGGCAGCGGCTACAACCACAACGAATCGGCGGCCGCGCAGCTGTACGCGGCGAAGATGCTGGCCGCGAAGCCCGCGCCGGGAAAATCCTGATGGCCGAGATCGTTTCCGTCCTCGCGCTCGCGCACGCGCCGGGGGCCACCGGCTGGCTGGACAAGGCGCCTCAGCACGAGCAGGACGCCATCATCGCCGGCTATGCCGAGATGCGCAGGCGCCTCGCAGCCACGCGCCCCGACCTGATCGTCGGCATCGCCAACGACCACCTGCTCAATTTTCACCCCGCCAACGTGCCCGACTGGTGCGTGGGCACGGCCGCGCGATGGGAAGGGCCGGCGGAGTGGTTTCGCGACTGGGTGAACGTGCCGCATTACGAGGTGGACGGCGAGCCGGGCCTCGCGCGCGCCATCGTGCGCGAATCGGGCAAGCGCGGCTTCAACCTCGCATTCAGCGACTCACTCCTGTTCGATGACAACTGGTCGGTGCCGCTGCATTTCCTTACCCCCGGGCACGAAGTGCCGCTGGTGCCGATCCACATGAACTGCGTGCTGCCGCCGATGCCCTCGACCGAACGCTGCTTCGAGTTCGGCCGGGTGCTGGCCGACGTGGTGCGCGCCTGGCCGCAGGCCCGGCGCGTCGCGATCATGGCCACCGGCGGCCTGTCGCACGACCCCGGCGGGCCGAAGTACTTCGGCGTCGACGAGCCCTTCGACCGCGGCTTCCTCGCGCTGCTGGGTGAAGGCGACCCGCAGCGTGTGTTGCGCGAGATCACCGCCGAGAAAATGATCGCCGCGGGCGACGGCGGCACCATCGAGCTGCTCGCGTGGTTCGTGGCGATGGGGGCCGCGGGCCGGCGTCGCGCCGATACGGCGTTCTATGTGCCTTCCGTGCCCCTGCGCTGCGGCATGGGCGGGGTGACGTGGGACATGGCGGCGCCGGGCTGAATCCCGGCGCTCGATCGGGCGCCGGGTCAGCCTGATCCGACGACGGTTGGCGGCACACCGCGCTCCCACACTACCCGGCCCCCGGCGATAAGCCGGCGCCAGCGTATTTATCATAATTGGCACATCAATTGGCTTTAGAGCCGCTCCCTGATTGATTCCGCGAAAACGGAAGTTGCAGATTATGGTCATTGGCGGCGCGACGGCGCGGCCCGCCGCCGCCACAGGATCATGAGCCAGCCGCCGAGCATCCCGCCGAGGTGGGCGAAGTGCGCAACGCCCGAGGCGGTGCCGGTGACGCCGAAAACCAGCTCGACGACGCCGAAGACGATGACGAAAGTGCGCGCCTTCATGGGGATCGGCGGGATCAGCAGCACCACCCTGCGGTGGGGGAAATACACGCCGAACGCGAGCAGCAGGCCGTATACGCCGCCTGAGGCGCCGACCACGGGGATGGGCGGGCCGCCGATGAACGACGTGATCACGAGGTGGGTGATGCCGGCGGCGATCACGCTGGCGAAGTAGTAGATGAGGAAGAAGCGCTGGCCGAACAGGCGCTCGGCCTCGCTGCCGAACATGTACAGCCCGAACATATTGAACGCAATGTGGGTCAGGCTGCCATGCAGGAAGCTGTAGGTCACCAACTGCCATGGCGCAAACCCCGGGCTCGCGTAGTCGCGCGATGCCGGTGGCCACAGGGCGAACGATTCGAGCAGCGCCACCCCGTTGGACTGCAGCAGGAATACCACGACGTTGGCGATGATGAGGGCGCGCGTGACTGGAGGCATGGGCCTATCTTATCGCCCCCGGCGGGAGAACCCGGGCTGCAGGGCGAAATGCGCGCGCGGTGCAGCGCGCGCCGAGGGATCAGCGCCTGACCGATCAGCGCCTACCCGATCAGCTATTAACCCCCGCCCGCCTTCTTCTTACTCGACTTGCGCTCGGCCTGGCGCGACTTTTCCATCGCGGTCACCTTGCGCAGTTCCACATCGCGGTCGTCGCTACGCTTCTGCGCCTCGGCGCGCAACTCTTCCTCGGTGGGCGGATTCCAGTCGAGGAATTTGGGACGCAAGCGCTCGAAAAATGCGCTCGAGGACTCTTTCGGGAAGGAGGCCCTAGCTTTTTTCGCGGCCATCATCGGACTCGCCCGCCGGGGCTGGCCTTACGCTGGCCGGTGTGCCCGGCGTGAATGAAGTGCAGTGCCCGCGCACGAGCCGGGCGCGCGACGGCGTGACGGCCTGCTTTTCGGCGGTCAGGACGCCGCACCAGAAAGACGGCCTGGCCGGATTTGGCTTGCTGTCGTGCATGGTCCCCCTCCCAGGAGCTTGGATGCCGGCGTCTACTCTAGTCCTTCCCGGGGCGGGCAGGGGAAACATCGGCCGAAAAAGAAGGCTCCAGCGCTGCAGTCAGAACCCGTTACGGCTATCCGCGGTGACGGTTCTGCGCGGGTGTCGCACCGGTGCGTCGTCCAGGATCGGGGGGAGCCTGATGGGGACGCGGCCGGCATGGCACTCGCACCATCCCGAAACCTCGCACTTTCGAGACAGGTCCTGACTGCAGCGCTGGAGCTGAGGAGGAGAAACGAGCGAGGGTTAGGCTACGTCCGCCTTCGGCCGCGCGATGTAGGAATACGCGCCGACCTCCTGTAGGAAAAGCACCGACATTCGGATGCGCCGACGGGGCGCGTGCGTGTGGGCCATCGCGTGTGGGCTGTCGCGCTGACACAGTTCTCGTCACGGGGTTTAATGTGATGGCCGATCCCGGCTTGCGGTTCGAAGCTTTCGGACGCGGCACGCACATTCATTTTCCAGGAGCGAGTCGTGCTAAAGAAAATCATTGCACTTGCAGCATCGACGGTCATGCTCGGCGCCAATGCCGCGGCCCATGCAATCAATTCCGCGCGCGCCGCGGTCAAGGGCATCACCGGCCCAGCGCAGGCGGACGCTGCTCCGGTGGGGAAAAAAGTAGCGGACGGGCGCGACATCCTGCCTTCTATCCCCCCCCTGCCGCCCGAGGTCGAGGCCAAGCCCAAGCCTTTGAAGGCCAACGCCGGCGAAGCGCGCAGCAATCGCAGCCCGAAAGCCAAGTCCAAACGCGGCGGGGCAGCTCCAAAGGGCGTGGCGCGCCACAAAAAGCGCAAGTGAGTCCCGCGCTGATCGGCGCGGGGACGTAGGACAACGCACCACAAGCTTTGGGGGCGGATGCCGCTTCACGTTGCGGGCACGAGGCCATAGAGTGGCTCAAGGGGGAGTCAACGTTTTTAATAGAGGAATTTCCAGATGAAACAGCTCAAGTTCGCCGCCGTAGCATTGGCCCTCGTTGCCATCACCGGCTGTTCCACTTTCGACCGCTATGCAGCCAATGACAACTCCACGGCGATGCGCTCCTATGCACCGTCTCAAATGAGTGCCGCCAACCCGGTCCCCGGCGCCGGAGCACCCGGTGGCGAGGGCGCAGGCGCGGTGGTTCGTCGCTGATAGCGCCCGGCTCGTGCTTCGCGTAAGCGAGCGCGGGCCGGTAGCGGGATCAACAGCGCGGGTCAGAGCATTTCGAGCGGCACTGGACGGGCAGGCGGCGGAAATATTGCGTCGAGCTCAGCCAGTTGCGCGGCATCGAGCGCGAGGGCGAGGGCGCCTGCGTTCTCCTCCACGCGTTTAACGCTCGCGCTCTTGGGAATTGCGATCACATCGTCTTTCGCGAGCAGCCACGCGAGGGCAGCCTGCACTGGCGTCATCGCGTGACTTGAGGCAAACGCGCGCAGTGCGGGATTCGCCAGCAGGCGAGCCTGCTCCAAGGGCGAATACGCCATCACCGGGATGTGCCTTTGTCGCAGCCACGGAACAAGGTCCACCTCTATGCCGCGGCGCCCGAGGTTGTACAGAACCTGGTTGGCCTGGGTCGCCTCGCCGCCGTCGAGCGCGTGCCATTCCTGCATGGCGGCCAAGTCGAGGTTGCTCACGCCGTAGTGGCGGATCTTCCCGTCGGCCTTGAGACGCGTGAACGCCTCGAGGGTTTCCGCGAAAGGCACACCGCCGCGCCAATGCAGCAGGTACAGGTCGATGCGGTCGGTCCCGAGGCGACCGAGGCTGCGCTCGCAGGCCTTCAGGGTGCCTTTACGCGTCGCATTCCCAGGCAGCACTTTGCTCACGATGAAGGCCTCGTCGCGGCGCCCGAGGAGCGCTTGCGCAACCAGTTCTTCGGAGCGCCCGTCCCCGTACATCTCCGCCGTGTCCAAGAGGGTCAGGCCACGGTCGAGGCCGGCGCGCAGCGCAGCGATTTCGCTTGCGCGCGCGGTCGAGTCGTCGCCCATGTTCCAGGTGCCCATGCCAAGGGCGGCAACCGCCTCGTCGCAGGGGAGAAGCACTGTTTTGGCCGGTGATTTTTTCATGCGCGCAGTCTACCCGCAGCCGAGACCCGGTGAAGGACTTCACTCCGATCATCAACCTCGTGAACGTGCCGAACGTCATGACCGTGAACCCCAAGAACGTGCCGGCCAGGGACATGAAGGAATTCATCGCCCTGCTCAAGGGCAATCCCGGCAAGTATTCGTATGCCTCGAGCGGGAGTGGCGGGATCTCGCACCTGGACGGCGAATTATTCAAGGTGCTCACCGGCACGTTCATCGTGCACATCCCGTATCGCGGGTCGGGCCCGGCGCTCAACGACACCATCGCGGGCCAGGTCGACATCCAGTTCGACAACCTGCCCTCGTCGATCCCCTACGTCAAGGCTGGCCGCCTCAAGGCGCTCGGGGTGATGTCCGACAAGCGCGTCGATGCGCTGCCGGATGTGCCGACCTTCGCCGAACTGGGGTTCAAGGAAGCCAACAACATGGCGTGGTATGGCCTTGTGGGGCCCGCGCACCTGCCGGCGGATGTGGTGCAGAAAGTCAATGCCGCGGCCAACGCCGCCCTGCGCGACCCCGAAGTGCGCAAGCGCTTTGCCGAAGGCGGATCAATCCCCGCAGGCGGCACCCCGCAGGTTTTTGCACAGGCGGCGGCGCGTGAGCTGGCGCTGCGCAAGGACATCGTGCGCAAGCAGAAAATCGTCCTCGATTGAAATGGCCAGGCCGGTGACACCCTTCAATACAGCGGTCGTGGTACTGGCGGCGCTTGGCGCCACGATGCTCCCCGGTTGCGTGTCCATGAACGCACGCTGGGACGCGTGCGAAAAAAGCGCGGCGACATTCGTGAAAGTCGCCGATTGCACCATCGGCGCGGTGAATTCGGAGGCCGCGCGCACCTCGCAGCCGGGATTGCGCCTGCGCAGCGAAGCGCGCGCCAAGTCTTATGCACGTCGGGCCGAAGACCTCGTGGAGCAGGTGGCCACGGGGCGACTTGCCGACGCCGACGCGCGAGTGGTCCTGCGCCAGGCGCTCGACCAACTGCTCGACGAAGAACGCGACGAGCGCCTGACCCCGCTGCGGCGTTCGCAGGGCAGCGGCGTCACGTGTTCGCCGGTGGGCAACAGCGTGTCCTGCACCCCGAATTAGCTATCAGTCGTCGAGGAGCTTCCACACCGCAGACGAGGACTCGAGCGCCCACGCGACAACGCCGCCGACCGCGAGCCAGAGGACCGCCGGCAGCAGGATCGAGCTGTCGAAGCTTGCGAACCCAAGCCCAAGCATTCCACCGTTCCACAACATTTGCGTTCTCCAGTGACCTGCGGGTGCATCGCACCCCAGCGTGGCGTTATCGTTGCCATAACGATAGCGGACCGCTCCCCTGAAAGCTGTCCGCAGGTCCCTGATTCGCCTATCGGTTTTATGCTTACAGGCGTGGGCGAGCCGGATTTTTCGGCTACGATGGCGCCCAATAATTCACAGGACCGGGCCGCGGCGCCCGGCGATCCCGGTGCCCCCGCAGACTTCCCGCCTGATCCCGCTGTACCGCACGATGGCGCGCATCCGCGCATTCGAAAATGCCGCCGAGGTGGCCAGCCAGGGGGGAGTGCAGGCTTGGGGCCTGGCCGCCAGCAGCACCCCGGCCCTGGTGCGCGGCCCGTTGCACCTGTCCACCGGGCAGGAGGCGGTGGCCACGGGCATCTGCGCCAACCTGTTTCGCGAAGACCTGCTGACTTCGACCCACCGGGGGCACGGTCACACGCTGGCGAAAGGGGCCGACCTCAACCGCATGATGTGTGAGCTGTTCGGCCGCGCGACCGGATTCAACCGCGGCAAGGGCGGCTCCATGCATATCGCCGATTTCTCCGTCGGCATGCTGGGGGCCAACGGGGTGGTTGCGGCCGGCATCCCGATTGCGGTCGGCGCCGCGCACGCGCTCAAAGTGCAGAAGAAGCCGCACCTCGTGGCGTGTTTTTTCGGCGACGGCGCGGTCAACCGCGGCCCGTTCCTCGAGGGCCTCAACTGGGCCGGGGTGTTCAAGCTGCCGGTACTTTTCGTCTGCGAGGACAACCGCATTTCGGCCACCACGCCGACCGGCCCGATGACGGCGGGGGAAGGTGCCACCGCGCGCGCGCGCAGCTTCGGGCTGCGGTGCGAGGCGGTCGATGGCAACGACGTGGTCGCCGTGGACAAGGTCGCCGGCGAGCTCACCGAGTGGGTGCGCCACGGCAACGGGCCGGCCTTACTGCACGCGGTCACTTATCGTTTCAAAGGGCATGTGTCGGTCGACCCAGGCACGTATCGCGATGCCGCCGAAGTCGAGGCGGCAAAGGCCGGCGACCCGCTCAGGCTCGCGCGCATCGCCCTGCTGGCGGCGGGCGAGCCGGCCGCCGCGATCGATGCGATCGACGCGGCGGCAAAAATAGAGGTCGAAGTCGCGCTCGCGGTGGCGAAAAGCTCCCCGTGGCCTGATCCGGCCAGCGCTTACGAGGACATCATGGACACTGGCTACGGGCAGTGGCGATGACGCGGCGCGATGAAGTCGGGTCGATGAGAGGCGTGCGATGAGCACCATGACCTACGCGCAGGCCGCGTGCCTCGCGCTGCAGGAAGCGATGCGCGCCGATGCCTCGGTGGTCGCACTGGGCGAGGACCTCGGCCGCGGCGGGATCTTCGGGCAATACCGCGGCCTGCCGCAGGAGTTCGGGCCGGCGCGCATCATCGACACGCCGATCTCGGAGTCCACCATCATGGGCGCCGCGGTCGGCATGGCGCTTGCGGGATTGCGCCCCGTGGTCGAGATGCGGGTGGTCGATTTCGCCCTGTGCGCCATCGACGAACTCGTCAACCAGGCGGCCAAGAACCGCTTCATGTTTGGCGGACAGGGACGCGTGCCGCTGGTAGCGCGCATGCCGATCGGCCTGTGGAGCGCGTCGGCCGCGCAGCATTCGCAATCGCTCGAAGCGTGGTTTGCGCACATCCCAGGCCTCGTGGTGGTCACGCCGTCGGTGCCGGCCGACAACTACGGCTTGCTCAAGGCCGCGCTCGCCTGCGGCGACCCGGTGGTGTACATGGAGCACAAGGAGCTGTGGGGCATCGAGGGCGAAGTGGTTGCTGGCGCCGAAGTGCCGCTGGGCCGCGCGCGCATCGTGCAGGAAGGCGCCGACCTCACCATCGTCAGCTGGTCGCGTTCGGTGCACGACTGCATGGCTGCCGCCGCGCAACTGGCAATGGAGGATGTCTCGGTCGAGCTCATCGACCTGCGCACGCTATGGCCGTGGGACCGCGACACGGTGCTCGAATCGTGCGCCAAGACGGGGCAGCTCATGGTGGTGCACGAGGCCGTCCAGGTGGGCGGCTTCGGCGCGGAGATCGCGGCAAGCGTCGCCGAGGCGCTCGGCATTCGCGTCAAGCGCCTGGGCGCGCCGCGCATCCCGGCCGGCTATGCCCAGCCGCTGGAGGATGAGTCGCGCATCGGCGCGGACAAAATCGTGGCCGCGGCGCGCCGCTTTCTCGCATGACCTGGCGCGGCTCGCAGTGAACGGCCGCCGCCGCACGCCGGAGGACTGGATCGCGGTGATCGCAATGGCGCTCCTGTGCGTGATCACCATGGGCAACGTGCTGGTGCGCTACTTCACCGACCAGTCGTTCGCATGGACCGAGGAATTCTCGGTGTTCCTGCTGGTGATGATGACCATGGCGGGCGCATCGGCGGCGGCCGCGCGCGACAACCACATCCGCATCGAATATTTCCTCGAACGCGGCAGCCCGGCACGGCGGCGCATGCTCGCCAATGCGGGTGCGCTGCTGACCACGGTGTTCTTCCTCGCGCTGGCCGCGCTGACCGGCGACATGGTCTGGGACGACTTCCGTTACAACGAGACCTCTTCGGGCCTGGGCGTGCCGCGCTGGTGGTACACGGTGTGGGTGCCGGTGCTGTCCCTGGCGATCGCCTACCGCGCGGGCAAAGTCTACGAGGGCCTGCGCAAGCGAGCATGACCGGGCTGCTTCTCTTCACGGTCTTCGTCGTGCTGATGCTGGCCGGGGTGCCGATCGGCGTCGCGCTGGGCATCGGCGGCGCGATTGCGATCGCGGTGGCCAACACCGACGCGCAGTTGTGGGGCCTGTTCGCCGTGCCGCAGAACTTCTACGCGAGCATCGCCAAGTACCCGCTGCTCGCGTTGCCGATGTTCGTGCTGGTCGGCGCGATCTTCGACCGCTCAGGCGTGGCGCAGCGCATGGTGACGTTTGCGGTCGCGGTGGTCGGACGCGGCCCGGGCATGCTGCCGCTGGTGGCCATCGCCGTGGCCATGATCCTGGGCGGCATCTCCGGCTCCGGGCCGGCCAACGCCGCAGCGGTCGGGGGCGTCATGATCGCCGCCATGTCGCGGGCCGGCTACCCGGCGCCGTTCTCGGCCAGCGTGATCGGCGCGGCCGCCGCCACCGACATCCTCATCCCGCCGTCGATCGCATTCATCGTCTACAGCGTGATGGTGCCGGGGGCTTCGGTGCCGGCCCTGTTCGCCGCGGGCATGGTGCCCGGCGTGCTGGCGGGGCTCGCGCTCATCGTGCCGGCGGTGTGGATGTCGCGCCGGCATGGGTTCGGCGCGGGCGAAGACGCACTGCCCCGCCCGCCGTTCTGGTTCAGCCTGAAAGAGGCGGTCTGGGGCCTCGCCGCGCCGGTGCTGATATTGGGCGGCATGCGCATGGGCTGGTTCACGCCCACCGAGGCCGCGGTGGTGGCGGTGTTCTATGGCCTGTTCGTCGGCATGGTGGTGCACCGGAGCATCGGGTTCCGCGACCTGTTCGACATCTTCCGCGAAGCCGCCGAACTGTCGGCGGTGATCATGCTGATCCTCGGCCTGGCCGGCATCTTCGCGTACTCGGTCAACACGCTGGGCATCGCCGACCCGATCGCGGCCTTCATCGCATCGAGCGGCCTTGGCAGCACCGGCGCGATGCTGCTGATCGTGGTGGTGCTGGTGGTGGTCGGCATGTTCCTCGACGGGGTGTCGATCTTCCTCATCTTCCTGCCGTTGCTCGCGCCGATCGCGAAGGTGTTCGCGTGGGACCCGGTCTGGTTCGGCGTGGTGCTCACGATGCTGATCGCCATCGGCCAGTTCACCCCGCCGATGGCAGTCAACCTCATGGTCGCCTGCAAGGTGGCCAAGGTGCCGGTCGAGGCGACGATTCCCTGGGTGGGCTGGCTGGTGGCCAGCTTCGTCGCGGTCACGCTGCTGGTGATCGCGGTGCCTGAGCTTGCGCTCTGGCTGCCGCGGTCGCTGGGGTACTAGCGGATGCTCAGCCGGTTCAGGCTGGGCCGTGCATGTAAGCGATGGCATTCATGCCTGCAAGCTTCTTTCCGGGCTTCCCAAGCAGACCTAAATAAAAGGGTTGGCCACTGTCAGGCGATCATTGAATACCTGCCCGTGCTGCATGTCTTCGGAGTACAAAGTGTCGCAGCCGGAATGAAGCGCGGTAGCCACGATCAGCGCATCCCAATGGCTGATTCCATAGCGCAGGCCGATCTCCATCGCGTCGCGTACCGTGGTGGCCGTGACCGGAGCCACCGCGACAAGCTTCATAAAACCTTTCGCGACTTCGTAGGCCTCGTCCTGGGTGAAGCGCTGCTTTCCCGTGAATACGGCAATCGCCTCGTTGATTACCTGGCTGCTGGCAATCGGCGTCGCCTCGAGAATCTGGCGCGCCCTGGCTTTCTTGGCATCGTCGCGGCCCAGAGCGTAGACCACGACATTGGTATCAACGAAGGCCGGCACGGTCGTAGAGTTCTTCACGCCGCCACTTGCCGCCGTCATAGCGTCCCGCGTACTTATCGAGCGTGATCCACGCGTCCGTGGTGTCGCGGCTACGCCTTGCGAGCAGAAATTCCGCGAAATCCACCATTTCGGCGATCTCTCGTTCGTGCATCGCCTTGATGAGTTCGGCAATACGCTCGGCCGCTCCCATGGCTGCGCTCCTGACATTGATATGAAGTTAGTTTAACGGTATTCGAGGGCCCAGGTCGGGCGACCCCTATGGCCGGAGAATTCGATGGCGCGGGGACGCGCACGGGGGAATGCCGGCTTGATGGATAGGCCGCGAAACCGCGGAGTCCTCCGATCCATTAATATCGGCCCCCAGGAGGAAGGATGAATAAGACAGCGTTCCTATGCGCCGCGTTGCTCGCGGCCGCCAGTTTGAGTGTTCACGCCCAACCCGTGTTTCCGTCCAAGCCCCTGCGGCTGGTGGTGCCGTTCGCCCCGGGCGGCAGTTCTTCCATCGTGGCCCGTGCCGTCGCGGCCGAAATGGAAAAAGGCCTCGGCCAGCCGATCATCGTCGACAACAAGCCCGGCGGCGGGGGCATCGTCGCGATGATCGAGGTGGCCAAGGCCGATCCCGACGGTTACACGCTGATCATTGGCCATGTGGGGTCGCTGGCGATGAACCCGTTCATGTACTCCAAGCTGCCTTACGACGTGGACCGCGATTTCGCGCCCATCTCGCTGCTCGCCATCGTGCCGGCCATTTTCGTGGTGCACGAAAGCGTGCCGGCGAAGAACCTGCCCGAATTCGTCGCGTTGGCGAAGAAGTCGCCGGGCAAGCTCTACTACGGCAGCGCCGGCAATGGGTCGGCCGGCCACCTCGCGATGGAGTACTTGAAGCAGGTCACCGGCATCGACATCCAGCACGTGCCGTACAAGGGCACCGGCCCGAACATCATCGACCTCGTGGCCGGGCGCACCCAGGCTGCGTCAGCCGGCGCGCCGCCGCTCATGCCGCACGTCAAATCAGGCAAGCTGCGCGTGATCGCGGTGGGCACCGCCAAGCGCCTGCACACCCTGCCCGACGTGGGCACGGTGGCCGAGCAGGGTTACCCGGGCTTCGAGACTTCGCAGTGGTACGGGCTCAACGCGCCGGCGAAAACGCCCGAGCCGATCATCCGGCGGCTTGCCATGGAGGCCGCGCGGGCGGCCAAGAGTCCTGCCGTGCTGGAGCGCTTCGCCGCCGACGATGCCGAGGCCGTCGGCTCGAACCCGGCCGAATACGCCGCGTTCATCAAAAAAGAACAGGAGCGCTGGGGCAAGGTCGTGCGTGCCGCCGGCGTGAAGGCCGACTGAGCCGGCCACAGCCAACCGACTACCGAGGAGATCACCATGAAAAGACGCGACATCCTGAAAGGCGCCGCCGCCGTAGCGGCAACCACGACGCTGGGCTTTCCCGCAATCGTGCGGGCGCAGCAGTACAAGGCCGAGTACAAGATGTCGACGGTGGTGCCACCGGCATTCGCGTGGGGCAAGGGCGGCGAGATCTTCGCCAATCT
The DNA here is from genome assembly GCA_038319115.1 of Burkholderiales bacterium. Lineage (GTDB taxonomy): Bacteria > Pseudomonadota > Gammaproteobacteria > Burkholderiales > SG8-39 > SZAS-79. The sequence goes on along the minus strand of JBBQCV010000033.1, from coordinate 1,001 downwards.
CGTGAGGGAGCGTACCGCAGGGCGCATCAACATCAAGCAGTACCCCGGGGCGTCGCTGGTGCAGGGCGACCAGACGCGGGAGTTCTCCGCCATGCGCCAGGGCGTGATCGACGTGCTGTGCGGCGCGCCGGTCAACTGGTCGGGCACGGTGCGCCAGCTCGGCGTGTTCACGCTGCCGTTCATCACGCCCGACCACAAGGCGTTCGACGCGGTGATCCAGTCGCCGGCGGTCATGAACGACTACTTCGACCTCGTGCGCAAGGCCGGCGCCGAGCCGCTCGCGGTGGGCGAGACGGGTTTCCGCCAGATCAGCAATTCGAAGCGCCCCATCCTCAAGCCCGAGGACATGAAGGGCATCAAGATCCGCGTCGTGGGCAGCCCGATGTACGGCGAGATCATGAACGGCATGGGCGCCAATCCCACTTTCATGAGCTGGGCCGACGCGCAGCCGGCGCTGGCCTCGGGGGCGGTCGACGCGCAGGAGAACCCGCTGGAAGTGTTCCTCGCCGCGAAGATCCAGAACCTGGGGCAGAAGTTCGTCACCAAGTGGAACTATTCCAACGACATCCTGCTGTTCGCGATCGCCAACCCGGTGTGGCAGAGCTGGAACGCGCAGGACCAGAAGATCGTGCGTGAGTCAGCGCAGGACGCCGCCAAACAACAGATCGGGCTGGTGAGGAAACTGTTTGCCGAAGACGTCGAAAAGGTGCGCGCGCTCGGGGTCAATGTGCACGTGCCCACGCCGGCAGAAATGAAGGAGTGGGAGATCGCCACGCGGCGCACTTACGCGCGCTGGAAAGTCCAGATCGAGCCGACGCTGATCGGCAAGATCGAGCAGGTGGTGGCGGGGACGCGCAAGTCCTGAGCCCGCACGCAATGGCAGTATTTCCCCCGCAAAGCCAATAACGGCGCGGGGGTCAGGCTGAAATTGGCAGTATTTCGCGTGCGTCAGTCGACGATTTTGTCGGTTCGCACGTGGCGGCGCGCGTTCCGCTCAGGTC
>JBBQCV010000032.1:0-25766 GCA_038319115.1 Burkholderiales bacterium | reverse complement strand
GCTGTCGAACCGGCGCAGGTAGTCTCGCGGCGTGGCGGTCAGACCGAGCTTGTAGCCGATGAAGTAGTCGAAGACCGCGCGGGCATTGCCGCCGATGGATCGGTGCGCTTCGTCGGAAATGACGAGGTCAAAATCGGTCGGGGAAAAGAGTTTCTGGTACTTGTTGTTGAAAAGCAGGGACTGCACGGTGGTAACGACGATTTCCGCGCGGCGCCAATCGTCCCGGTTCTCCTTGTAGATGACCGTCTGAAAATCCGCGGACAGCAGCGCAACAAGAGCCTTCTTGGCCTGATCCTCCAGTTCCAGACGATCCACGAGGAACAGCACGCGGCTGGCATTGCCCGAACGAAGGAAGAGCTTGATGACGGCCGCGGCAGTAAGCGTTTTACCGGTGCCCGTGGCCATCTCGAACAGAAAACGGTCCTTGCCCGCATTGACAGCGGCCTGAAGACTATGAATCGCTTTCAGCTGATAGGGACGAACAAAGCGAAGCTTGTTGGCTTGGATGTAGCCGGGGCGCTCCCCTTCATTTTTCCATCCGGCCTCGGCCGAGTAGCTCGGGCGTTGAGTAAGAACGATGTAATCGTCGCCGACCTGCTCCGCGATCAGGCGTTTCGGATTGGGCGTGACCTTCTGGTAGCCGATGACCGAATCCGGGGTCGGATAAGAGGTGATGACATACGGATTGCCGCGTTCGAGGTCCCAAAAGTAATGCAGGTTGCCGCTGGAGAGGATGACGAAGCGGCAGTTCTGGGAGCGCGCGTACTTGCGGGCCTGTTCCTTGCCGATGAGTGGGTTCTTGTCCTCGGCTTTCGCTTCCAAGACGATGAGGGGGAAGCCCTTCGCGTCGAGTAGGAGGAAGTCGACGAATCCTTTTGTGGTCTTCTCGAAGTTTTCACCGAGTGCGTCCAGGTCCGCCGCCTTGATCGTGACGCTTGGTTCGAGGCGGATATTCGCGGGGGCGTTGCCATCCGGAAAGAAGCGCCAGCCAGCCGCTTCGAGCAGCTTGTTGATCTTGATACGGGCTGTCGCTTCCTTCATTTTTTTAATGAAATTTATCGTTCCTTTGTGTTCCAGAGAATGCCGGTGAAGTCCGCGATTTTGCTCAGACGTTGAACCTGAAATGCATCACGTCGCCATCATGCACCACGTACTCCTTGCCCTCCACCCGCATTTTTCCGGCCTCTTTCGCACCGTGCTCGCCCTTGTCGGCGATGAAATCCGGGTAGGCGATGACCTCTGCGCGGATGAAGCCATGCTCGAAATCGGTGTGGATCACACCGGCCGCTTGCGGCGCGGTCGCGCCGATCTCCACGGTCCAGGCGCGTACCTCCTTCACGCCGGCAGTGAAATAGGTCTGCAGGCCCATCAGGGAATAGCCGGCGCGGATCACGCGGTTGAGGCCCGGCTCCTCGAGCCCGAGGTCTTCGAGAAAGATCTGCTTCTCCTCGTCGTCGAGGTCGGCCATCTGCGATTCGAGCGCCGCGCAGATCGCGACCACCGGCGCGCCCTCTTTCGCCGCGTGCGCCGTAACTGCATCGAGCAAGGGATTGTCGTGGAAGCCCTTCTCGTCGACGTTGGCCACGTACATCGTCGGCTTCATGGTGAGCAGGAAGAGCGGCCGGATCACGGCGAGCTCTTCCTTGGCGAGGTCCACGGTGCGCGCGGGTTGGCCCTGGTCGAGGGCCTTCTGCACTTTCTCGAGCACGGCGACGAGGCGCTGCGCCTCCTTGTCACCGCCGGTCTTGGCGAGCTTCACGTTCTTGGAAAGCTGCTTGTCGACTGTGGCGAGGTCGGCCAGCGCGAGCTCGGTGTTGATCGTCTCGATGTCGGACACCGGGTCGACCTTGCCCGCGACGTGAACCACGTTTTCGTCGACGAAGCAGCGCACCACGTGCGCGATCGCGTCGGTCTCGCGGATATTGGCGAGGAACTGGTTTCCCAGGCCCTCGCCCTTGGAAGCACCGGCGACAAGGCCCGCGATGTCGACAAACTCGCACACGGCAGGAAGCGTTTTCTGCGGCTTGACGATAGCGGCCAGCTTTCCGAGGCGCGGGTCGGGGACTTCCACGATTCCCACGTTGGGCTCGATGGTGCAGAACGGGTAGTTCTCCGCCGCGATGCCCGCCTTGGTCAGCGCGTTGAAGAGCGTGGACTTGCCGACGTTGGGCAATCCGACGATGCCGCATTTCAAGCTCATGGTGTTCTCCGCAACTTCAGGGTGGGCGAGGTGAGGTTTATGGCGTGTCTTTCGGGAGTTTGGGTTTGGTGTGCAGCTTGTGCATCGCGCGCTCGACGTCGCCGGCGATGGCCAGCGGCAGGATCTCGAGCGCGCGGTCGATGGTTTCCTCGATGGCCGCGCGATCGAGTTGCGAGGGCTTGCTGAGCACGTAGTCGGCTACGACGTCGCGGTCGCCCGGGTGGCCAATGCCGAAACGCAGGCGCCAGTAATCGTTGGTCCCCAGATGCGCCGAGATGTCCTTCAGACCGTTGTGCCCGCCCACGCCGCCGCCGAGCTTCATTTTCACCACGCCCGGAAGGAAATCCAGTTCGTCGTGGGCAACGAGGATCTCAGCCGGCGCGATCTTGAAAAAGCCCGCCAGCGCCGCGACCGCCTTGCCCGACAGGTTCATGAACGTCATCGGCAGGAGCAGCCACGCGCCCGAGGCTTCGTCGCGCCCGGCGAGGCCGTGATACTTCGCCTCTTTCCTGAGGGCGACACGCCTGGCGTCGGCGAACCTTTCGGCCAGCCGGAAACCCGCGTTATGCCGCGTGCCTTCGTATTCCTTGCCCGGATTACCGAGCCCGACGATGAGACGGATTGCCATGAGTCCAAAAAAAAGCGGCAAGGACGGTTGCGCCCTTGCCGCCCTTGCCTATCGCGTTGGTTACTTCTTGTCTTTCTTGTCGCTGCCTTTTGCGTCGGCTTTCCCACCGCCAGCGGCGGGTTTTCCCCCGGCGGCCGGCTTCGCACCGCCCTTGGCATCGCCGGCCTTGTCGCCATCCTTGGCGGGCTCGGCTTGCTTGCTGGCCGGGACATCGCCTGCGGCGGGCGCGGCGGCAGCGGTGGTTTCCTCCTCGACCACGGCCAGCTGCGGCACGAGCACGGAGACGACCACGGGGTTCTCCTTCTTGTGCAGCACGGCTTCCACGCCCTTGGGCAGCTGGATTTCCCTGGCGTGCACGGAGTACCCGACGGTGGCCGTCGACAGGTCGATCTCGATGAACTCGGGCAGATCGTCAGGCAGGCAGGTGATGTTGAGCTCGTTCAGCACGTGGCTGACCACCCCGCCCTGCTCCTTCACCGCCTGCGACTGCTCGGCGTTGACGAAGTGCAGCGGCACCTTCATGTGGATCTTGCGGTCCTTGGCGACGCGCTGGAAGTCGATGTGCTGCACCTGCAGCTTGAAAGGGTGCATGTTGAAAGCGCGCAGCAGCACGGATTCCTTCTTGCCTTCCAGGTCGAGCGTGAGGATCGACGCATGGAACGCTTCGCGCGAGAGGTTCCGCGCGAGGTCCTTGTGGTCGAGCTCGATGTTCACCGGATCCGAATTGCCACCGTACACGATGCCGGGCACCTTCCCGGCATTACGCAGACGGCGGCTCGCACCCGTTCCCTGCATTTCGCGCTTCTTCGCGCTGACTTCGATTTTCATGACTGCTCCTGAAGTTACGCGGCCCGCGACCAGGCACGCGTCATTGCAAAATCTGCCGTTTATTCCACGAACAGCGAGCTGACCGAATCCTCGCTCGAGATCCGCAGGATCGTCTCGGCCAGCAGGCCGGCGACGGAAAGCTGGCGGATCTTGGCGCACGCCCGCGCATCCTCGCGCAGGGGGATCGTGTCGGTCACCACCAGCTCGTCGATGTCCGAGTCGGCGATACGCGCCACCGCGCCTCCCGAGAGCACCGCATGGGTGCAATACGCGACCACCTTGATCGCGCCTTCCTGTTTGAGCACCTGCGCGGCCTTGCAGAGCGTGCCCGCCGTGTCGACCATGTCGTCCATGATCACGCAGGTGCGGCCCTTGACCTCGCCGATGATGTTCATCACCTCGGACACGTTGGCCTTGGGCCGGCGTTTGTCGATGATCGCCAGGTCCGACTCCAGCCGCTTGGCCAGCGCCCTCGCGCGCACCACGCCGCCCACGTCCGGGGAGACCACGATCACGTCCTCATAACGCTGCTTCCATACGTCGCCCAACAGCACCGGCGCGGCGTAGATGTTGTCCACAGGGATATCGAAAAATCCCTGGATCTGGTCGGCGTGCAGGTCCATGGTCAGCACGCGCGCCACGCCCACCGCGGTGAGCATGTTGGCCACCACTTTCGCGCTGATGGCCACGCGGGCCGAGCGCGGACGGCGGTCCTGCCGGCCGTAGCCGAAGTACGGGATCGCCGCGGTGACCCGCGCGGCGGACGAGCGCTTGAGCGCGTCGACCATCACCATCAGCTCCATGAGGTTGTCGTTGGTGGGCATGCAGGTCGGCTGCAGCACGAAGACATCCTTGCCGCGCACGTTCTCCAGCAGCTCCACCATGACTTCGCCATCGGAAAACTTGCCCACGATGGCCCGCCCGACACCGATGTTCAGGTGCTTGACCACGTCCTGGGCGAGCTTGGGATTGGCGTTGCCGGTAAATACCATCAGCCGTTCGTGCGCGCTGGTCGGTATCAGGTTGGCCATTTCCTCGACTCTTTCCGTATGACGAACTTCAAATATGGCTGGGGAGGAAGGATTCGAACCTTCGCATGCCGGAATCAAAATCCGGTGCCTTAACCAGCTTGGCGACTCCCCAAAACTTTTTGCCCTACCGAACTACTGTCTTGCTGTGCTGCCGCAAACCTGCCCCGCAGCGGATGCTCGTCGAGCCCGCGGGCGACAAACCCGAGCATGCCCCCGGGCATCTTCGCCTTCACCGCAAGCGCCTTCTCTTCGGTGTCGAACTGCGCGAACACGCACGCGCCGGACCCCGTCATTCGCGCATCGCCATGGTTTGCAAGCCATGCCAGATGCGCTGCGATCTGCGGATACAGCGCCGTGGCAACCGGCTGCAGGTCGTTTTTTCCCAGACCCGGGAAAAAGGGCGGTAGTTTGAGTCGTTTGGTGTCCCGTGTCAACGCGCTTGACCCGAAGATTTCCTTCGTGGATACCGATACTTGCGGTGCCAAAACCAGAAACCACGCGGGCGGCAGCGCAAGTGCCACGAGGCGCTCGCCCACCCCTTCGCCCAGCGCGTTGCGCCCGAAAATGAAGACCGGCACGTCGGCACCCAGGCCCAGGCCCAACCCCATGAGCTCCTCCGGCCCGAGCCCCAGTCCCCACGCACGGTTGAGCACCATGAGCACGGTGGCCGCATCGGAGGACCCGCCGCCGAGCCCCCCGCCGATGGGGAGGTTCTTCGTGAGCCCGATATCGGCGCCGAGATCGGTGGCCGCCGCCCCGAGGCGGCTCCGCGCATGCTCGCGCAGCGCATGGGCGGCGCGCAGGCACAGGTCGGTGTCCGCCGCCACGCCAGGGGTCTCGTCGACTCGCCGGATCACCCCGTCGCGTCGCGCCGCGATGCCGACCTCGTCGGCGCGGTCGATGAGCCGGAACACGGTCTGCAAGAGGTGGTAGCCGTCGGCCCTGCGCCCGAGCACGTGCAGGAACAGGTTCAACTTGGCGGGCGCGGGATACCACTGCATCGGGCAGGCAGTCAGCGGGCCTGGGGGCCCAGCTTCCATTCGTGGATCGCCAGCCGCAGTTCAATGCCCGGGTAATTGAGTTTGAGGCGCACCGGCAAACCGTCGGCCCGGTACTCCTGGTATTCGATGCGCCAGCCATTCTGCTCAAGCGTGGCGAGGCGGCCGTCCGTGCCGCGCGTGGCCGATGTGACCGCGCCGTCCATCGCCTTGCCGCGCACCCAGTCGGTGAGGCCGGCGAGCGGCAGGCGAAAGCCGAGCACCTGCTCGGTGATCGCCTCGGCGTCGGTCGCATGGTAGTCGCGCGGCTCAGCGGTGGTGAGCACGACCTCCTTGCCGTTGCGCACCACGCGCGCGATGCTCGAGCCCACAGGCGTGGTGATCAGCATCTCGTCGGCCTCGCCCGAGTGCCGCCATGCGACGTTGCCGCTGGCGGCCTCGTCCTTGTAGCGCGTCGCAATTCGTCCGGCCAACTCGAACTCGATCACCTCCTGCGAGCCCAGCGGCGTGAGCTGCGCGCAGGCGGCCAATGCGAGGCTCGCAAGGAACACGATGGCGCGCAAAGGAAGCTTCACTGGGGCGGCGCGGAGCGAAAAGCTCAGGGCTTGAAGCGCTTGATGGTTTTGCGCAGGGCCTCGTTGTCAGGGGCGTTCTTGGTGGCCTCCTGCCAGACCCGCTCGGCTTCGTCGCGGTTGCCCGAGACCCACAGGACCTCGCCCAGGTGCGCGCCTATCTCGCCGTCGGGGCGTCCCTTGTAGGCACGCCACAGGTTCTCCAGCGCGCGCGGGTAATCGCCCATGCGGTAGTACGTCCAGCCAAGGCTGTCGACGATGAACAGGTCCTGCGGCGCGAGGACGATGGCTTTCTCGATCAGCTTCTTGGCCTCGTCGAGCCTGACGTTGCGCTCGGCATACGAATAGCCCAGCGCGTTGTAGGCATGCGCGTGGTCGGGACGGATCTTGATGAGCTTGGTAAGGTCGGCCTCGAGAATGTCGAATCGCTCGAGCTTCTCGGCCGTCAGCGCGCGATCGTAGAGGAGGTCGGGCTGGTCGGGGTGCGCCTGGAGCGCGCTGTCGAGCACTTTGAAGGCCTCGGCATTCTGGTTCGCCTCGCGCAGCAGTTGCGCCTCGGCGATCAGCATCTGGGTCTGCTGGTCGCCGGCGTTGACCTTGCGCAGGAAATCGCGCGCCTCGGCCAGCTTGCCCTGCTTGGAGAGCACCTGCGCGTAGCGCAACCGCGAAGGCAGGAACTGGTCGCCCGACTCGATCTGCGAATACCACTTGAGCGCGCCGGGATAGTCTTTTTTCTCCTCGGCGATCTGGCCGAGCGTGAAACGCACGCCGTTCTTGTCGCGAAAGCGGGTGTCGAGCAGGCGGCTGAGGTAGGCCGCGCCCGCGTCGTAGTCCTTGACCTGCACCGACAGCAGGCCGACGGCGAAAAGCACGTCGGTGTTCTCAGGGTGCGCCTTGAGCAGCGCCTGGAACTGGTTGCGCGCCTCGGGCAGTTTCTTGTCCAGGACGAGCAGGCGCGCATAGTTGAGGCCGGCTTCGCGCGAATCGGGGTACTGCTTGAGGTAGGACGCGAGGCGCGCCTCGGATTCCGCCGGGGACTTGGGCTGCAGGAGCTGGGCTTCGAAAATCGCGGCGAGGTCCCAGTCGGGCTTGAGCCGGCCCGCAATGCGCACTTCCTCCAGCGCGAGCGCCTCGTCTTCGGCGCCGGCGGCCGCCTGCGCCACGGCGAAATGCGCCTGGGGCAGCCCGGGGTAATCGGCGGCGAGCTTGCGCACGATCGACAGGTTGACTTTCTTGTCCGGGTTCTGCGCGAGGAAGCGGTTGATCTGCATGAACCCGTTGGCCGCGGACGTCTCGTTGCTCGAGAAAAGCTTGCGCAGGTAGGGCTCGGCCTCGGTCACGCGCCGCGCGCCGAGCAGCAGCCCGCTCACGGTCTGCACGGCTTGCATCGAGGTCGGCTCGGCCTCGTACCAGATCTTGGCGGCCTCGAGCGCCAGGTTGGGCAGGCGGGCGAAATTGGCAACCTCCGCGGCGCGCCGCGCAATGCGCGGGTCGCGCGTGCGCTTGGCGAGGTCGACGTAGGTTTGCGCCGCGTATGCGGATTCTTCACGCTGCGCGGCGATCTCCGCAACCAGCAGCCCCAGCAACACCGGCTCGGTGAGCTCCTGCTTGGGTAATGAGGGGGCCGGGGTCGCCGGCGTGGCCGCTACGGTCGCGGCGGGCGGCGCCTCATCGTCGTCATCGTCATCGTCGGCAGCTGCCTGCCCGAACGCGCCCGTGGCGAACGAGATCGCGAGCGCCGTGGCGAGTAAGCGCCACCACTTCGCGGCGGGGCCGGCAGGGGAGAACAACGATTTGGTCAACACGGGGAGGAAAGCGAGACGCAGCTTGCTGTCGGTCACGGGCCATATTAGGTATATTTGCCGCTCCGCACAAGCGCGGACCACGCAAACACCCGGCTTCGACAGAGGGTGCGCTACAAAGTTCTCCATGCCCGAGCTTCCGGAAGTCGAGATCACGCGCCGCGGGATCGAGCCTCATCTAAAAGGCCGCACGATCACCGGGGTCGAAGTGCGCGAACCGCGCTTGCGCTGGGCCGTGCCCGCCGAAGTGCGCGGCCTCGCGGGCTGCACGATCCATGCGGTGACGCGGCGTGCGAAGTACATCCTCGTCGATTGCGGGCGCGGCACGCTGATCCTGCACCTTGGCATGTCGGGCAGCCTGCGCATCGTCGCGCCGGGCGTGGCTGCGGCGAAACACGACCACTTCGACCTCGCCGTCGGCAACGAGATTTTGCGGCTGCGCGACCCGCGCCGGTTCGGCGCCGTGCTCTGGACGCCGGAGGACCCGGGTTTGCATCGCCTGCTCGCCAACCTCGGCGTGGAGCCGCTGTCCGCGGCATTCAGCGCCGAGCGGCTGCACGCGATGGCGCGCGGCCACCGCGTGGCGATCAAGCTGTTCCTCATGGCGGCCGGGAACGTGGTCGGGGTCGGCAACATTTACGCCAATGAAAGCCTGTTTCGCGCCGGCATCCATCCGCGCACCAGGGCCGGGCGCATTTCGAAGGAGCGTTGCGCAAGGCTCGTTGCCGAAGTGAAGGCCACGCTCAGGGACGCTATCAACGCGGGCGGCTCCAGCCTGCGCGATTTCGTCCAGAGCGATGGGAGCTCGGGCTATGCGCAGCAGGATTACCGCGTCTACGGCAGGACGAGCGAACCCTGCAAGGTGTGCCGCACGCCGATCAGGCGCGCGGTGATGGGGCAGCGCGCCACGTTCTTCTGCCCGCGCTGCCAGACCTGACTTGGTAGTCGCGGGCGAATTCGCGCCCGCGCCAGCGGGGGCCCGCTCAGCCGCCGAGGGCGGTGACTTTCTCCCCCAGCTTGCGGGCCACAATGGGATGCACGAACTTCGATACATCGCCGCCCAGCGTGGCGATTTCGCGCACCAGCGTCGCCGAAATGAACATGTGCTGCTCGGAGGGCGTGAGGAACACCGTCTCCACCTCCGGGTAGAGGTTGCGGTTCATGCCGGCGAGCTGGAATTCGTACTCGAAATCCGACACCGCGCGCAAACCGCGCATGATGACGCGCGCGTGGTGCTGGTGGATGAAGTTGATGAGCAGCCCGCTGAATCCCACGACCTTGACGTTGGTGAGGTCGCTCAGCACTTCGCGCGCCATGTCGACCCGCTCGGCCAGCGTGAAGAACGGCTTCTTGGCCCGGCTGTCCGCGACGCCGACGATGACCGAGCCGAACAACAGCGACGCGCGCCGCACCAGGTCCTCGTGGCCGCGAGTGAGGGGATCGAACGTCCCCGGGTAAACCGCTCCGATCATTCTTTCCACTCCAGCAATTGAAAACTCACCTGGCCTGCGCGGCCCTGCTTGAGCTCGCGCCAGCCGGCATGCGGTGCAACCGGCAAGGGGGATTCCACGTACACCCGCGCGCCTTCGTTCAGCACACGCGGCAAGGATCCCAGCACCCCGGGGAGCACATTCTGCCTGAACGGGGGATCGAGGAAAACCACGTCGAAACGCCCTTTCGCGTCGGCAACGAAACGCACCGCATCGCCGCGCACGATTTCGATGCAGTCGGCCGCGAGGCGCTGCGCGTTGGCCTCCAACGCCCGTACCGCGCCCGGGTCGCGCTCGACCAGCACCGTGTGGCGCGCCCCGCGGGAGACGGCTTCGAAACCAAGGGCGCCGCTGCCGGCGTAGAGGTCGAGGCAATCGAGGCCTGAAAGGTCCTGCCCGAGCCAGTTGAACAGCGTTTCGCGCACCCGGTCGGGCGTGGGGCGCAATTCGTCGGCCGCGGGAAAGCGCAGCACGCTCTTTCTCCACCGGCCGCCGATGATGCGCACTCGGCCGGCCTGCGCGTCGCTCGATTTGGCCAAGGTCAGGTGGGGGCTTTTGCTAAAATGCGAGACCCATCTTAGCGGCTTTCCCGGCCGTGGGCTCCCCATGTTCGGCTTCCCCAAAAAACCAACGCAGGACACGCAGGTCACGCAGGCCCAGGTCACCCCGTCCTGGACCGAGCGGCTCAAGTCGGGCCTTTCGCGCACGCGCGGCGCGATCGGGGGGCTGTTCGCGTCGGGCAAGATCGACGAGGCGCTGTACGAGGACCTCGAGTCGGCGCTGCTGCGCGCCGATTGCGGCGTGGATGCCACCGCGCGCCTCATGCAGGCGCTGCGCGCCCGGGTGCGCAAGGAAGGCGCCACCGAGGCGAGCGCGCTCAAGGCGCTGCTCAGGGACGAGCTGCTCAAACTGGTCGCGCCGCTCGAAAAACCCTTCCCGCTGACCCACCCCAAGCCATTGGTCATGATGATTGCGGGCGTCAACGGCGCGGGCAAGACGACCTCCATCGGCAAGCTTGCCAAGTATTTCCAGTCGCAGGGCAAGTCCGTGCTCCTCGCCGCGGGCGACACTTTCCGGGCCGCGGCGCGCGAGCAGCTCGTGGTGTGGGGCGAGCGCAACGGCGTGACCGTGATAGCGCAGCAATCGGGCGACCCGAGCGCGGTGATCTTCGACGCGGTCGGCGCGGCCATGGCACGCAAGATCGATATCGTGATGGCCGATACCGCGGGCCGCCTGCCCACGCAGCTCCATTTGATGGACGAAATTCGCAAGGTGAAGCGCGTCATCGCCAAGGTGATGCCCGGCGCGCCGCACGAAGTGATCCTCGTCCTCGATGCGAACACCGGGCAGAACACGCTCAACCAGGTGAAGGCGTTCGACGAGACGATCGGGCTCACCGGCCTGGTCCTCACCAAGCTCGACGGCACGGCCAAGGGCGGCGTGGTCGCCGCCATCGCGCACCAGAGGTCCAAGGAGGCAAAGGTTCGTCCGTTGCCGCTCTATTTCATCGGAGTCGGCGAAGGCATTGACGATCTGCGGCCGTTCAGCGCACGCGATTTCGTCGAGGCCCTGGTTGATTAGGTTCTCGAACGCGTCGAAGCGCTACGCGGGCGGGCAGGAAGCGCTCAGCAATGTGAGTTTCTCCGTCGATGCGGGCGAACTCGTCTTCCTCACCGGGCGCTCCGGCGCGGGAAAATCAACGCTGTTCAAGCTGATTCCGGCCATCGAGCGCGCCACCAGCGGCTCGGTGATCGTCAACGGGCAGAACGTGTCGGCGATCAAGCCCGCGGCCGTGCCCTACCTGCGGCGCAACCTCGGGGTGGTGTTCCAGGACCGCAAGCTACTCTACGACCGCAGCGTTTTCGACAACGTGCTCCTGCCGCTCGCGTTCAGCGGCTTCGCCCCCAAGGAGGCCGCCCGGCGCGCCCGCGCCGCGCTCGACAAGGTCGGGATGTCCTCGCGCGAAAAGCTGAACCCGATCCAGCTTTCGGGCGGCGAGCAGCAGCGCGTTGCCATTGCGCGGGCCGTGGCGAACCGTCCCGCGGTGCTGCTCGCGGACGAACCGACCGCCAACCTCGACGCCGACTCGGCTGCCGCAGTGATGGAAATTTTCATCGCGTTCCAGCAGGTGGGGGTAACCGTGCTGGTGGCCACCCATGACCTTGCGCTCGTCCATCATGCCGGCAAGCGCGTGCTGCGGCTCGAGGCGGGCCGGCTCGTCGAAGGCGGTGACCCGGAATGAAGGCGTGGTTGTCCCACCATGCCCAGGCGTTCAAGGGGGCCCTGCGAAAACTCGCAGGCCAGCCAGTCTCCAGCCTGCTCAACGTGCTGGTGATGGGCATAGCGCTGGCGCTTCCCGCCGGAGGGCATGTGCTGCTCGCCAACCTGCAGGGCATCGCGTTGCGGTTTTCGCTCGAGCCCCAGATCAGCGTGTTCCTCGCCGCGACGGTCGAGCCGTCCGCGCGTGACGCCCTCGATACGCTGCTGCGAGCCGACGCGCGCGTGAGCTCGGTGCGATTCATCCCGAAAGACGAGGCGCTCGCCGAACTCCGCAAGACTCCCGGGATTGCCGAAGTGGTGGCTGCGCTCAACCAGAATCCGTTACCCGACACATTCGTGCTGAAACTACGCCCCAGCCGGCCCGGCGAAATGGACGGTCTCGCCTCCGAACTGCGCAAGCGCCCGGGCGTGGCCGCGGTGCAGGCCGATACGGGCTGGGCGCGTCGCCTGGCCGCCCTCATCGACATCGGCCAGCTCACGACGGCGATGGTCGGCGCGCTGCTGTCGGCCGGCCTCATTGCCGTGACCTTCAACACCATCCGCCTGCAGGTGCTCACCCAGCGCGAAGAAATCGAGGTGGCCCGGCTCCTGGGCGCCACCGACAGCTTCATCCGCAGGCCGTTCTATTACGTCGGGGCACTGCAGGGCCTGGCAGGGGGCGGGGTGGCCCTGGCCATCCTTGCGGGGGGCTTGCACCTGCTGAACCGGGGCGTCCGGCCGTTGTCTGAAACGTATGGTGCACATTTCGAACTCGGCTTTCTCGCCCCCGGCGATGCCGCGGCCGTTGCGGCGCTGGCGGGGCTCCTGGGGTGGCTGGGAGCATATCTGTCAGTAAGCATCTACTTACGTGGGATCGAGCCAAAATAGCGCACTTCCAGTCCGCTGCAGTGAACCATTGCAGTCATTAGCACTCTAAACCGGAGAGTGCTAGAATTGAATCCAAGGAGATAACGCGATGCAAGCAACGATGACTCTGCCGGCGAATTTTCCGGTTCCTATGCCGGCCGGAAGCCTGGATACGTACATCCAGACGGTCAACCGCTTCCCGCTGTTGAGCCTCGAACACGAGCAGGATCTCGCGCGCCGCTATCGCGACAAGGAAGACCTTGGCGCCGCACGGGAGATGGTGCTGTCGCACCTGCGCTTGGTCGTGTCCGTTGCGCGCGGCTACCTGGGCTATGGCCTGCCCCATGCGGACCTGATCCAGGAAGGCAACATCGGGCTCATGAAGGCGGTCAAGCGCTACGACCCCGAGCGCGGCGTGCGCCTGGTGTCGTTCGCGATCCACTGGATCAAGGCCGAGATGCACGAGTACATCCTGCGCAACTGGCGGCTGGTCAAGGTGGCGACCACCAAGGCCCAGCGCAAGCTGTTCTTCAACCTGCGTTCAATGAAGAAGGGGCTCGGGACGATGTCCCCCGAGGATGTCGGCCGCATGGCCAGGGAACTCAAGGTCAAACCTGAGGAAGTCTCCGAAATGGAGATGCGGCTGGCCGGCCAGGAGATGACTTTCGAGGCGGATGACGACGACGAGTCCTACGCGCCGGTCAATTACCTCGCCGCGGACGCCAATGCCGAACCGTCCAAAGTGCTCGAGGCCGAGCAGTCCGAGCGCCTGCGCTCCGAAGGCCTGGCCAAGGCGCTCGACAGCCTCGATGCGCGCAGCCGCCGGATCGTGGAAACGCGTTGGTTGCGCGAGAAGGGCGGCCTGACGCTGCACGCCCTGGCCGCGGAATTCAAGGTATCAGCCGAACGTATCCGCCAGATCGAGGCCAAGGCTCTGGAGAAAATGCGCAAGGTCATGGGGCCCGTCGCCGCATAGCCCCGGGCGAGTCCCGCGAGGGCTCGCCTCTATGCCCTGTTAAACGGCCGCTCTTGCGGCCGTTTTGTTTCGGGGGTGGCTAGCCGCCTTCCTTGAGCAGGGCGCGTATATCTTCGGCCAGCGCGCCCGTCTGGTCATGCCTCACGAACAGGCGCACGCGTCCCTTCGCATCGAAAACGTAGCTCGCAGCAGTGTGGTCGATGGTGTAACTCTCCGGGGACGAGCCGGCGCGCCTGTCGTAGAAAATCTTGAACTCCTTGGCCGATCGCGTCGTCGTGGCGGGGTCGCCATAGAGGCCGAGGAAGCGCGGATCGAATGCCGGCACATACTGCGCGAGCACTTCCTTGGTGTCGCGCTCCGGGTCCAGCGTGATGAACAGGACCTGCACCTTGTCGGCATCGGGACCGAGCTTCTGCATCACCCCTTTGAGCTCGACCAGCGTGGTGGGGCAGACATCGGGGCAGCGCGTGTAGCCGAAGAACACCACCACCACCTTGCCGCGAAAGTCGGCCAGCGTGCGGGGCTTGCCGGTGTGGTCGGTCAGCGAGAAATCCTTGGCGTAGTCCGCCCCGGTAATGTCCACGTTGCGGAATTTAGGTCCCGCGCCGTCGCAGCCCGCGAGGGCGAGGCAAATGAACAGCGCGGCGAGGCTACGCCACAAGGTAGTGATCGGCGAGCAGCGCTGCGAAGAGCAGCGAGAGGTAGAGGATTGAGTAACGGAACGTGCGCCGGGCAAGGGCATCGCTGTAATTGACATAGATGCGCACGGCATAGGCGATGAAGATGCCGCCCAGCACGATCGCCGCCCCCAGGTAAAGCCAGCCATTCATGCGCACCACGAACGGCAGCAGCGATGCGGCGAACATGATCAGCGTGTAGAGCAGCACATGCAGCCGGGTGAATTTCTGCCCGTGCGTGACCGGCAGCATCGGCAGCCCGGCCTTGGCGTATTCCTCGGTGCGGTACAGCGCCAGCGCCCAGAAATGCGGCGGCGTCCATGTGTAGATGATGAGGAACAGCATCATCGCTTCGGTGGTGACTTCGCCGGTCACGGCGGCCCAGCCCAGCACCGGCGGCATCGCACCCGAGGCGCCGCCGATCACGATGTTCTGCGGCGTGGCGGGCTTGAGGATCACCGTGTAGATCACCGCGTATCCGACGAACGTGCCCAGCGTGAGCCACATGGTGAGCGGATTGACAAAGGCGTTGAGGAGCCACAGCCCCAATCCACCGACCCCTCCCGCGAACAGCAGCGTCTGCAGCGCGGTCAGCTCGCCCCGCGGCAACGGACGCCAGCTGGTGCGGCGCATGAGCGCATCGATCTTCTGCTCGACGAGGCAATTCACGGCGGCGGCGGCGCCTGCAACGAGCGCTATGCCCACCGTGCCGGCCAGCAACACCTGCAGCGGGACCATGCCCGGTGTCGAGAGGAACATGCCGATGACGGCGGTAAACACGATCAGGGACACCACGCGAGGCTTGGTCAGCGCATAGAACGAGCGCGCTTTCTGCCAGGGGGTGCGGGTAATGCCGGAATCGAGGGTGTTGGTGGACACGTCGGGGAGTCGGATGGGTTTCAGCCGGGTGGACGGGGCGCCGCGTGGCGAGCGACCAGCGGAAGCGCAAGTCCATGGAAACAAAAGTAGTTTATCACGATGAGCAGGGTGAGCAGCAGGGCCGCGCCGGCATTGTGGGCGGCAGCCAGCGCAAGCGGCAGGCTTAGCGCGACATTGGCGAGCCCAAGCAGGAACTGCGCGCCAAGCAGCGCAAGCAGCAGCCATCCCAGTGGCCGCACGTGCGCCACCCGCAGCAGGCGAATCGCAAGGCTAGCGAGGGTCAGCACCACCACCAGCGCCACCAGCCGGTGTGTCCAGTGGATCGCCACCAGCGCATCGCCCGGAAGCAGGCCACCCTGCGCGGTCATGCCGAGTTCGCGCACAACATGGAAAGCATTGGCGAAATCCATGGATGGCACGACCGCCCCGCGGCATAGCGGCAGGTCCGGGCAGGCCAGCGCCGCATAGTTGGTGCTGACCCACCCACCGAGCACGATCTGCAGGCACAGCACGCCAAGCGCCGCAATGGCGAGGGGCCGCAATGCCGTCATCCCCGGCGCTTTTGCACCGCCGCCCGGGACCCACTGCCGCAGCGCCAGCCACACCAGCAGGGCGAGCGTGGTCATGCCGCCAATGAGGTGCGCGGTGACTATCGCGGGCTTGAGCAGCATGGTGACCGTCCATTTACCCAGCGTGGCCTGCACGCCGACGACAAGCACGATGGCTGTCGCCAGCCACGGCGACGCCCCCGGACGCCGCCGGCGGCGCCAGGCGAGGACCGCGACGAACGCAAGCAGCAAGCCGAGCGAACCGGCGAGGTATCGGTGCCCCATCTCCTTCCACGCTTTGTGCATTGACACCGGGCCGTGCGTGCCGCCTTGTTCTTCGACAGCACGCTGGATGTGGCTTTGCGCATCGGCAGGCGTGAGCTTGCCGTAGCACCCGGGCCAGTCGGGGCACCCCAGTCCCGCATCCGAGAGGCGCACGTAGGCGCCGACGACAACGACCACGAAGGTCAGGCAGGCGCACACGAGGACGAGCGCGCGGAAGAACACCCCGTTGCGGTCCGCGCTCATCCGATGCCCGATACCTTCATGAGCCGCTGCAGGTCCTTGAGCATGCGCGATGGATCGGGATCGCGCGGGAACCGCATCATCAGGTTGCCATGTGGATCGACGAGGTACACATGATCCGCCGCCGCACGGTCGGCTGGAAACTCCGCCGCCACCGCATTGCCCGTCGTGCGCGCCATGTGCGTGCCTTCGATTGCCTCGAGCAGGCGTGGCGCCGGCGCCTGCCGGTCCGTGACCAGCCAGACGCGCTCGACGCGGCTCATGTCCTTGCCCAGCGCCTTCCTGACCTGACGCATGAAGTACAGCTTGCGCTCGCAATAGGCCGCGCAAGCTCCCGAATCGAACTGCACAAGCAGCCACTTGCCGCGAAGTTGCGAAAAACGGAACGGCTCACCGCTTTCCATGGGCTCGAGGGGGGTGTCGGCCAGCGGCCGCGCGGCGAGGAGGGTGCCATAGTTGCCTGTGCTCCCGGGCGCAAGGTCGAAGAAATACACCACGTAGCCGGCCAGCACCGGCAGGGCGAAGAAGGCCGCCAGCGCGAGCAGCTTGACGCGGCCACGCCGCACCGGGTCAGCGGGAAGCAGGTTTCGCACGTTCGAATCCCAGTCCGAGAAAAATCGCCAGGGCGACGGCCGCCATGAGGTACCACTGGATTGCGTAGCTCACGTGCCGCTCGATGCCGAAATCGGCCCGCGGCCAGTCGCGCACGAGCCCGTCGGCGAGCGCCGAATGCTGCTCGAGGAACACCGGCTGCAGCGCGAGGCCCGACCAAGCGGCGAAATCCTGCAGTGCGACGTTCTGCCAGACCGTGCCCGCCGGCCGGCCTTCGCCCGCGGCAAGAACCCGCGGGGCATGCTCAAGGCCCAGCCCCTCCAGCGTAATTTCGCCCTGCGGAGTCTTCACCTCCGGCAGGACAGCACGGCTCGGGCCGGCCACAACCCAGCCCCGGTTCACCAGCACGTGCATGGGGCCGCCGGCGAGGCGCATCGGAGACACGACGTAATACCCCGGCCGGCCGTGGTAGACCTTGTTGTCGAGCAGGATCGTGAATTGCGGCAGGAACACGCCGGTCACCCTGAGCGGCTTGAAGGCGAGCGATCCCGCGACCTCCCCTGCGGGAACTGCGAGCGCAACACCATGGGCTGCGGCTTCGAACCGGGCAGCGAGCGCGCGTTTTTCGTCCGCGCGCCTGCCTTGCCACTGGCCGAGCGAGACCATGGTGATGCTTGCAGCAAGGACGAGCATCATCGGCACCCACTTCGGGCGGAATCGCAGGCCCTGCAATTGTCGCGGGACGTGTGGAATGGCTGCCTGCCTTGGACTAAACTGCATTCATGCGATATTTCGTCATTGCCATGCTGCTCCTGATCGTCGCGAGCCTCGGTTCGGGGCTGTATTACGTCATGCACGACGACCCGAAATCCAAGCGGGGGGTCAAGGCCCTCGCCCTGCGCGTGGGACTGTCGATGGCGCTGTTCCTGATTTTGATGGCCAGCTACTACTTCGGTTTCATTCCCGACCGCGTCGGCGGCTGAAAAAATTAATGTCGGCGCCGGACGGGCCGCTGGGGGCCGCCGCCTCCGGGTCCGCCCGACCCACCCCGCTCCGCAAAAAAAGATGCCGCACTGCGTGCGGCATCAAGCTTGCTGCCTCCGGAGTTCCAGGCGGGCGTCTTGGTGCGCGCACCCGAAACCCTCCTCCTCGTTAACCTTTACCGGCGATGCCCTGCTACAGCCAGTAGACGAATATGAACAGCCCCAGCCACACCACGTCGACGAAGTGCCAGTACCAGGCCACGGCCTCGAAGGCGAAGTGGTGGTTCGGCGTGAAGTGCCCCGCAAGGCAGCGCGCGAGGATCACCGTCAGCATGATCGCACCGAGGGTGACGTGAAAACCGTGAAACCCCGTGAGCATGTAGAAAGTCGAGCCGTACACTCCGGTGGAGAGCTTGAGGTTCAGCTCCGAGTACCCGTGGCCGTACTCGATCACCTGGAAGGCGAGGAACGCGACGCCCAGCGCAACGGTCAGGAACATGAACAGGTTGAGCATGCCGCGCTTGTTTTCCTTCAGCGCCCAGTGCGCGACCGTTATCGTGGCGCCCGACGAAAGCAGGAGGAAGGTGTTGAGCGCGGGCAGCCCCCAGGCGCCCATCGGGGAGAATTTTTCCGCGAACCCCGGACCGGCCGAGGGCCAGTGCGCATTGAAGCCGGGCCAGAGAAGTTCGTTGTGCAAGAGGCTGCTCAGGTCCGGGACGGATACCATGCGCGCCCAGAACAGTGCGCCGAAGAACCCGGCGAAGAACATCACCTCCGAGAAGATGAACCAGCTCATGCCCCAGCGGAACGAAACGTCCACCTGCTTGGAATACAGGTTGCCTTCGGATTCGCGGATCACGTCGCCGAACCAGCGGAACATCATGTAGAGCAGGATCACGAACCCGAGCGCGAGCGACACCCAGCCGGCGCTCATGCCGTTGAACACGAAGACGGCGCCGATGGCCATGAAAAACAGGCCGACCGAGCCCATGATGGGCCACGGCATGGGCTGCGGTATGAAGTAGGCCGGTGTGGCCTGAGCGCTCGGATGTTGCGACATTTCGTATTCTCCCGTAATCCCTGAATCCAGCTGTTTGCGTCGCTAGCTGGTGACCAGCTTGACGATCATCACCAGCGTCAGCACCAACACTACGCCCCCCAACAGGCCGGCGACCACGATCTGCGCCGGGCTGATGCGCGCCGAGTCGCTGGCGTAGTCCTTTTTCTTGCGCACCCCGAAAAACGACCAGAACACCGCGCGGGCCACTTCGGCGCCGGAAGCCTTGCGCGGGGCGCCTGCGGCCATCAAGACTTGCCTCCCATGCCAGCCACCTCGAAGAAGGTGTAGGACAGGGTGATGGTCTTCACGTCGGCCGGCAGCTTGGGGTCAATGAGGAACACCACCGGCATGCGGCGGGTTTCACCGGCCGCCAGCGTCTGCTTGGTGAAGCAAAAGCATTCGAGCTTGCTGAAGAACTGGCCTGCAAGCTGGGGCCCGTAGCTCGGCATGGCCTGCCCTGTCACGGGAGCGTTGCGCGTGTTGACGATCTCGTATTCGATCGTGGTGAGCTGGCCCGGGTGCACCTCAACGTGGCTCTGCAGAGGCCGGAAACGCCACGGCAGGTGATGCGCGTTGGCGTCCAGCTCGATGGTGATCGTGCGGGCGAAATCGACCTGGGTGTTTTCCTTCGTCGCGGTCGCCACCGGCACCAGGCTGTTGATCCCCAGCGCCTGGCAGATCTGCTTGTAGAACGGCACCATGGCGTAACCGAAGCCGAACATCAGCGCGGCGACGATCGACAGCTTGACCAGCGTGCGCCGGTTGTTTCCCGGCACCTCGCCGGGGACTTCGCCAAGAGGTGTCGCGCTCATCGCAGCAGCCAGTACTTGGCGATGATGGCGAGAAAGAACACCAGCGCCACCGCCGCCAGTACGAGGCCGGTTTTTGCGTTGCGGCTCACGCCCGTGCCTGCATCGGGTGCCTGGGACAAGCCTGCGCTCACTTGATGACCGGCGGGGTCTCGAACGAGTGGTACGGCGCGGGCGAGGGCAGGTGCGTCCATTCCAGCGAGTCGGCGCCCTCCCATTGTTTTTCCGCCGCCTTCGGGCCGCTCGAGAGCGCCTTCACGATGATGTACAGGAACAGGAGCTGCGAGAACCCGAAGCCGAACGCCCCGATGGTGGAAATCTTGTTCCACGTCTCGAAGATCAGCGGGTAGTCGGGGATGCGCCGCGGCATGCCCGCCAGGCCGGAGAAATGCTGCACGAAGAACGCCATGTTGAAGAAGATCATCGACAGCCAGAAGTGCCATTTGCCCAGCGTCTCGTCGTACATCTTGCCGGTCCACTTGGGGAACCAGAAATAGATGCCGCCGAAGGCCGTGAACAGCGCGCCGGCCACCATAACGTAGTGGAAGTGCGCCACCACGTAATAGGTGTCGTGCAGCTGGATGTCGACCGCGGCGAGAGACAGCACGAGGCCGGAGAATCCGCCCATCGTGAACAGGAACAGGAACCCGAGCGCGAAGAGCATCGGCGTCTCGAACGTAAGCGAACCGCGCCACATCGTGGCCAGCCAGTTGAAGATCTTGGCTGCGGTCGGCACAGCGATCAGCGTGGTGGCGTACATGAAGAACAGCTGCCCGGTCACCGGCATGCCGACGGTGTACATGTGGTGCGCCCACACGATGAAGGACAGGATCGCGATCGATGCTGTCGCATAGACCATCGAGGCGTAGCCGAACAGGGGCTTGCGCGAAAATGCCGGCAGGATCTGCGATACGACGCCGAACGCCGGCAGGATGATGATGTAGACCTCGGGGTGGCCGAAGAACCAGAAGATGTGCTGGTAGAGCACCGGGTCGCCGCCGCCCGCGGCGTTGAAGAACGAGGTGCCGAAATGGCGGTCGGTGAGCGTCATGGTGACCGCGCCGGCCAGCACCGGCATGGAAGCGATCAGCAGGTAGGCGGTGATCAGCCAGGTCCAGCAGAACAACGGCATCTTCATGAGCGTCATGCCAGGGGCGCGCATGTTGAGGATGGTGGTCACGATGTTGATCGAGCCCATGATCGAGGACATGCCCAGCAGGTGGACCGCAAAGATCGTGAGGTCCATTCCCATGCCCATTTGCACGGTGAGGGGGGCGTACATCGTCCAGCCTACGCCGGGGGCGCCGCCAGGCACGAAGAAGGAGATCATCAGCAGCGACGCGGCGAAGGGCAGGATCCAGAACGACCAGTTGTTCATGCGCGCGAACGCCATGTCGGGCGCGCCGATCTGCATCGGGATGAGCCAGTTGGCGAACCCCACGAAGGCCGGCATGATCGCCCCGAACACCATGATGAGCCCGTGCATGGTGGTCATCTGGTTGAAGAAGTCGGGGTTGACGATCTGCAAGCCCGGCGTGAACAGCTCGGCGCGGATGACCAGCGCCATCGTGCCACCCACCATGAACATGGTGAAGCTGAACCAGAGGTACATCGTGCCGATGTCCTTGTGGTTGGTGGTGGTGATCCACCGCATGATCCCGCCGTAGCCGTGGTGGTGATCACCGTGGTTGTGATCGTCCGGGGCGTGGCCGTGACCGTCGATGACTGCGCTCATTGGGTGTCTCCTAAGGTATGCATTACTTGCGCAGGGCCTTGATCTCGGCGGGCTGGATCACCTCGCCGGTCTTGTTGCTCCACGCATTTCGTTCGTAAGTCACGACCGCGGCAATGTCCGTATCGCTCAGCTGCTTGTCGAAAGCGGCCATCGCGGTATTCGGCTTGCCGTGCATGACGATGTCGATATGGGCGGCCTTGGGGCCGGTGGCGATCTTCGAGCCGTCCAGGGGCGGGAACGCCGGCGGCGCGCCTTTGCCGGTGGCCTGGTGGCAGGCCACGCAGTTGGCCGCGTAGACCTTCTCCCCGCGCACCTTGAGGTCGTCCAGCGTCCAGACCTTGGAGGGGTCGTCGGCCAGCGCGGCGAGCTTCTTCTTCTCGCCATCGACCCACTTGGTGTAGTCCTCGGCGCTCACCACGCGCACCACGATCGGCATGAAGCCGTGCTCCTTGCCGCACAGTTCCACACACTGGCCGCGGAAGATGCCGACCCTTTCGGCCCTGAAGTGGATGTCGCGGATGAATCCGGGGATCGCGTCCTGCTTGGCACCAAAGGCGGGCACGCCCCAGGCGTGGATCACGTCGGCGGCGGTGGTGAGGATGCGGACTTTCTTGCCCACCGGGACCACCAGCTCGTTGTCGACTTCGAGCAGGTAATGCTCGCCCTTGGCTTCCTTGCCCTCGATCTGGTCGCGCGGGGTCGAGAGCTGGGACACGAAGCTGATGCCCTCTCCTTCGCCCTTGATGTAGTCGTAACCCCACTTCCACTGGTAGCCAGTGACCTTGATGGTCATGTCCGAGTTGGCGGTGTCCTTCTGTGCGATGACCGCGCGCGTCGCCGGCCAGGCGATCACGATGAGGATCAGCAGCGGGATCACCGTCCAGATGATCTCGACCGTGGTGTTCTCGTGGAAGTTGGCCGCCTTGTGGCCCTGCGACTTGCGGTGGGCGAAGACCGAATAGAACATCACCCCGAACACGGCGACGAAGATCACCACGATGAGCAGCATCACGTATTCGTGCAGGTCGTGGATGTCGCTGGCGATCTTGGTTGCAGCCGGCTGGAGGTTCCACTCCAGCGCGTGCGCGCTCCCGGCGGCGGCAAGCGCGAGCAACCCCGCGACCAGTGCCCACCGTCCGAACTTTCGTCCCAAAAACTGTTGCATGCTCACCCTCTCGATTCCTAGTTCCGTAGTCGTCTTTTCAGCTCGCGCGCCAGTTCGAGGCGCGCCTCGCCATGCAGGTGACGCCCGATCTCCAGGCTTCGCCCTGGCACCCCGAGAAGGACCCGCATGCTGCGGCCCTCTTCGGAGATCCTTATGCTTGCCCGTGCGGCGCTGAAACGGTGCCGGCGGACCGAGTCCGACTCGCACACTTCCACTTCCAGCGCGCCATCACCGAGCCTGATGCGCTCGTAATCCGCCGCGTGCCGCCCGTTGAGGGCAAATGCCACTCCCAGTGCCACGATCTCGATTCCCGCAAACGGGAGCACCATCCACGCCCCCAGCGCCGCGAATGCCGCCGCTATTCCCAATGTCACGATCGCGATCAACCCGAAGACCTTCAAAAGGCCGGAAGGGGAAATCGAGCAGTTGCGCTTGAGGAGCAGGCTGAACCCTGGCCCCAGCCCTTGGAATGCCAGTTCCTGGCGGGGAAATTCGTGGTTCCAACCTTTCATGGAAGCGTCGTGGCGGCACCGCAAAAAAAGCCCGCATAAGGTACCACAGTGGTTCTGCCCAAACAAGGCGCGGGCAGCGTTAAGGCCCCGGATTTAGACGCGTTTTCGGGATTCAGTTTCGCACCCGCGTTGGACTGGCGAAATCCACCACGGCGTGGCCCTCCGGGGTGCGTCGCGACGCGGCCTTCCACGCGTGCCCGTAGACGACTTCGATCGTGGCCGGCAATCGGCCGGCGCGCATTTGCCCGTCGAGGGCGGCACGCATCGCCTGCCATTGCCCGCGGCCGAGCAGCCCGCGCGGGCGCGCAGCGAGCGCGCAGGTCTGCCCGCTGGCGCGCAGGTCCGCTGTCATCGCGCCTGCATCGGCGTAAGTCAGCGTAATCGTCTCCGTATCCATGACCGGGGCGGCAAATCCCGCGGCCACCAGCATGTCGCCCAGATCGTGCATGTCGATGAACGCGTGCACGCGGCGCGGTCCAGCGCTGCCGGCGACGGCCGCGCGCAGTTCCTTCAGGGTGTCGGGGCCGAGCGTGCTGAACATGAGCAGGCCTTCGACTTCGAGCACACGATGGAATTCGCCGATCGCGAGGCGCGGGTCCGCGCCCCAGTGCAGCGCCATGTTTGACCAGACCAGCGAGAAACTGCCCGCCGCAAACGGCATGCGGCCAAAATCGGCGCAGACTGCGGCGCTGCGCGTCCGTCCCGAGATGCGTCCGACGAAGCGCCCGACGAAGCTCCCAGACTTGATTTTGCGCAGCATGGGCTCGGACGCATCGAGCGCCACGAGCTGCGCCGCGCGATAGCGTTTTGCCAGCTCGTGCGCCTGCGGAGAGGGTCCCGATCCTGCGTCGAGGATGCGCGCAGGCGCGAGCTTCACGTAGTCGAGCCGCTCGAGCATGCGCGCGCCGACTTCCCGTTCGAGGCGCGCGGCGGCCAGATACGTCGGCGCGGCGCGGTCGGCGTGGCGGCGCACGCTGCGTGCATCAAGCCGGAAGGGGTCGGGGGGGACGGGCGGGGCGTTTTGGGATGCCAAGCGCTTGCTGGCGGGCGGGCGCTAGCCCGTGGCGCGCTGCGTGACCGGATGCAGGGCGCGCTCGACGCACGACGCGACGGCGAGGATGCGGCGATCGGCACCGCGAAACCCGGCCACCGACAGGCCGACGGGCGCCTCACCGGGCGCGTGGCACGGCAGCGTCGCGCCGCAACCATCGAGCACGTTGCCAAGGCCGGTGTTGCGCAAAAGGCGCAGGTTCCAGTGGAAATAATCGTCGTCGCTGCGCCCCGCCTCCTCGATCGTCGGCGCCACGCAGGGTGTGGTCGGGTAGACCATCGCGTCGTAAGCCGCACCCAGGGCCTCGGCCTCGCGAATGAACGCCGCGCGATCGAAGCCGAGCTGGATGTAATCAGCCGCGGAGAAGTCCTTGGCGAGCACGACCCGCTTCGACTCGCGCGGATCGTACTCCGCGGCGCGCGTGGCCAGCCTCTCGCGGTGGATCACCCACGCCTCGGCACCGGCAAAGCCGCCGTTCTTATAGAGATCCATCGAGCGGTCGAAAAGCGGCGCGTCGATTTCGCTGACGATCGCGCCTGCTTTCGACAACGCCGAGAGCGCGCGCTCGAATGCCTTGGCCACTGCGCCATCGAGGTCGTCGAGAAGGAAACCCTTGGGCACCATCAGACGCAGGCCCTTGGCCGAAAAATCGGCCAGTGCCGATGGGACCTCGCCAGCCAGGACCGCGTCGTACGCGGCGCAACACGCCACGCTGTTGGCCAGCGGGCCGACTGAATCCAGCGTCCACGACAGTGGGAACGCGCCATCGCGCGGAATCCGTCCCGCAGTGGGCTTGAATCCGGCCACGCCGCAGAGCGAGGCCGGCACGCGCACCGAGCCGCGCGTATCCGATCCGAGCCCCATGGCGCACATGCCGTCGGCCACCGCCACCGCCGCACCCGAGGACGAGCCGCCGGGCACGCGCCCGCTCTTGCGATCGAACGGATTCTTCGGCGTGCCGTAGTGCGGATTCAGGCCGACGCCGCCGAACGCGAACTCGACCATGTTGGAGCGGCCCACGATCACCGCCCCGGCGGCGCGCAGCCTCGCCACCGCAGGCGCATCGGCGCGAGCGGGTGGGTCGCCGGCAAGCACTTTGGAACCGGCTCGCGTCACATCGCCGGCGACGTCGTAAAGGTCTTTGACCGAAATCGGGATGCCCTCGATGGGCGAGCGCACGATGCCGGCGGCGCGCAGGCGGTCGGAGTGCGCGGCTTCGGCCAGCGCGATTTCGGCGTAGGTTTTGAGGAAGGCGCGCGCGCCTTCACCAGTCGGATCGGCGATGCGTGCGAGGGCCTGCTCGGTGAGCGAGCGGGCGGTGGCCTTTCCGGCGGCAAGCGCCGCGCCGAGACCGGCAACTGTCCACATTTGGGGTGTTCCGATGCAAAGGAAGGCGCCGATTTTCAGGTGCCGGGGAGGGCCCCGTCAACATTCGCGGCGCTTGCCGCATAATCTTCCGTGATGAAGGCCTCTCCCTGGACCCGCGGTGCGGCGGCGTTTGCCCAACGGCTGTTCGGCGGAACGTGCTATCTGTGCCGCGGCGAGGCCAAAGGCCTGCTGTGTGCCGATTGCATCGCGGACCTGCCGGTGCTCGCGCGGCCTCGATGCCCCCGCTGCGC
>JBBQCV010000031.1:0-25825 GCA_038319115.1 Burkholderiales bacterium | reverse complement strand
TCCCGCTGGTTTCGATCTTCGCGATCGTGGTGGCCTCGATGTCGGCGGGCTGGGCCACGCCGACCGAGTCCGCGGCGATCGGGGCGCTTGCGACGATGGTCCTCGCCCTTGCCTACCGCGCGCTCGGGCCGGCCGCGATGATTGCCGCGTTGCGCGGCACGGTGGGCATTTCGGGCATGATCCTGTTCATCATCGTCGGCGCGACGACGTTCTCGCAGATCCTGAGCTTCTCGGGGGCGAGCGCCGGGCTGGTGTCATTGATCACCGGCCAGGGCCTCCCGCCGATGGCGGTGCTTGCCGGCATGATGCTGCTCCTGATCTTCCTCGGCATATTCGTCGACCAGGTGAGCATGATGCTGATCACGCTGCCGATCTTCATGCCGGTCGTGCAGGCCTTGGGCATCGACCTCGTGTGGTTCGGTGTAATGTTCCTTATTTGCATGCAGCTCGGCCTGCTCCTGCCGCCGCATGGGCTGCTGCTCATGACGATGAAGGGCGTAGCGCCGCCCGAAGTGAGGATGAGCCACATATTCGCCGCAGTCGTGCCTTACGTGGCGATGAGCATCCTCGTGCTGGCATTGGTGTTCCTCGTACCGGGGGTGGCGACCTGGCTTCCCCGGATGCTGGGCTAGGCGGACCGCCGCGGACTGGAGAATCGGCAATGGAAAGGTCATTCAAGCAGGAAGTGGAAAAGCTCAGGCTGGGCGAGGGCGAGGAGTTCCATGGCGAGGGCATCCTCGCGGTCACCAAGGCGCTGCTGCAATCGGGCGTTGCCTATGTGGGGGGCTACCAGGGAGCGCCCGTGTCCCACATGATGGACGTGCTGAACGACGCGCGCGACATCATGGACGAGCTTGGCATCCATATCGAGACCAATGCCTCGGAGGCCGGTGCGGCAGCGATGTTGGGCGCGTCGATCAACTACCCGCTGCGCGGTGCGGTCACGTTCAAGTCGACGGTCGGCACCAACGTCGCCTCGGACGCGCTGTCCAACCTCGCCTCCGCCGGGGTCAAGGGCGGCGCACTCATCGTGCTCGGCGAGGACTACGGCGAGGGTGCCTCGATCATCCAGGAAAGGAGCCACGCTTTCGCGATGAAATCGCAGATGTGGCTGCTGGACCCCCGCCCGAACCTGCCGAAGATCGTTGAGACAGTCGAAAAGGCTTTCGAACTGTCCGAGGCGTCGAACACGCCGGTGCTGCTCGAACTGCGCATCCGCGCCTGCCATGTGCAGGGCACATTCAAAACCAAACCGAACCGCGCATCGGAGTTTTCACGTCGCAACTTCATCAGCCGGCCCGATTTCGATTTCGCACGCATCAGCCTGCCGCCCTCCACGTACGCGCAGGAAAAGCACAAGATCGAAGTGCGCTGGCCCGCCGCCGTGCAGTTCATCCGTGACCACGGCCTGAACGAGGTGTTTGCGGGCGACGCGCACGATGCAGGCATCCTCTGCCAGGGCGGCATGTACAACGTGACGGTCCGCTCCCTGCAACAACTGGGGCTGGCCGACGCATTCGGCGCGACGCGCATCCCGATCTACTGCATGAACGTAACCTACCCGATGGTCCCCGACGAAGTGGCTGCGTTCTGCGCGGACAAGCGCTCCGTGCTCATCGTCGAGGAGGGCCAGCCGGCCTATATCGAGGATGCCGTGCAGGCGATGCTCAGGCGGGCAGGGAACCAGACGACCGCGATCCTCGGCAAAGGCCTGTTGCCGCTGGCCGGCGAATACACCGGCGAAGTGGTGCTGGCCGGGATGGCGCGATTCATCGAGCAGGCAGCGCCTGCAGGCGTGGACACGGACCGCATCCGCGCGGCTTTCGAAATGCTCACGGCGCCCAAGAAGCGCGCCGCCGAATTGCTCGGCGGGCCAATTCCGGCGCGCCCGCCCGGCTTTTGCGTCGGATGCCCTGAGCGCCCGGTCTTCTCCGCCATGAAACTGGTCGAGCGCAAGCTGGGCGCCTATCACGTGTCGGCCGACATCGGGTGCCATACGTTCTCGACCCTGCCACCGTTCAACATCGGCCACACGGTGCTCGGTTACGGCTTGGGAATGGCATCGAATTCGGCCGTCCACAGCATGTTCGGCAACCGCACCGTGACCATCATGGGTGACGGCGGGTTTTGGCACAACGGACTCACTTCGGGCGTGGCCAACGCGGTGTTCAACAAGAGCGACGGGATCCTCGTCATCATGAAGAACGGCTACAGCTCGGCCACCGGGACGCAGGAGCTTCCCTCCTCGCCGCAGCACAGCGAGCATAAGGATCCCGACATGAGCATCGAGCGGGCCCTCACAGGGCTGGGGGTCGGCTGGATGAAGACGGTGGACAATTATCGTGTCGGGGCGGTGGCGGAGACGCTTGCCGAGGCGATGACCTCCGATTTCCGCGGCCTCAAGGTGATCGTCGCCGAAGGCGAATGCCAGCTCGAACGGCAGCGCAAGCTGCGCCCCGTGAACGCCGCCAAGCTCTCCTCGGGCGAGCGGCTGGTGCGGGTGAAATACGGTGTGGACGAGGACACCTGCACTGGCGACCACTCGTGCATCCGCATTTCGGGGTGCCCGACGCTGACCATCAAGGACAATCCCGACCCGCTGCGGCGCGACCCGGTCGCCACCGTCATCGACGGCTGCGTTGGATGCGGCCTGTGCGGCGAGAATGCGCATGCTGCTGTGCTGTGTCCGTCGTTTTACCGCGCTGAAGTGATCCAGAACCCGGGCACGTGGGATCGGTTCGTGGCCCGGGTGCGCTCGACTGTGACCGGCCTGCTGATGGCAAAGCCGGCGGCTGCCCAGTGAACCAGGCCCTGCCCGAGCGCACCATCACCATCCTCGTCGCCGCTCTCGGCGGGGAGGGCGGCGGGGTGCTTGCCGAGTGGATCGTGGAGGCCGCGACCCACAGCGGATTCCCTGTGCAGGCAACTTCGATACCCGGCGTTGCCCAGCGCACCGGGGCCACCACGTATTACCTCGAGATTTTTCCGGCGCGGCGCGAGGCGCTGGCCGGCCGCGAACTGCTGATGGCGCTGACGCCCAGCCCCGGCAACGTCGACATCATGGTCGCCTCCGAGCTCATGGAGGCCGGGCGAGCGCTGCAAAACGGCTTCGTGAGCCCCGATCGCACGGCCCTGGTTGCATCCACGCACCGCATTTATGCCACCAGCGAAAAGATGCAGATGTCCGATGGGCGGTTCGACAGCACGCGAGTGCTCGAAGCCGCGTCGCAGCTTGCCAGGCGCGCCGTGCTGTTCGACATGCGTGACATTGCAAGCCGCAACGGGACGGTGATCAACGCGGTGCTGTTCGGCGCGATGGCCGGCTCGGGCGCGCTGCCGCTTGCGCGTGATGCGTGCGAGCAGGCGATCGGGCATTCCGGCCGCGGGGCTGCGGCATCCTTGCGCGGTTTCGCCGCCGGCTTCGAACTTGCCGCGGGCGGCGCCACGGCCGCAGGGAAGGATGCCGGGGACGCCGCATTGGAATCCGGCCCAAAGGCAGCTGCCGACGTCATGGCGCTTTGCGAAGCCCGCTTGCTCGATTACCAGGGACCGGCCTACGCAGCGCTCTTCAGGCAGCGCATGCACGCCATTGTGCCGTTCGGCCCGGCGCTCGCCGACGAAACAGCGCGCCAGTTGGCGCTTTGGATGAGCTTCGAGGACATCATCCGCGTGGCCGACCTGAAAACCCGCGCCAAGCGGATTGCGCGCGTGCGCAAGGAGGCGCGCGCCGGCGAGGGCGAACCGGTGGAAATCATCGATTTCCTCAAGCCGGGCGTGGAAGAGTTCGCGTCACTGCTGCCGCCTGCCCTGGGAAGCAGGCTCATGCGCTGGGCCAAGGCAAAGGGCAAGCTCGACGCCTACAACTTCGGCATGCACATCAAGACCTCGAGCGTGGCGGGGTTCCTGCTCGTGCGATCGCTGGCATGGCTGCGGCCCTGGCGCCCCTATTCGTACCGTTATCGCATCGAGCAGCAGCACATTGATGCATGGCTCGCGCGCGTGACCGAAGCCGCCGGACGCGACAGCCAACTGGCATTGGAAATCGCCCTGTGCGCCGGCCTGATCAAGGGATACGGCGACACTCACCGGCGCGGGATGGCAAGCTTTCTCGCCATCATGGACGCGCTGGTCGACAACCCGCCGACGTCCAACCCCGCCGAACAGGCTGCGGCCATCGTCCGGGCCCGCACGGCGGCTCTCGCCGACCCGGACGGCAAAGCCCTCACGAGCAGCCTCGGCAAGCCCCAAAACCCGGGTAAACCTGTGTTTTGGCTGGCGAAATCCCCCTAGTTCGCAAGAACGGAGCCCCCCTTCACCGGGGCCGTTTGCTAAAATCGCCGCCTGCGCTCCCGACGGAGAAGTGAATGCAAGCGGCGACCATCGCGAAATCCCTTGAGCCCACGGAGGCGGCTTCGCGTGCGGAGTTCTATTCGCGTTTGGACCGGGATAACCTCGCTCCGTTGTGGGAAGTCCTCCATGCGCTGGTGCCGCGGCTGCCCAACCCTGGCTGCGAGCCGGCGCTGTGGAAATACAGCGAGATCCGTCCTTTTATCCTCGAGTCCGGCAAGCTGATCACCGCGGCCGAAGCGATCAGGCGCGTGCTGGTGCTTGAGAACCCGGCGATGCGCGGCCAGTCGTGCATTACCCGCAGCCTCTACTGCGGCCTGCAGCTTATCCTGCCCGGTGAAGTGGCCCCCAGCCACCGGCACACCCAGTCGGCGCTGCGATTCATCGTGGAAGGCTCCGGCGCCTACACCGCGGTGGATGGGGAGCGAACCACCATGCGACCGGGGGACTTCATCATTACTCCTTCGTGGACCTGGCATGACCACGGCAACCCCGGCGACGAGCCGGTGGTCTGGATGGATGGGCTCGACATCCAGATCCTTCAGTTCTTCGGGGCGCAGTTCATGGAGACCTTCACCGAGGACGAGCAGCCTGTCACCCGCAACGAGGGCGATTCGTACGCGCGCTACGGGAATAACCTCGTGCCGCTGGGACCGCTCCCCACCTCCAAGACGTCGCCGATCTTCAATTACCCGTATGAGCGCAGTCGCGAAACGCTCGCGGCGCTCGAACGCAACCAGGCGCCCGACGCCTGCCATGGCTGGAAGATGCAGTTCGTCAACCCGCTGACCGGCGGCTTCGCCATGCCTACCATCGGCGCATTCATCCAGCTGCTACCGCGCGCCTTCCGCTCCGACCCGTATCGCTCGACCGACGGGACCATCTACTCGGTAGCCGAGGGCAAGGGGACGGTGCGCATCGGCGCGGCCAGCTTCGACTTCTCGCCGCGGGATACTTTCGTGGTGCCTTCCTGGCAGCCGGTCCGGTTCGAGACCGCGGACGAGACCGTGCTGTTTTCATATTCCGACCGCCCTGCGCAGGCAGCGCTGGGCATCCTGAGGGAACATCGTGGCTGAAGCAGTGCGGCAATCCCGGGCGGCAGACCCCAACATGAGCGCAAGCGATTTCTACAGCCGCGAGTACAACAACCGCGTGCTTTTCCCCGACCACCCGGAAGTGATGGCGCGCTGGGCCGACAAGTCGGCGCGCACGCGCTCGTCCATGATCTGCTACCTCGACCGCCAATACGGCGAAAGCCCGGGCGAAATGCTCGACATTTTTCCGGCGCGCAAAGGTGACGGCACCTGCATGATGTTCATCCATGGCGGCTTCTGGCGGGCGATGGACAAGCAGGACTTTTCTTTCCTCGCTCCCGCATGGGTCGACGCCGGGGTTTCGCTGGTTGCGGTCAATTACGACCTGTGCCCGGGGGCCAGCATCGAAGCCATCGTCAAGCAGATGCTCAGGGCATCGGCATGGCTGTGGAAGCACGCCGAGGATTACGGCATGGACCAGGACCGGCTGTATGTTGCCGGTCATTCGGCGGGCGCGCACCTTACGGCGATGATGATGGCCGCGTTGTGGCCGGTGTACGACAAGGAACTGCCGCGCGACCTGTACAAGGGCGCGCTCGCGGTCAGCGGCGTGTACGACCTGCGGCCGATGGTGCAGGTCGACTGGCTCAATTCCGACCTGAGGCTGGACGATGCATCTGCGCTGAAGGCTTCTCCCGCCTTCCTGCCACCAGCGACCCGCGCACCGATCGTCACCGCCGTGGGAGCGAAGGAAAGCTCCGAATTCAAGCGCCAGAACGCGCTCCTGGGAGCGCGCTGGAAGTCGGCTGTCACCACCGACGTCACGGTGGCGGGCGCCGACCACTTCACCATCCTTGATGAGCTTTGCAACCACTCCAGCCCCCTCTTCACGGGCACGCGCAAGATGATGAAGCTGGACAAGTGAACGCATCCGAGGCGTACCTCGCCAGCGCCGAGTACATCGACAGCGCGCACCCGGCAGTGGCAGCGTTTGCCGCCGAGCACGGCGGTGGCGGGAGCAGCACGGAACGTGCGGTTTCGCTGTATTACGCCGTGCGCGACCTTGTCCGCTACAACCCCTTCCTCGATTTCACCGCCGCGTCGTCGTACCGCGCGAGCGACTGCCTGGCGGCGGGCGAGGGCTTCTGCGTCGGGAAGGCTTCACTGCTTTCGGCCGTGGCACGCGCGGCCGGCATCCCCTCGCGCATCGGCTTTGCCGACGTCAGGAACCACCTGACCACGCCCAGGCTGCGCGAATACATGGGCAGCGACGAGTTCATCTATCACGGGTTCAGCGAGTTGCTCATCAATGACCGGTGGGTCAAGGCAACGCCGGCCTTCAACGTGGCCCTGTGCGAGAAGTTTCGCGTCAAGCCGCTGGAGTTCGACGGGCGGGCCGATTCGATCTTCCACCCGTTCGACGCCGACGAGCGCCGGCACATGGAGTACCTCCGCGACCGGGGATCGTTCGCCGATGTGCCTGTGGAGGAAATTCGCGTGGCCTTTCGCGATTCCTACCCGCGACTGTACGCATTGCGCGGACAGGCCATCCGGGAACCCTTTGGCTAGCCAGCCCGGCTTCGACCCCCGCGCCCTCCTAGTCGACAGCTTCCGGGCGGCGGTGGCGGCGGCCGATCCGTTGCGCATCCTCCCGCCGCACCTGCCCAGCGTGCCGGCCGGGCGCACCCTCGCAATCGGCGCCGGCAAGGCGGCCGCCTCGATGGCCGCGGCAGTGGAGCGCCACTGGCCGGCGAAGGCGGCGCTGTCGGGCCTGGTGATTACGCGCTACGGTCACGGCTTGCCCGCAGGGCGCATCGGGGTCGTGGAAGCCGGCCATCCTGTGCCCGACGAAAGTGGTGAAGCCGCCGCCCGGGAGATCCTCGACCGCGTCCGGACCCTCGGTGAGGACGACTTGCTCCTGGCGCTCGTTTCAGGCGGCGGCTCGAGCCTGCTGTCGCTGCCGGTCGATGCTGTCCCAATGGCCGACCTGAAGGAAGTGACACGCCAGTTGCTGCTATGCGGTGCGCCCATCCAGGAGATGAACACTGTGCGCAAGCACCTTTCGGTCATCCAGGGCGGCCGCTTGGCGGCGGCTTGCAAGGCACGCATGCTCGCGCTGGTCATATCCGACGTCACCGGGGACGACCCAACCCATATCGCATCGGGCCCCTGCTCCCCCGATCCCACCACCTACCAGGATGCGCTCGATGTCCTTGACCGCTATGGGGTCGAACCGCCTGCAAGCGTGAAACGACACCTGGGCGACGGCGCACGAGGGTCGGTCGGCGAAACCCCCAAGCCCGGCGACGCCGTGTTCGCACGCTCCGAAAGCCGCGTCATCGCTACTGCGCACCGCTCGCTGGAAGCGGCAGCGGAAGTGTTCCGCGCGCGCGGCATCACGCCCGCGATCCTGGGTGATTCGATTACCGGCGAGGCGCAGGAGGTCGGCAAGGTGATGGCCGCCATCGCCCGCGAGGTGCGCACGCACGGGCTGCCTTTCCGTGCGCCGGTGGCGCTCATTTCCGGCGGTGAATGTACGGTCACAGTGCGAGCCAAGGGAAGGGGCGGCCGCTGCAGCGAATTCCTGTTGTCGCTGGCGGTGGAATTGCAGGGCATGGACTCGGTGTTTGCGCTGGCGGCCGACACCGACGGGATCGACGGCTCGGAGGACAATGCGGGCGCCGTGCTCCTGCCCGATTCGCTGGCCCGCGCCTCGGCGGCGGGAATCAATGCAAAAGCGCTGCTTGCAAAAAACGATGCGTGGGGATTTTTTTCCGCCATCGACGATCTCGTGCATACGGGACCCACGCTTACCAACGTCAACGATTACCGCGCGATCATCATCGCCTAGGCAGGGCGCTCAAGCGACGCGGGGCGATCACCGGCGTAACCCTGGAAGCCGTCAAATCCGAGTTCGGCCAACTGGCCAAGCAGCGCGGGATCCTCGATATTGCTGGCAATGAGCTGGATATCGAGCGGCCGCACGATACGGATCAGCGACTCGACCAGGAAGCGCAGATCGTCGTCCGACGCAATGCCGCGCGAATAACCCTCCGCCAGCTTGATGTATTCAGGCAGCAATCGGTGCACGACGCGCAACGATGCCCCCGAAAGCTCGAATCCGTCGATGGCGAAGCGGGCGCCGGAATGGCGGATCTCGCGGGCGAACGCCCCGGCGAGTTCCACGTTATGCACCGCGGCATACCCACTGAGCTCGAACACGAGACGCCGCGCCACTTCCGGTGACTGCTGCAGCCGTTGTTTCAATTCCGCACGGAACGCTGGGTCCTGGAGGCTTTGGGCCGATACGTTGACCGCGACGCTTTCAGGCAGGGACGCATCGCCTGCAAGCAGCTTCCAGAGGTTGGCGAGCATTGTGCGGTCGATTAGGGGCAGCAGGTGATGACGGCTGGCGGCGGGCACGAAGGCCACAGCGGCCACCGCCCGGCCATCGTGCTCGAGCAGGCGCGACATGACTTCGATGTGCAGGACTTCGCGTCCCGGCAGGCCGAATACACGCTGGCCATACAGGACCATCGCCCCTGACTTGAGCGCACTTTCGATCAGCTCGCGCCACTCGTCGGCGGATCGCGCCTCTGCCGCACCCTGTGTCATCGTCCGCATCACGCACGCGCCGTCGCCTTTCTGCATCGCTTCGGCCAGGGCCTGGGCGGCTTGCCGCTCGAGATCGGACCATGCCGGACGCTGCGCATCGAAGTGCACAAGCCCCGCGACGACCGAAATGTAGACCGCCCCGAGCTGCTCGTGGGCGAGCGCCGCGAACCGGCTGCATACTGCCTCGCCCCACTCGCGCGCGGCCAGGGCATCGCGGTTCGGCAACATCACGGCAAACGACCCGCCTTGCCAGCGCCCGACGATAAGGGGGTCGCCGACAACCGGCGCGCCCACGACTTCGGCGAGTTGCTGCACGAGCTCGTCGGCGCGCGCCGCGCCAAGGGATCGGTTCGCCTCGTCCAGGCCGATCATGCTCACAAAGGCGAGGGCGCCCGACGAGATCTCGGCTTCTCCCGCGAACAACGCCTGCACCTGCTGGGTGAGTCCGCGGCGATTGAGCACGCCGGTAAGCGGGTCCTCAAAAGCCGCCTTGTGCATGCGGTCGGCGCGATTGGATTCCTCGGCGATCGCATCGCGCAGCTTGACCGAGAGGTCGTTCATGGCCGCACCGACACGTTGCAGTTCGCGCGTGCGGGTTTCGAGGCGGATGGCGCCAAACTCGCGCCGCCCGATGGCCAGGGCGGCCTGCTCGATTGCTTCCAGCGGGCGCAGGATTCCGCGAAGGAACCGCCGCATCGCCAGCAGGGCAAGCACATACAGCACCCCCAGCCACGCGAGCGTCTCAATGAGCGTGTGCCACAACTGATTGTAGGCGAAGCGCGGATGCACCACGACGACGACCCGCCCCAGCTGGCGCCAGCCCGAACTCACGAGGGCCTCGCCGGTAGGGGCCTGGAAGGACAGCACGCGCTTGAGCACTTCAGGGGATTCGTCCTGCACATCGCCAAGCTTGCGATCCACCAGCGTTGCACCATCCACGCCCAGCAGCCTGATGGAGGCGAAGTGACCGCGGTCGAACACCGGGTTGATGAAAGTCTCGGCGAGTGCCGCGTCGGGTCCCTTCATGCCCTGCCCCAGGGAAAGCGCCAGCGCGGTAGCGGTTTCCTGCGCGTGGGCGTCGAGCTGCTGTTGCAGGTACCGGCGCGCGTTCTGGATGTAGATCGACTCGATGCCCAGCACCATCAGCGCGAAGATGATCGACAGGCCGACGAAAAGCTGGCGCCCGAGCGTCACAGCCGCGCCTCCGCATCGAGCTTGCCGAGCAGGTCGCGCCAGGCCCGGATCTGGAGGGGATTGGACTTCCTGTTGTCCCTCACGATGACGATGTCGTCGTCGTTGAAGCTGTAAACGGGCACGAGATCGGGGCGCTCTGACGCAGGCCGCACTTTGTCATCAAGGTTGTCGAGGATCAACGGGTCGGAGGCGGGCGACGCGTAGTACGCGAGCACCATGTGCGCCTGGTTGAGCTTGACTGCCTTGACATAGGTGATCCTCAGGCGTTCCACGGGCACGCCGACTTCTTTGAGCAGGAAGTACTTCGCAATGGAGTAATCCTCGCAATCGCCGCCGTTGCTGCTCACCGTTTCGGCCGGCGTGGCCCAGTAGTCTTCGGCAGACCAGTGAGCGGCATCCGAGAGGAATGGTATCCGGTTGAAGTACGAATTGACAGACTGCAGGGCGTCGGCTTCCGCGCCTTCAGGCGCAAGAAGCCGCGCGGCGCGCGGCGCGGCTTTCTGGGCGCGGGCGAAATCTGTCCAGGCGATGATTCTTTCACGCACCGCCGAGCCGAACAGCCGCGTGTACGAAGCAACCAGCCCCGGCGTCACCTGAACGGAAAATCCGAGCGTCCCCGAGGCCGCATATGCGCCCCCCGCAACAATGCATGCGGCAAGCAGCAGCGCGACCACGCCGCCGCAGGGAGCGGCGGGATTCCTGAGTCGGCCGGCAGTGGGCGGCTCCTGCATTCTGGATCGGCCCGGATCTGCTTGCCCGGTCCCCGTTGGCGATCTCTGCACTATATGCGCGTTGCCGCGGACAGAATGGCGCTTTCGCATTTCTGCGCTGAGGCCGTCTCGTGCAGGCGAAAAAAACCGGGCATGGCCCGGCTTTTTCGTCCGCTAGCTCTGTGCCCTACGCGCCGACCTTCTCCGCAGGCTTCGCTTCGGCAGCACGCTCGGGCTGGTCCATGAGCATCACCACGGCCATGGGGGCATTGTCGCCCTTGCGGAAACCGTTCTTGAGGATGCTCAGGTAACCGCCGTTGCGATTTGCATAGCGCGGGCCGAGTTCGTCGAAAAGCTTGCCGACGATTTCACGATCGCGCAGGCGATTGAAAGCGAGCCGCCGGTTGGCAAGCGAAGGCGCCTTGCCGAGCGTGATGAGGGGCTCGACTATGCGACGCAGTTCCTTCGCCTTCGGCAGCGTGGTGTTGATGGTCTCGTGGCGCAGCATCGACACTGCCATGTTGCGGAACATGGCGAGCCGGTGGCTCGAGGTGCGGTTTAGTTTTCTGAGTCCGTGGCCGTGGCGCATGGCTTTGTCCTTTGGTCCTAGTTCCTGCCGTGCTCGAGGCCGGCGGGCGGCCAGTTCTCGAGCTTCATGCCGAGCGTGAGGCCGCGCGAGGCAAGTACTTCCTTGATCTCGTTCAACGACTTGCGGCCCAGGTTCGGGGTCTTCAACAGCTCGGTTTCGGTGCGCTGGATCAGGTCGCCGATGTAATAGATGTTCTCGGCCTTGAGGCAGTTGGCCGAGCGCACCGTCAGTTCGAGGTCGTCCACCGGGCGCAGCAGGATCGGGTCCACCTGCGGCGACTTGGGCGTCTCGGTGGGCATCGCGGTGCCCTCGAGCTGCGCAAACACCGAAAGCTGGTCGACGAGGATGCGCGCGGCGTAGCGGATCGACTCTTCTGGCTCGATCGCACCATTGGTTTCGATATCGATGACCAGCTTGTCGAGGTCAGTACGCTGCTCGACACGCGCGGATTCCACCAGGTAGGACACGCGGCGCACGGGGCTGAACGAGGCGTCGAGGATGACGCGCCCGATGCCCTTGGTCTCTTCAGGCAGGTAGCGCATGTTGCCCGGCACATAGCCGCGGCCCATCTCGACCTTGATCTGCATCTCGAGCTTGCCGCCGGCGGTGAGGTGGGCCACGACGTGCTCGGGATTGACGATCTCGACGTCGTGCTGCTCCTCGATGTCGGCCGCAGTCACCGGGCCCTCGCCTTTCTTCTTGAGGGTCAGGATGGCTTCCTGGCGGTTATGCAGGCGCAGCACTACGCCCTTGAGGTTGAGCAGGATGTCGACGATGTCTTCACGCACCCCATCGAGCGTCGAATATTCGTGCACCACCCCCACGATCTGCACCTCGGTGGGGGCATAGCCCGGCATCGACGAGAGCAGGACGCGGCGCAGCGCGTTGCCAAGCGTATGTCCGTAGCCACGTTCGAAAGGCTCCATCGTGACCTTCGCGTGGTACGGGGAGAGGTTCTGCACATCGACGATGCGCGGCTTCAAAAATCCGGTCTGCGGCATATTTGCTTTCCTGACCTGTAGGTATAACGCGCGACCCGAAACCCGGGCCGCTCTCTTAGTTTGCGACTGTGCGTGCCTGGCCCGTTACTTCGAGTAGAGCTCGACCACCATGCTCTCGTTGATCGAAGCCGGCAGTTCGGAGCGGGCGGGCAGGTTCTTGAACGTGCCTTTCAGCGCCTTGGCATCGACCTCGAGCCACTCAGGCACGCCACGACTCTCGGTCGCCTCGGCGGCAGCCTTGATACGCAACTGGTCCTTGGCGGTCCCCGCGACCTCGACTACGTCACCGGGCTTGACCAGGTAGGACGGAATATTCACGCGCTTGGCGTTCACGAGGATGCCGTTATGGCGCACGATCTGGCGCGACTCCGAGCGCGATGCGCCGAAGCCCATCCGAAACACCACCGTGTCCAGGCGCGACTCGAGCAACTGCAGCAGGTTATCGCCCGTGACGCCTTTCTTGCGGACGGCTTCGGCGTAGATCTTGCGGAACTGGCGCTCGAGGATGCCGTAGATGCGGCGAATCTTCTGCTTTTCGCGCAGCTGCTTGCCGTAATCGGAAAGGCGCATGCCGCTTTTCTGGCCGTGCTGGCCGGGAGCATATGCGCGGCGCTCGATTGCGCACTTGTCGGTGAAGCACTTCTCGCCCTTGAGGAAAAGCTTCTCGCCTTCCCTGCGGCATTGACGGCACTTCGCGTCGAGGTTCCTTGCCATGTCTTCTCCTTGGCCTTAAACGCGGCGCTTTTTGGGCGCGCGGCAGCCGTTGTGCGGCACCGGCGTGACGTCGGCGATGCTGCTGATCTTCATGCCGATCGCGTTCAGCGCGCGCACGGCGGACTCGCGCCCGGGCCCGGGGCCCTTGATGCGCACCTCGATGTTCTTCACACCGCATTCCTGCGCGGCGCGGCCCGCACGCTCGGCGGCAATCTGGGCCGCGAACGGCGTCGACTTGCGCGAACCCTTGAAGCCTGCATTGCCCGACGTGGCCCACGAAAGCGCGTTGCCCTGCCGGTCGGTGATCGTGATGATCGTGTTGTTGAAAGAGGCATGCACGTGGGCGATGCCTTCGGCAACGTTCTTCTTAACCTTCTTGCGCGCCCGCGCTGCGGACTGCACTTGCTGCTGGTTCGGGATCTTGGCCATTGGGTTCCTAGAATTCGTTCACACCGCAGTACTTGCGATCGTTTTATCCGGCTCTTAGCCCTTGCTCGGCGGCGCTTTGCCGGCGATTGCGGCCTTGCGCGGCCCCTTGCGCGTGCGCGCATTGGTGCGCGTGCGCTGGCCGCGCACCGGCAGCCCCTTGCGATGGCGCAGGCCGCGGTAGCAGCCAAGGTCCATCAGCCGCTTGATGCTCATGGACACTTCACGGCGCAGGTCGCCTTCGACCGTGAACTTGGCCACTGCTTCGCGCAGGCGATCGACCTCGGCGTCGGCCAGGTCTTTCATCTTGCGCGTGCCGATGATGCCAGCGGCCTTGCAGATCGCCTGGGCGCGCGCATGGCCGATGCCAAATATGGCGGTCAGCGCGACGTCGGCGTGCTGGTGGTTGGGAATGTTGATTCCGGCAATACGGGCCATGGATTACTCCGCAATACTCTGTGAGGCGGCAACGCCAAGCGACGCTGGCGGCACCGGTAACAATGGGGAACCGGAAATTATATCCGGAAAATGCTGCCTGTTCAAGGGATTAACCCTGCCGCTGCTTATGTCGCGGGTCGGTGCAGATGACCCTTACGACCCGCTTGCGCCGCACGATCTTGCACTTGCGGCAGATTTTCTTGACCGAAGCCATTACTTTCATGGTGCTCTCCTGTTTCCTACTTCGCGCGGAACACGATGCGTGCCCGCGAAAGGTCGTACGGGGTCAGTTCCACCGTGACCTTGTCGCCCGGCAGGATGCGGATGTAGTGCATCCGCATCTTCCCGGAAATGTGCCCGAGGACGACGTGGCCATTCTCCAGCTTGACGCGAAAGGTCGCGTTGGGCAGGTTCTCGACGATCTCCCCCTGCATCTGGATGACGTCTTCCTTCGACATAGGCTGTTTCAGTCTTCCTTTAGCGAGCCGTGAGGCCGCCTTTGAAATTGGCTTTCTTGAGCAGGCTTTCGTACTGGTGCGTCATCACGTACGCCTGCACCTGCGCCATGAAATCCATGGTCACCACCACGATGATCAGCAGCGATGTGCCACCGAAGTAGAACGGCACGTTCCACCTGAGGATCAGGAACTCGGGCAACAGGCACACCACGGTCACGTAAATGGCACCGGCAAGCGTGAGGCGGACGAGGATCTTCTCGATGTATCGCGCGGTCTGGTCGCCGGGACGGATGCCCGGCACGAAGGCGCCGGACTTCTTCAGGTTGTCGGCGGTTTCTTTCGGGTTGTACTGCAGCGCCGTGTAGAAAAAGCAGAAGAAAATGATCAGGGCCGCGTAGATCATCACATAGATCGGCTGGCCGGGCGAAAGGGTCGCGGCGGCGTCCTTGAGCCAGTTGAGTCCCTCGG
This sequence comes from Burkholderiales bacterium, assembly GCA_038319115.1. Classification (GTDB taxonomy): domain Bacteria; phylum Pseudomonadota; class Gammaproteobacteria; order Burkholderiales; family SG8-39; genus SZAS-79. The sequence continues at coordinate 10,831 of JBBQCV010000031.1, read as the reverse complement.
CCGAGCCGAACCAGCCCAGCAGCGTGGCCGGGAACAGGATCAACGACGAGGCGAAGATCGGCGGGATCACGCCGGCCATGTTCAGCTTGAATGGCAGGTGCGAGCTCTGCCCCCCATAGACTTTGTTGCCGACCTGGCGCTTGGCGTAATTGACCAGGATCTTGCGCTGGCCGCGCTCGACGAAGCAGACGAATGCCGTAACTACGACCACGGCTGCGACGATGAACAGCGCCGCCACGGGGTGCATCGCGCCGGTGCGAACCAGTTCCAGCGTGCCCGCGATCGCGCTCGGCAGGCCTGCGGCGATCCCGGCAAAGATGATGATCGAAATTCCGTTGCCCAGTCCGCGCTCCGTGATCTGCTCGCCCAGCCACATGAGGAACATGGTGCCCGTGACAAGCGTGGTCACGGTAGTGATCCGGAACATCAGGCCTGGATCCAGAACGAGACCGGGCTGCGACTCGAGCGCGATCGAAATTCCAGTGGCCTGGAACAGCGCGAGGAACACCGTGCCGTACCGCGTGTACTGGGTGATCTTGCGCCGGCCGGTCTCCCCTTCCTTCTTCAGCTGCTCGAGCTGCGGGCTGACCGCCGTCATCAACTGCATGATGATGGAGGCCGAGATGTACGGCATGATGCCCAGCGCAAAGATCGTGAAGCGCGACAGCGCACCGCCCGAGAACATGTTGAACATGCCCAGAATGCCGCCCTGCTGGCTCTTGAAGAGATCGGCCAGCACGTTGGGATCGATGCCGGGCACCGGGATGTGCGCACCCACGCGGAAGACGAGCAACGCCCCGAGGAGGAAGAAAAGCCTCTTCTTGAGGTCGCCGTAACGTCCCGACCGGGCTTGCGGAAGCGCAGCTGCCACTGTAAAGATTCAGTCGGGCGCCCTACTCGGCGGCCGGCTGGGCCTCCACGATTTCGATCGAGCCGCCAGCGGCCTCGATCGCAGCGCGCGCGCCCTTGGTCACGCGCACCCCCTTGAGGCTCACCTTGCGCTCGAGCTTGCCCGAAAGAATGACCTTGGCCGCGAGCGAGTCGCGACGGATTACGCCGGCTGACTTGAGTGCCTCGAGGTCGATATCGGTGGCCGTCATCTTCTGCAGGTCGTCGAGGCGCACCTCACCGGTGAGGCCGCGCGTGACCGACGTGAAGCCACGCTTGGGCAGGCGGCGATGCAGCGGCATCTGGCCGCCCTCGAAGCCGACTTTGTGGAAACCGCCGGAACGCGACTTCTGGCCTTTGTGACCGCGGCCAGCAGTCTTGCCCAGGCCCGAGCCGATGCCGCGGCCGACGCGGCGGCGGTTACGTTTTGCACCCGGGGCGGGCTTGAGATCGTTGAGGCGCATTCTTTATCTCCGAATCAGGCCACTACCTGGACGAGGTAGTAAACCTTGTTGATCATGCCGCGCACCGACGGCGTGTCTTCGAGCTCGACCGTGTGATGCATGCGCTTGAGGCCCAGGCCGCGCACCGTATCGCGATGGCTCTGCTTGCAGCCCGCGGTGCTCTTGACCAGCTTCACCTTGATTTTCTTGTCTGCCATGGCATTGGTCCTCAGGCCAGGATCTCTTCGACCTTCTTGCCACGCTTGGCGGCAATCTCGGCCGGGGTATTCATCGCGAGCAGCCCGTTAAGGGTGGCGCGCACGACGTTGTACGGGTTGGTCGAGCCGAAACACTTGGCGAGGATGTTGGTCACACCCATCACTTCGAACACGGCACGCATCGGGCCACCTGCAATGATGCCGGTACCGTCCGACGCGGGCTGCATGAGTACGACGGCAGCGCCGTGCCGACCGATGACCGAGTGGTGCAGCGTGCCGTTCTTGAGGCTGATCTTGACCTGCTTGCGACGGGCTTCGTCCATGGCCTTTTGCACGGCCACGGGGACTTCCCGCGCCTTGCCCTTGCCCATGCCGACACCACCGTCGCCATCACCGACCACGGTCAGTGCCGCAAAGCCGAGGATCCGGCCGCCCTTCACCACCTTGGTGACGCGGTTGATCGCCACCATCTTTTCGCGCATACCGTCGCCGCGGTCTTCGCTCTGCATCCTGGGTTGCATCTTCGCCATAACGTGTCTTCCTGTGGCTTAGAACTTGAGGCCGCCGGCGCGGGCCGCGTCGGCAAGGGCCTTGACACGGCCGTGGTACCGGTAGCCGCCGCGGTCGAAAGCGACCGTCTCGATTCCCGCGGCCTTGGCCTTCTCCGCGATGCGCTGCCCGACCGTCTCGGCAGCCTTGACGTTGCCGCCATGCTTGAGCTGGGCGCGCACTTCCTTCTCGGCCGTCGACGCGCTGGCAATGACTTTTGCCCCGTCGCCGGCAGTGATCTGCGCGTAAATGTGGCTGTTGGTTCGCGTGACCGTAAGGCGCACCGCCTCGATCTGGCGGATTTTTGCGCGGGTCTTGCGCGCCCTGCGCAACCGGGCTGAGTTTTTGTCGAACATGTTCGGGCTCCGTTACTTCTTCTTCGTCTCTTTCAAGACGATGGTCTCGTCGGAATAGCGCACGCCCTTGCCCTTGTAAGGCTCCGGGGCGCGGTAGGCGCGCACCTCGGCGGCAACCTGGCCGACCTGCTGCTTGTCGACGCCGCTGAGGAGGATCTCGGTTTGCGTCGGCGTGACCACCTTCACCCCCTTGGGCATCTGGTGGACCACGGGATGCGAGAAACCCAGCGTAAGGTTCAGTTTGTCGCCCTGCGCTTGCGCGCGGTACCCGACACCGACCAGCTGGAGCTTTCTTTCCCAGCCCTTGGTGACGCCGACCACCATGTTCGACACAAGCGCGCGCACGGTGCCGAACATCGCCCTGGCGTGGCGCGAGTTGCCCAGCACCTTGCACTGGAGGTTTTCGCCTTCGCGCTCAATGGCTACGTTCGGGTCCAGCGGCCGCGCGATCACGCCCAGCGGCCCCTTGACCGAAATCTGCCCCGCGGCAGTCGTGATCTCGACGCCCTTCGGCACGACAATCGGGTTCTTTCCAATTCGCGACATGGTCTCGTTCCTCAGGCCACGATGCAGAGCACTTCGCCGCCAACCCCTGCGGCGCGCGCCTTGCTGTCGGTCATCACGCCGCGCGAGGTCGACAGGATCGCGATTCCCAGCCCGTTCATGACCTTGGGAAGGTTGTCGTGGCCTTTGTAGACGCGCAGTCCCGGCTTCGAGATACGTTCGATCTTCTCGATTACGGGACGGTCGGCGTAGTACTTGAGGCTCACCACCAGTTCGGACTTGCCGTCCTGGTCGCGCTGCCCGAAGTCCTCGATGTAGCCCTCGTCCTTAAGGACCGCGGCGATCGACGACTTCAGTTTCGAGGCCGGCATCATCACTTCGCGGTGGCCGACCATCTGCGCATTGCGAATGCGCGTCAGCATGTCGGCTATCGGATCACTCATGCTCATGCGGCTCTCCTTACCAACTGGCCTTGATCACGCCCGGCACCTCGCCGCGCATGATGAAGTCGCGCAACTTGTTCCTGCCCAGCCCGAACTTGCGATAGACCCCGCGCGGACGCCCGGTGATCGAGCAGCGGTTGCGCAGCCTCACCGGAGATGCGTCGCGCGGCAGCAGCTGCAGCTTGACCCGCGCCGCGTCGCGCTCCTCGTCGGAAGCCTTCTGGTTGTTGATGGTCTCAAGAAGCGAATCGCGCTTTCCCTTGAATTTCTTGACGGTTTCGCGGCGCTTCTTGTCGCGATTGATCACAGCGAGTTTGGCCATGGCTGGTTCCTCAGGTCCGGAACGGGAAGCGGAACGCGGCCAGCAGGGCACGCGCCTCTTCGTCGGATTTTGCAGTGGTGGAGATGCTGATGTTCATGCCGCGCAAGGTGTCGACCTTATCGTAGTCGATCTCGGGAAAGATGATCTGTTCCTTGACCCCGAGGTTGTAGTTGCCGCGGCCGTCGAACGCGCGCCCGGAAATGCCGCGGAAGTCGCGGATACGGGGGATCGCAATGGTCACGAGCCGGTCGAGGAATTCATACATGCGCGCGCCGCGCAGCGTGACCATGCATCCGATGGGCACGCCGGCACGCAGCTTGAAGGCCGCAATGGACTTGCGCGATTTCGTCACCACGGGCTTCTGGCCGGCGATCTTGATCATGTCGCCGACTGCCGAGTCGAGGATCTTCTTGTCGCCGGTTGCATCGCCCACCCCCATGTTGAGGGTGATCTTCTGCACGCGCGGGACCTGCATGACCGACTTGTACCCGAACTTTTTCATGAGCTCGGGGACGATCGTCTCGCGGTACACAAGCTGCAGGCGGGCCTGTTGGGCGCCGACCGCAGACTGCTTGCCTGCCGAGGCCGCCGAGGCTTGCGTCTTCGCAGCCTTGGGTGCCTTGGGTGTCTTGGGTGCCTTCACTTCTTTTGTCGCTTCCTTCGCCATCTGCGCTCCTTACGCGTCGACCTGTTCGCCGTTCGACTTGAACACCCGGACCTTGCGGCCGCCTTCGAGGCTCTTGATGCCCACGCGGTCGGCTTTCTGGGTCGCCGGATTGAACAGCGCGACGTTGGAGATATGGATCGGCAGGTCCTTGTCGACGATGCCGCCGGTGATTCCCTTCATGGGGTTCGGCCGCGCGTGTTTCTTGGCGCGGTTGACGCCCTCTACGACCAGGAAGTCATCATCGACGCGGCGCAGCACCGCGCCCCGCTTGCCCTTGTCGCGGCCCGAGATGATGATGACCTCGTCGCCTTTCTTGATACGGTTCATGGCCGGCCTCTTACAGAACTTCTGGCGCGAGGGACACGATCTTCATGAATCGCTCGGTGCGCAGTTCCCTGGTCACCGGCCCGAAGATGCGGGTACCGATCGGCTCGAATTTGGGGGTAAGGAGTACGGCGGCGTTGCCGTCGAACTTGATCAGCGAGCCGTCGGCGCGGCGCACACCCTTTGCGGTGCGCACGACGACGGCGTGATAGATCTCGCCCTTCTTCACGCGACCACGAGGTGCGGCATCCTTGACGCTCACCTTGATGATGTCGCCGATGCCTGCGTAGCGGCGCTTGGAGCCGCCCAGCACCTTGATGCACATGACAGCGCGCGCGCCGGTATTGTCGGCGACGTCCAAAATGGACTGCATCTGAATCATTGGTATTTCTCCATCCAACTTGTCCGCGCCACCTCCGAGGAGGCCGTGCAGGCAGTTTTGGATCCCGTCCGGGGTCGTCGAATCCGCTGCCGAAAGAGTTTCCGGAGGCGGGAAAGCTTTAAATTATATCCTTGAAATACTTGGCCTGGCAAGCCGGCGTGGGTTTATTTCTACGCGACGCCGGTCCTTATTTCTAAACCGCCTTCGATTTCTCGAGCAGTTTGGTGACTTTCCAGGCCTTGGTCTTCGAGATCGGGCGGCATTCCGAAATTTCCACCAGGTCGCCCTGCTTGAATTCATTGGCGTCCGAGTGCGCGTGGTACTTGCTCGAGCGCGTGATGATCTTGCCGATACGGGGGTGCTTGACCTTGCGCTCGACGAGGACCGTGACGGTCTTCTGCATCTTGTCGCTGACCACGCGGCCCACTAGTGTGCGCTGGTTCTTCGCCGGGGCGGCGGCTTTTTCGGGCGTCGCTTGTTCGGTTGTCATTTGGGAGTCTTCTCCGTGATCGCCGTGCGCACGCGCGCGATGTCGCGGCGTACTTTCTTCATCTGGCTGGTATTGGTCAGCTGCTGGGTCGCGAGCTGCATGCGCAGCCCGAATTGTGCTTTCAGCAGGTCGTTGAGCTCTTTCGAGAGCTCATCATTGCTCTTGGAGCGAAGGTCGCTGGATTTCATGGCTTACCCCAACATGCGATGGACAAACGCGGTCTTGATGGGCAGCTTCGCGGCGGCGAGCGCAAATGCCTCGCGCGCGAGCGGCTCATCGACGCCGTCCATCTCGTAAAGAACCTTGCCGGGCTGGATCTCGGCAACGAAGTACTCCGGGTTGCCTTTGCCGTTGCCCATGCGGACTTCGGCCGGCTTGGTCGAGATGGGCTTGTCCGGGAAAATGCGGATCCAGATGCGGCCGCCACGCTTGATGTGGCGGGTCATGGCGCGGCGTGCGGCCTCGATCTGGCGCGCGGTCAGGCGGCCGCGACCAATGGCCTTCAGTCCGAACTCACCGAAGGACACCTTGTTGCCACGGGTGGCCTTGCCGGTGTTCCGGCCTTTCTGCTGCTTGCGATACTTGGTGCGTGATGGCTGAAGCATTCGTTACTCCTTGGTGCCCTCGTCGTCCCCGGCTGCGGGGGCGGGCGCCGCAGCGTTCTTGTCCGCAGCGGGTTTGCGGGTGCGCTTCACTGTCGTCTTGGGTTTGTCGGCGGCAGGTGCGGCACCGGCCTCGCCTTCGGCTTTCTTCGCTGCCGGCCGCCGGGCGGCGGGCTTGCGTGCAACTCCGTCGCCTTCGGGCTTCGGGGCGGCAGCGCGCTTGGCACCCGGACGCGGTGCCGGCTTCTTGGCCCGCTTGGCGGCGGCAGGATCTTCGGAGGCAGGCACAGCGGGCGCGCCGGGCTGGGCCAGCGCGTCAGCCTTGGCCGCCATGTCACCCTTGTACACCCACACCTTGATGCCGATGATCCCGTAGGTCGTGGACGCCTCGCCGAATCCGTAGTCAATGTCAGCGCGAAGGGTATGCAGGGGCACGCGGCCCTCGCGGTACCACTCGGTACGCGAAATCTCCACGCCGTTCAGACGTCCCGCGCTCATGATCTTGATGCCCTGTGCACCCAGGCGCATCGCGTTCTGCATCGCGCGCTTCATTGCGCGGCGGAACATGATGCGCTTTTCGAGCTGCTGCGCGATCGAATCGGCTATGAGCTGCGCGTCGGTTTCGGGTTTGCGGATCTCCTCGATGTTGACGTGCACCTGTTGCACGCCCATCAGGCGGCGCAACTCGGCTTTCAGCGCCTCGATCTCCTCCCCCTTCTTGCCGATCACGACCCCAGGACGCGCCGAGAATATGGTGATGCGGGCGTCCTTGGCGGGACGCTCGATGAGCACGCGGCCCACCGACGCATGCGCCAGCTTCTTCTTGAGGAACGCGCGCACCTTGATGTCCTCGGCGAGCATGCTCGTGTAGTTGGCCTTGTTGGCGTACCAGCGCGAGCTCCAGTTCTTGTTGACCGCGAGCCGGAATCCGATCGGATGGATTTTCTGTCCCATAGTTTGTCCTTAGTCCCCGACCGTGACGTAAATGTGGCAGGAGTGCTTGAGCACGCGGTTGCCGCGGCCCTTGGCACGCGCCTGGAAGCGCTTGAGGAACGCGCCCCGCTCGACGTAAATCGTCTTGACCTTCAGGGCGTCGATATCTGCGCCGTCGTTGTGCTCGGCATTGGCGATCGCCGACTCGAGCACCTTCTTGATCAGGACGGCGCCCTTCTTGGGGCTGAACTGCAGCACGTTGAGCGCCCGATCCACCGGCAGTCCGCGAATCTGGTCCGCGACCAGCCGGCCTTTCTGCGCCGAAAGGCGCGCGCCGCGCAGGGATGCTTTGGTCTCCATGATGGCTCCTTACTTCTTCGGCGCCGCGGAGGGCGTTCCCGAAGTCTTCTTGTCGGCCGAATGGCCCTTGAAGGTCCGCGTCAGGGCGAACTCGCCGAGCTTGTGGCCGACCATGTTTTCCGTGACGAACACGGGAATGTGCTGCTTGCCGTTGTGCACTGCAATCGTCAGCCCGACGAAATCGGGGACGATCGTCGAACGCCTGGACCAGGTCTTGATGGGCCGCTTGTCGTTCGTGCCGCGGATTGCGTCGACCTTGTCGAGCAGGTGATGGTCCACGAAGGGACCCTTCTTTATGGAACGCGCCATTGTTTTTCCTCGCGCCTGTTATGAGCGACGGCGGTCGCGGACGATCATGCTCTGCGTCCGCTTGTTGCGCCGGGTCTTGTAGCCCTTGGTCTGGGTGCCCCACGGGGAAACGGGGGGACGCCCGGATGACGTACGGCCTTCGCCGCCGCCGTGGGGGTGGTCGATCGGGTTCATTGCAACGCCGCGCACCGTCGGCCGGATACCGCGCCAGCGCTTGGCCCCTGCCTTGCCGATGGAGCGCAGGTTGTGCTCTTCGTTGCCCACTTCTCCGATGGTCGCGCGGCAATCGACATGGACGCGCCGGATCTCGCCGGAACGAAGACGCAGCTGGGCGTAGCTCCCCTCACGCGCGAGAAGCTGGACGCTGGCCCCGGCGGAGCGGGCGATCTGGGCGCCCTTGCCCGGCAGCATCTCGATGCAGTGAATGGTGGTACCGACCGGGATATTGCGCAAAGGCAGCGCATTACCCGGTTTGATCGGCGCCTGCGGACCCGAGATGAGCTGCGCGTCGACGGTCACGCCCTTGGGGGCGATGATGTAGCGGCGCTCGCCGTCCGCGTACAGCAGAAGGGCAAGGTTGGCGCTGCGGTTCGGGTCGTACTCGAGCCGCTCAACCTTGGCGGTGATGGCATCCTTGCCGCGCTTGAAGTCGATGATCCGGTAATGGTGCTTGTGCCCACCACCCTGGTGGCGCATCGTGATGCGCCCATGGTGGTTGCGGCCGGCCTTCTTGCTTTGCGGCAGCAGCAACGGGGCATGCGGCGCACCCTTGTGCAGGTCAGGGCTGACGACCTTGACGAGCGAGCGGCGACCGGGCGATGTGGGTTTTACTTTGATGAGGGCCATGGCTTACTCCAGCGCTCCGAAGTTGATTTCCTGCCCGGGTGCGAGGCACACATAGGCCTTTTTCCAGCTGCGGCGCCGGCCCTGCATGCGGCCAAAACGCTTCTCCTTGCCCTTCACGCTGAGCACCTGGACCGACTCGACCTTGACCTTGAAAAGCAGCTCGACGGCCGCCTTGATCTCGGGCTTGGTCGCGGCATCCGCCACGCGGAACACCACCTGGTCATGCTTGTCGGCCACCAGCGTGCTCTTTTCCGAAACGATCGGGGCGAGCACCACGTTCATGAGTTGCTCGGGGTTGTATCTCTTCGGCGCGCTCATTTGAACAGCTCCTCGAATTTCGCGACCGCCTTCCGGGTGAGGAGGACGTTCGGGTAGCGCACCAGCGACACCGGGTCGGCGTGGCGGGCCTCCATGACCTCGAAGTTCATGAGGTTGCGCGACGAGAGGTACAAGTTCTCGTCGATTTCGTCGGTGATGACGAGCAGCCTGTCGAACCCGAGTGACTTTACCTTCTGCGCGAGCAGCTTGGTCTTGGGCGAGTCCAGCTTGAAATCGTCGACCACGCGGATACGGTCCTCGCGTACCAGCTGCGAGATCAGCGAGGCCATGCCGGCGCGAAACATCTTGCGGTTGACCTTGTGGGAAAAATTCTCGTCCGGGCTGGAGGCGAAGATCTTGCCGCCGCCGCGCCACAGCGGGCTCGAGGCCATGCCAGCGCGCGCACGACCGGTGCCTTTCTGGCGCCAGGGCTTGCGCGTCGACTTGGCGATCTCGCTGCGCTCCTTCTGTTTGCGCGTGCCCATGCGGGCGTTGGCCTGGTAGGCCACCACCACCTGGTGCACCAGGTCCTGGTTGAATTCACGCCCGAATACCGCATCCGGCGCTTCGAAAGTCGCGGCAGCCGCGCCTTGTTCGTTGATCAGTTTGAGTTCCATGGCGTCCCTTTAGTCCTTCACCGCCGGACGCACGATGACGTCGCGCCCTTTGGACCCCGGCACCGCACCCTTGATGAGCAGCAGGCCACGCGCCTCGTCGACGCGCACGATCTCGAGATTCTGGGTGGTGCGCTTGACTGCACCCAACTGGCCCGGCATGCGCTTGCCGGGAAACACCCGGCCCGGGTCCTGCGCCTGCCCGGTGGAGCCGGGTTTGCGCGTCGAGCGCGAGTTGCCATGCGTCTCGCGGTTGGAGGAGAAGTGATGCCGCTTGATGACGCCGGCAAAACCCTTGCCCTGCGTGATGCCGCTCACGTCGACCATTTGGCCGGCCTTGAACATGTTGATGTCCATCTTTCCGCCCACCTTGAGGGCGGCGATCTCCTCGGGCTTGGCGCGGAATTCCTTGAGGATGTGTCCCGCTTCCACGCCAGCCTTGGCCAGGTGACCCGCAAGGGACTTTCTGACGCGGCTGGCGCGTCGCTTGCCGAACGTGACCTGGACGGCAGCGTAGCCATCCTTGTCCGGCGATTTGATCTGCGTGATCCGGTTGTCGGACATGTCGAGCACGGTCACCGGGAGGGTGTCGCCCTCGTCCGTGAAAATGCGCGTCATGCCGACCTTGCGGCCGACGAGTCCAATTGTCATGACTAAAACCTCTTGTTTGTTACCCGGAACCTTCCGGGCGCCGGCTGCAATTGGCCGGCCCTTCACTTAATCCTGCGTACTCAAAAACCAAACCACAGCCTGACTGCCTGTTACTGAACCTTGATCTCCACGTCCACACCGGCCGGAAGGTCGAGCTTCATGAGCGCGTCCACCGTCTTGTCAGTCGGGTCGATGATGTCCATGAGCCGCAGGTGGGTGCGGATCTCGAGCTGATCGCGCGAAGTCTTGTTCACGTGCGGGCTGCGCAACAAGTCGAAGCGCTGCTTGCGGGTCGGCAGGGGCACGGGACCGCGCACGACCGCACCGGTGCGCTTCGCCGTGTCGACGATCTCGAGCGCCGACTGGTCGATGAGCCGGTAATCGAATGCCTTAAGGCGGATACGGATACGTTGGCTTTGCATTTTTACTCGCGGAGCATGGGCCCCGGCCTTATGTTTTTACTCGATTACCTTGGCAACGACGCCCGCGCCGACGGTCTTGCCGCCCTCGCGGATGGCAAAGCGCAGGCCCTGCTCCATCGCGATCGGCGCGATCAGCGTCACCACCATCTTGATGTTGTCCCCGGGCATCACCATCTCCGTGCCCGCAGGC
>JBBQCV010000030.1:0-26250 GCA_038319115.1 Burkholderiales bacterium | reverse complement strand
CAATCCCGCACCATCGCGGTGGTGGGGCTGTCGGCCAACTGGTACCGGCCCAGCTTCTTCGCCGCCAAGTACATGCAGGAGCACGGCTACCGCATCATCCCGGTGAATCCGCAGTACACCGAGGTGCTGGGCGAAAAGTGCTACCCCTCGCTGCGCGATATCCCCCACCCGGTCGACATGGTGGACTGCTTCCAGAAGACCGATCGCATCCCCGCCCTGGCCGAGGAAGCGATCGCCATCGGCGCCAAAGTGCTGTGGCAGCAGATCGGGGTGGTCAGCGAAGAGGCCGACCGGCGCGCCCGCGCCGCGGGACTAGACTCTGTCATGGACCGCTGCGTGAAGATCGAGCACGGGCGCCTGTTTGGCGGCCTCAACTGGGTCGGGGTCAATACGCGCGTGATCTCGTCAAAGCGGCCCCGGACGCTTCCTTACTAGCGGCCTCGGACGCTTCCTTATTAACGGCCGCGGCCCCTGCCTTACTGACGCTGGCTTTCGCCCGTGGCAACGGGATGCAGGGGCCACCGAATGACCCGTAACGACTAGCCTGCGCGCCAGATGGAGCCCCTTTTCCCGGGCGATCCGTGCATTGGACACTGGCGCACCCGCCAGCCTGACGCTATGCTTAAAGCTCACTTGGAATCAATGCTAAATGATTAATGCATTGCGGATTTTTGAAGGGCGCTTTGGGCGTGTGGTGCTGGCCGATTCGACCATTGCGCAGGCGATGCACAGCCACGCCGAGCACCAGCTGGTGCTGAAGTACGACGGAGCCGACCGCCAGTTCGAGATCGGTGGGGAGCGCACCCTGCTCACGCGCAACGACATCCTGTTCATCAACGCCCACCGGCCGCACGAAACCCACGCGAACGAGGACGGCTCGACCGCCCGCCTCTTGGTGATGAACATCTCGCCCGAGTGGCTGGCGCAGACTTTCCCGGCGATGTTCAAGGTGGCCGACAGCGGCCCCTACCCGCGCACCCTCGATGCGGTGACGCCGCATATCCGCAAGATCGCCGACGCGATGGCGATCGACATGATGAACGACCGGTTCCTGTCGGCCGACCGGCTGGAATTCATGGTGCAAGAGCTGATCCTGTCCATCATCGACAGCTATATCGCCAAGCGGCGCTCCACCTCGCCGATGTGGCGCGGCTCGAAGTTCGCCGACTCGCGCATCCGCCGCGCCATTGCGCTGATGCGCGCGCGGCCGAACAAGGACGTCAACATGGACAACGTCGCGACCCAGGTTGGGTTGTCGCGCTCGCGCTTCTATGACCTGTTCCAGATGTGCACCGGCCGCTCGCCGCGCGAGTACCTCGACATGCTCTGCGTCGAGACCGCCATCACGCGCCTGTCCACCACGGACACCAAGATCGGCGACGTCTCGGCCGAGCTCGGGTTTTCCGCCCAGAGCAATTTCACCCGTTTCTTCCTGAACCGGGTCGGTGCTTCGCCCTCGGAGTACCGGCGCTTTTCTTCGGTGGGCGCGCCTGCGCCCGCAGTCCCCGCGACACCGGGCCTGCCTCCGTTCGACACCGGCCCGTTCGAGCCCGTCAAGTAAGGCGCTTTCCCCCGCGCGAGACCCCGGCCCGGGCGTCGCGGTCAACGTGATCGGCAACACGACCGCCGCCGCGCGACAGCAGGATGCGCCTTGCCAGTGGCACATGGCTTGCTTACATTAGGCATTGCCCCCAAGAGCCCGCCATGCCCCCTCGCGTTCCCCACTTCGATGAAATGCACCTGTCCGACGGCGGCAAGCGGGGCGTGCGCGAGCACTACAAGTCCATCGTCGAGTGGCTGGCGGGGATGCCGCCTGAGCGAGTGGCCGAAAAGCGCCGCGAGGCGGACCTGCTGTTCCACCGTGTGGGCATCACCTTCGCGGTGTACGGCTACCAGGCCGGCGCCGAGCGGCTGATCCCGTTCGACACCATCCCGCGCATCATCCCGCTGGCCGAGTGGGAACTGCTCGCCGCCGGGCTCAAGCAGCGCGTGAACGCGCTGAACCGCTTCATGCACGACATCTACCACGGCCAGGAGATCCTCAAGGCCGGCGTGATCCCCGCCGAGCAGGTGCTGACCAACGATGCCTACCAGATCGCAATGGTCGGGCTCGACCTGCCGAACCACGTGTATTCGCATGTCGCAGGCATCGACCTAGTCCGCCATAACGACGGCGGCTACTACGTCCTCGAGGACAACCTGCGCACCCCCTCGGGTGTTTCCTACATGATCGAGAACCGCAACATGATGATGCGGTTGTTCCCGGAGCTGTTCGCGCGCCAGTCGGTGCTGCCGGTCGAGCACTACCCCGGCCTGCTCCTCGACACGATGCGCGCCGCGGCGCCGCGCGGCATGCGCGACCCGACCGTGGTCGTGCTCACCCCCGGCCACCACAACAGCGCCTATTTCGAGCACGCGTTCGTGGCGCAGCAGATGGGCGTCGAACTGGTCGAGGGCGCCGACCTGTTCGTGAAGGATGGCTATGTCTACATGCGCACCACCGGCGGCCGCCAGCGCGTGGACGTGATCTACCGGCGCGTCGACGACGCCTTCCTCGACCCGCTCGCCTTCCGCCCCGATTCCTACCTCGGCGTTCCCGGCCTGCTGTCGGTCTACCGCGCCGGCAACGTCGGCCTGGCCAATGCGCTCGGCACCGGCGTGGCCGACGACAAGTCGACCTACCCCTACGTGCCCGACATGGTGCGGTTCTACCTGGCCGAGGAACCGATCCTCAAAAACGTGCCCACCTGGCAGCTCAAGAAGGCCGACGACCTCGCCTACGCGATGGACAACCTCGCCACGCTGGTGGTCAAAGAAGTGCAGGGCTCGGGGGGCTACGGCATGCTCATCGGCCCGACCTCGACCAAAAAGGAGGTCGAGGCGTTTCGCGCGCGCATCCTGGCCAACCCGGCCAACTACATCGCCCAGCCCACGCTGTCGCTGTCGACCTGCCCGACCTTCGTCGAGCAGGGCATCGCCCCGCGGCACATCGACCTGCGCCCGTACGTGCTGTCCGGCCGGGAGGTCAATTTCGTGCCCGGCGGCCTCACCCGCGTGGCGCTCGAGGAAGGCTCGCTGGTGGTGAACTCCTCCCAGGGCGGCGGCACCAAGGACACGTGGGTGGTCGAATGAGCCGGGGCGCCTGAGATGCTTTCGCGCGTTGCCGACCGCATCTTCTGGATGTCGCGCCAGATGGAGCGCGCCGAGAACATGGCGCGCGTGCTCGGGGTGACCTCCAACCTCGTCCTGTTCAGCACGCGCGACGAGCAGCAGCAGAAGACGCTGCTTGCGCCGCTGTCGATCACCGAGACCAACGAGGCGTACTTCGCCAGCCACAAGAAGCTCACCCTGCCGGCGCTGCTCGATTTCATGGCGCTCGACGAAACCAATCCCTCGTCGATCTTCTCGTGCCTGAAGTGGGCGCGCGAGAACGCCCACGCGGTGCGCTGGCAGATCACCAGCGAGATGTGGGAAACGCTCAACGCCACCTGGATCGAGCTCAAGAATTTCAAGCGCAAAGACATCGTCGGCGCCGATGCGACGCGCTTTTTCGACTGGGTCAAGGATCGCAGCCACCTGTTCCGCGGTGTCACTTACGGCACCATCGTGCGCGGCGAGGCGTTCGACTTCTCGCGCCTGGGCACCTTCCTCGAACGCGCCGACAACACCGCCCGCATCCTCGACGTGAAGTACCACATCCTGCTGCCGCGGGTCGAGGACGTCGGCGGCGCGCTCGACTACTACCAGTGGGCCGCGCTGCTGCGTTCGGTGTCGGCCTTTGCCACCTACCGCACGCTGTACCGCGCGCAGATCTTCCCGATCAAGGTGGCCGAGCTGCTGCTGTTCGAGCCGCGCATGCCGCGCTCGCTCGCGGCGTGCTTCGTGCAGGTGCGCGAGGCGCTCGAGCGCCTCGAGGGCCAGCACGGCAAGGGCGCCCAGCGCCTGGCCGGTGAGATGCACGCCCGCCTGACCCACTCCGACATCGAGGAAGTCTTCCAGTCCGGGCTGCACGAATACCTCGACGAGTGCCTCGACGACATCGCCGAGCTCGGCACCCGTATCCAACGCACCTACCTCGGCACGGTCTAGGGCCGCGCAAGGGATTCCCGTGAAGCTGAGCATCCAGCACGAAACGATCTATACCTACGACGCGCCGGTGCGCTCCTCGACGCAGTACCTGCGCCTCACCCCGCGCGACACGCTGCGCCACAAGGTGCTGCAGTGGGAACTGGACACGCCCCGTGCGGCCACCCAGACCCACGACGGCTACGGCAACACGCTGCATGTGCTCACACTGGACAAGGCGGTGCGCGAAATCCGCATCCGCGCGCACGGGGTGGTCGAGGCGGTCGAGCCGGCCGGCGAGCTGGGGGACGCCGCGCTCGACGCGCTCTCGCCGCTGGTGTTCCTGCGGCCCACAATGATCACGCGCGCCGACGCGAGCCTGGCCGCCTTCGCCGAGCCCTTCCGCCGCCAGGGTGCGGTGCTCACCGGCCTGCGCGAGCTCGCCGTGGCGATCACCAAGCGCATGCCGGCGAGCGACGAGGCAACCGAACCGCCCACCGCGGCGGACGCCTTCGCCGCCTGCAAAGGCTCGGCGCGCGACCATGTTCAAGTGTTCGTCGCTTGCTGCCGCCACCTCGGAGTGCCGGCGCGCTACGTGAGCGGCTATGTTCTCTCGCACGGCAAGGGCGAGCCTTCCATCGCGGGCCACGCCTGGGCCGAGGCGTGGATCGTCGACCGGTGGCGCAGCTTCGATCTCGGCAACAGCCGCACCACAGGCGCTGAGCACATCGAGATCGCGATCGGGGCGGATTACTTCGACGCCTGCCCGATCCGCGGCGTGCGCACCGGCGGCGGCCTCGAAACCATGCAGGCGCGCGCCAAGGTCACTGTCTCCAAATGACCTACTGCGTCGCAGCCGTTACCCGGGAAGGTATCGTGTTCGCGTCGGACTCGCGCACCAACGGCGGGGTCGACCAGATCTCGGTGTTCAGCAAGATGAACGTGTTCGAGATCCCGGGCGAGCGCATGTTGTGCCTGCTGTCCTCGGGCAACCTCGCCACCACGCAGAGCGTCATCTCGATGCTGCACATCCGCGCCAAGCTCGACGACGGCCGGCTCGATCCCGCCGGCATCAACGGCCTGCCGTGCCTGTACGACGTGGCCGTGCTGGTGGGCCAGACCCAGCGCGAGGTCATCGCCCGCGACGGTCCGAGCCTGGAGGCCGATGGCATCGACCCGGGCTGCACCTTCATCCTCGGCGGACAGATCAAGGGCGAACCGCCGCGGCTGTTCCTCGTCTACCCGCAGGGCAATTTCATCGAGGCGATGCAGGACACCAACTACTTCCAGATCGGCGAGCGCAAATACGGCAAGCCGATGCTCGACCGCGTGGTGACCTTCGACACCCCGCTCAAGGACGTCGCCAAGTGCATGCTGGTGTCGTTCGACTCGACCATGCGCTCCAACCTGTCGGTGGGGCTGCCCATCGACCTCCTCGGCTACGAAGCCGATGCGCTGCGCGTCACGCACCGGCGGCGTTACGAGGAGGGCGACCCGTATTTCTCCACCATCAGCGGCTTCTGGTCCACCGGGCTGCTGCGGGTTTTCGCCGAGGTGCCCGACATCACCTGGCGCTGATAGGCAGTTACCTTTTGGTCCTTTTGGGCGGATAATGCAACCTTCGCACGTCGGAGGTGACGAATGGCCACGAACGTAAAGCTGTCGGACGCACTGGTTAATGAGGCTAAGCGATATGCCGGTGTCCAGCATCGCTCGGTACCCAAGCAAATCGAGTACTGGTCCCGCATCGGCAAGATCGCAGAAGAAAACCCGGACCTGCCGTTTGCCATGATCCGCGAGATCCTGGCTGCCGACCAGGAAGAAGCCGCAGGCGAGTACCAGTTCGGCTGATGCGCCTGCTTGTCACGCCCTCGTTCGTTCGGGCGACCAGGAAACTACGCCCACCGCAAAAGAAGGAACTCGATAGTGCGGTCAAAGCCATCAGCGCCAACCCTCAGGCCGGTGAAGCAAAAGTCGGGGATCTGGGGGGCGTGCGGGTGTACAAATTCCGCTTGTCGAACCAGCTCTGCTTGCTGGCCTACCGCGTCCTGGACACGGAGAGCATCAAGCTTCTGACCTTTGGCCCGCATGAGAATTTTTATCGGGACCTGAAGCGGCAGGAGTGAGTAGCAACCCGGCTCGCACAGAATGCATGCAACTCCTGCTCATGGCAGAGTCCTTGGCACTTGGAGCTGAGGAGCCTGCCGGCGCGCCGTCAACGGTCCTGCTGCGGCGCGGATGTTTGCGGCCAGCGTCTCGGCCTCGGCCGGATTCCTGGCAAGGCAGGTGAAGTGCCCCATCTTCCGGCCCGGCCGCGCGTCGCGCTTTCCGTAAAGATGCAACCGGACATTCCGCGCAGACAATACCTTGTCCCACGCCGGCTCGCCGGCCGCCCAGAATTCGCCGAGCAGGTTGGCCATTGCGATGCCGCTTTGTGGCGCAATGAGGCCGGGATCCCCCAACGGCATCCCGGCGAGCACGCGCACCTGCTGCTCGAACTGCGAGGTGTGGCAGGCGTCGAGGGTGAAATGTCCGCTGTTGTGCGGGCGCGGGGCAATTTCGTTGACCAGCAGTTCGCCCTCCCTCGTGAGGAAGAATTCGACACAGAGCACGCCGCGGTAGTCGAGGAGCGCCGCGAGCCTGAGCGATTCCGATATCGCGCGTGATACGACTTCCGGCGGCAGCGGCGCCGGCACGATGCTCAGGTCGAGGATGCCGCAAACATGCCGGTTCAGCGGCACGGGGTAAACCGCGGTGTCACCGCCGGGCGCGCGGGCGAGGATGACCGAAAGTTCGGCGGCCAGGTTCATGCGGCGCTCCAGCACGCAGCACCCTCCCAGCTCGCGCATTGCACCGGCGAGCTCCGCGCGCGAGTTCACGACGAACTGACCCTTTCCGTCGTACCCGAAACGGCTCGACTTCAGCAGCCCGGGCAGCAGGAGATCGATCTCTTCCGATGGCGAAAGCGCGGCGGGCCCCACGACCCTGTAAGGCGCCACCGCGAAACCGTTGGCGGCGAGGAAATTCTTTTCGCGCGCGCGGTCCTGGGCGATACGCAGTGCGCCAGCACCGGGCGCGACTGGCATCCGGCCGGCGAACCACTCCAGCGCCTCGACCGGCACCGACTCGGTCTCTATGGTCACCGCCGCGCAAATGTCCGCCATCGCATCCCATCCGGCGCGACAATCGAGGGCCTCGCAAACGTGGATATTCGCCACCGCTGCCGCCGGACAGTCGGGATCCGGGTCGAGGACCGCCACGCGGTATCCCAGGCGATGGGCGGCGAGCGCAAACATGCGCCCGAGCTGTCCCCCGCCGAGGACGGCGAGGGTGGCCCCCGGCGCAATCATTCGGCCTCCGGCAGGCGCAGGGTTGCAACCCGGACCGCTTCGGCTGCGCGGAACGCGGTCAGCCTGTCGGCCAGTCCGGCATCCTGCGCGGCCAGCATCGCCACCGCGAACAGCGCCGCGTTCACGGCACCGCTCTCGCCGATCGCGAAGGTCGCCACCGGCACCCCGCGAGGCATCTGCACTATCGACAAGAGCGAATCCAGTCCCTGCAGGTGCCTTGACCCAACGGGCACCCCGAGCACGGGCACGATGGTGATCGCCGCCAGCATGCCGGGAAGATGGGCCGCGCCGCCGGCGCCCGCGATGATGCACGCGAGCCCGCGCGACTTCGCGGTCCGTGCATATTCGTACAGGACATCCGGCGTGCGGTGGGCCGATACCACCCGCGATTCGTGCGCCACGCCGAACTTGCGCAGCACGGCGGCCGCATGGCCCATCGTTGCCCAGTCACTGTCGCTGCCCATCACGACACCCACGCGACACACAGGCGTCCCGTGCGGCGCGCCCTTTTCGGCTGCCGGACCACGCCGCGCCGGCCTCATGACGCGAGCCATGTTGCCACCCAGAAGTACAGCGGGATCCCGAACACCACGTTGAACGGAAAGGTGATTCCGAGGGAAAGCGTTAAATACAGCGAGGGATTGGCCTCCGGCACGGCCAGCCTGATCGCCGGTGGCACGGCGATGTAGGACGCGCTCGCCCCCAGCACCGCCACCAGCGTGGCGCCGCCGGGCCCGAACCCGAGCAGGCCATGGCCGATCGCCAGGCCGACCGCGCCCCCCACCAACGGCATCGCGATACCGAAGGATGCGAGGAGCCAACCGACTCGCCAGAATTCCTCGAGGCGCTTGGCTGCGTCCATGCCCAGTTCCAGCAGGAACAGGCAAAGCGCGCCGGCGAAAATAGTCTGGTAGAAAGGCATGATCGCATCGAGGCTGTTTCCCGTCGCCACGGTGCCGATCAACATCGTGCCGAACAGCAACACGACGCTTCCGTGCCGCATGGCTTTTGCCACTGACGTGCCGAGCGAAGCGGCCTGGCCCGTTGCACCCGCCGCGCGGCGCGCGTGCTGTGCCAGCACGAGCCCGACGATGATTGCCGGCGCCTCCATCACCGCAAGCATGATCACCGGATAGCTTTCGTACGCGATCTCTCGCGCCTGGAGGAAGGCGATGGCCGTAAGGAACGTCCCCGCGCTGACCGAGCCGTAGTGCGCCGCGATCGCCGCAGCGTTCAGCCGATCGACGCCCAATAGCCGGTTCAGAGCCGCGTACGCGACGAGCGGGAGCGCAACCCCCATGGCAAGCGCGGCGGCGATCGACGCGAGCGCGGTGGAAACCGACGATTGCGCGAGTTCGGCGCCGCCGTGCAGGCCGATGCCGATAAGCAGGTAGATCGACAGGGCGCGCGAAAGGTCGGCCGGGAACTTGAGGTCGGAGCGCAGGGCCTGCGCGGCGGCGCCAAGCGCGAAGAAAAGGAGCGGCGGTATGAGCAGTGCTGCGAAAGGCACGATGGATTCCCGGTGCGGATGGAACGAGATGCATGCTATGCGGGCAAACTCATAGAGTAAAATCGCATTTTAGTTGTCTCATCATCTATTTCTATAGATACCCATGGACAAGCTCCCGACCAGGCGCATTACGCTGCGGCAACTGAAGGTGTTCGACACGGTGGCAAGCCTGTCCGGCTTCAGCCGGGCGGCCAGGGAGCTGCACCTCGCGCAGCCCACGGTGTCGATGCAGGTCAGGCAGCTCGCCGCCACCATCGGCCTGCCCCTGTATGAACAGGTCGGCAAGAAAATCTACATCACCCCGGCGGGCGAGCTGGTGCGCACCGCCGCGCGGGACGTGGCGGAGGCCTTCTCGCGGCTCGAATCGCAGCTTGCCGAGCTCAAGGGCTTCAGGGCCGGAAAGCTTAAGGTTGCGGTCGTGACGACCGCGAAATATTTCATCCCGCGCCTTCTCGGGCCGTTCTCACGCGACTATCCGGGCATCGACATCGCGTTGGAAGTGGGCAACCGCGCCGAGATCGTCGCGCGGCTGACGCGCAACGAGGACGACCTCTACGTGATGGGCATGCCGCCGACCGGCATGGACATCGTGCGGCACTCCTTCGTCGAAAATCCGATCGTCGCCCTGGCGCAGCCCGGCCACCCGCTGAGCGGACGACGGCGCATTCCCCTGGCGCGGCTGGCGCAGGAGCCCTTCCTGCTGCGCGAGCAGGGATCGGGGACACGGATGGCGACCGAGCGATTCCTGAAAACCCGCGGCGTAAAGCTCAAGGTGCGCATGGAGCTGGGCAGCAATGAAGCGATCAAGCAGGCGGTGGCCGGGGGGCTGGGCCTGTCGCTGCTGTCGTTGCACGCGCTGAAAAGCGAACTGGCGCGCCAGGAACTGGTGCTGTTGGACGTCGCGGGATTGCCGATCCGCCGCTCCTGGTACATCGTTCACCGCAAAGGCAAGCAGCTGTCTCTCGTTGCGAAAACGTTTTTCGACTTCCTCAAGGCCGAGGGCGATACGCTGGAGCGCGAACTGCGCGCGGCAATGTAACCCGCGACGCCGGGTCGCCGCCCCGCGGACAGGACAAACTACCCCTGCGCCATCTGCTCCCCATGCTCCCTCACCGCATGGAAGCCCACCTTGGGCCAGCGCTCCTGGGTCACCTGCAGCACCGGCCGGTTGGGGGCGAGGAACACCGGGTTGCCGTCGACGTCCTTCGCCAGCCGCACCGCCTGGTCGCGCTCGAAATTGCGGCGGGTGGTTTCGTCGGGGAAGGTAAGCCACAGCGCGGTGTGGATGTCGGCCGGGTCGTACACCGCGTCGACCTTGTATTCGCTCGCCAGGCGCGCGGCCACCACCTCGAACTGCAGCGGCCCCACCGCGCCCAGCAGCGTGTTGCCGGTGGCCGTCTCCAGCACCTGGATCGCGCCCTCCTCACCCAGTTCCTGCAGGCCCTTGGCCAGCGGCTTGGCCTTGAACGGGTCGCGCGGCCGGGCGTAGCGGAACAGCTCCGGGGCGAAATACGGGATGCCCTTGAAAGCGAGCGCCTCGCCTTCGGTCAGCGTGTCGCCGATCTGCAACTGGCCATGGTTGTGGATGCCAATGATGTCGCCGGCCACCGCGTCTTCGCTGGCCACGCGCTCATTGGCCATGAAGGTGAGCGCGTTGGCGAGCTTCATTTCGCGCCCCGCGCGAGGGTGCATCACCTTCATGCCGGGCTTGTAGCGCCCCGAACACACTCGGAAGAACGCGATGCGGTCGCGGTGGCGCGGGTCCATGTTGGCCTGGATCTTGAACACGAACCCGCTGAAAGCAGGCTCCGTCGGCGCGACGCTGCGCGTGCCCGCGTCGCGCGGCTGCGGCGGCGGCGCCCACTCGACCAAAGCCTGCAGGACCTCCTGCACGCCGAAATTGTTGATGCCCGAGCCAAAGAACACCGGCGTCTGGGTGCCGGCGAGAAACCGCTGCAGGTCAAAAGGCACGCTCGCGCCCGAGAGCAGCTCGACGTCGGCGCGCAGGCGCTCCACCTCGCCGGGGAAGAGCTCGTCCAGGCGCGCGTTGCCGATACCGTCGATGGTCTCGGTCTGCCCGCCGCGCCGCTCCTCGCCGGGCGTGAAGCGCAGAAGCCGGCCCTGCAGCAGGTGGAACACGCCGCGGAAGATCTTGCCCATGCCCAGCGGCCAGGTGATCGGCGCGCAGTCGATCTTGAGCACCGACTCGATCTCCTCGAGCAGTTCGAAGGGCTCGCGCACTTCGCGGTCCATCTTGTTCACGAAAGTGATGATCGGCGTGTTGCGCAGGCGGCACACCTCGAGCAGCTTGATGGTCTGCGCCTCCACCCCCTTGGCCGCGTCGATGACCATCACCGCCGCGTCCACGGCCGTGAGCACCCGGTAGGTGTCCTCCGAGAAGTCCTCGTGGCCCGGGGTGTCGAGCAGGTTGATGGTGTGCCCGGCGTAGTCGAACTGCATCACCGAGCTGGTCACCGAGATGCCGCGCTGCTTTTCGATCTCCATCCAGTCGGAAGTCGCATGGCGCGAGCTCTTCCTCGCCTTGACCGTGCCGGCCATCTGGATCGCGCCGCCGAACAGCAGCAGCTTCTCGGTGAGCGTGGTCTTGCCCGCGTCGGGGTGCGAGACGATCGCGAAAGTGCGGCGGCGCGCGACTTCGCGCACGAGGTCGGCGGGGAAGGACGGTGTGTTCATGGAGGGTATGACCGGGGGGCGCGGCATTATATCCGCAGCGGGACCACAGCCATGCCACGCAGGCGCCGAGCGGCGGGGCCGCGGGCGGGTGCGTGCTATAGTTTTCCCGCCGCCGGAAAGGCCCCTCTCCGGTGCCTGCCGGTTATATATAAAACACTATACAAACTGCCCTGAGAGCCGCTTGGCTGTTGACTCTTAGGAAATGAAAGTTAGGAAATTGCGCGATGGCCGACCACCGCTTCGGTATTGAGACCCTGTGCCTGCACGCCGGCCAGATCCCCGACCCCGCCACCGGCGCGCGGGCGCTGCCGATCTACCAGACGACCTCGTTCGTGTTCGATTCGGCCGAGCACGCGGCGAGTCTGTTTAACCTGCAGACCTTCGGCAACGTCTACTCGCGCATCTCCAACCCCACCGTGTCTGCGCTCGAGGAGCGCGCCGCGGCGATCGAGAACGGCCGCGCGGGGCTGGCGGCGGCGACCGGCCAGGCCGCCGAGGCCACCGCGATCCTCACCATCTGCCAGGCCGGCGACCACATCGTCTCGGCCTCCACCCTGTATGGCGGCTCGTACACGCTGCTGGGCGTGAACCTGGCCAAGCTGGGCATCGAGACCACTTTCGTCGACTCGGACGACCCGGAGAGCTTTCGCCGCGCGGTGCGCCCGAACACGCGCCTGTTCTATGCCGAGACGCTCGGCAATCCGCTGCTCAACATGGTGGACATCGAAGTGGTGGCCGCGATTGCGCACGAGGCCGGCGTGCCGCTCATGCTCGACAACACCGTGCCCTCGCCCTACCTGTGCCGGCCCTTCGACTGGGGCGCCGACATCGTGGTGCATTCGGCCACCAAGTACATCGGTGGCCACGGCACCACCATGGGCGGCCTGATCATCGAGTCGGGCAAGTTCCCGTGGGACAACGGCAAGTTCCCCGGCATGACCGAGCCTTCGCCTGGCTACCACGGCGTGCGCTTCTACGAGACGTTCGGCGATTTCGGCTACACCATGCGCGCGCGCATGGAGATCATGCGCACCTTCGGGCCGACCCTGTCACCGATGGCGGCCTGGCAACTGTTGCAAGGCCTGGAGACGCTGCACGTGCGGATGGAGCGCCACTGCGCCAATGCACTCGCGGTGGCACAGTACCTGCAGAACCATGCGCGGGTGGCGTGGGTGAATTACCCCGGCCTGCCCGACAACAAATATTACGCGCTGGCGCAGAAATACATGCCCAAGGGCGCCTCTGGGCTGCTCAATTTCGGCGTCAAGGGCGGCGCGGCCGCGGGCGAGAAATTCATCGAGGCCGCCACTTTCATGAGCCACCTGGCCAACATCGGCGACGCCAAGACCCTCATCATCCACCCGGCCTCGACCACCCACCGGCAGATGTCGGAGGAAGAGCAACTCAAGGCCGGCGTGCTGCCCGACATGGTGCGCATGTCGGTCGGCCTGGAGACGCTGGATGACATCCTCTGGGACATCGACCAGGCCCTCGAAGCTTCGGCGCGGGCCTGAACCGTCCCTCCCCCCCATCAATCAAACAGGAGCGAGCACCATGCTGAGCTACCAGGTCGTCGAACACGGCAAGCCACTGCAGAAAGTATTTACCGCGGCACCCAAGCCCAAGGGCACCGAAGTGCTGGTGCGCATCACGCGCTCGGGCGTGTGCCACAGCGACCTGCATATCTGGGACGGCTACTTCGACCTTGGCGGGGGCAAGCGCTTCTACGTGAAGGACCGCGGCTGCATCCCGCCTTTCACGCTCGGCCACGAGCCTTTCGGCGTGGTCGACGCTTTCGGGGCCGGCGCGTCCAAGGCAGTGAAGGGCCTCAAGGTCGGCCAGCGACGCCTCGTTTACCCGTGGATCGGGTGCGGCAAGTGCGCGGTGTGCAAGGCCGGCAAGGACAACTACTGCGTGTCGGGCTCGCGCTTCCTCGGCGTCAACCGCGCCGGGGCGTACTCGACCCACGTGCTGATCCCGCACCCCAGGTACCTCGTCGACACCGCAGGCGTGGACGACGGGTTCGCGGCGACCCTCGCCTGCTCCGGCCTCACCACCTACAGCGCGATCACCAAGCTGCCCGAACTCGGGCCGCGCGATTGGGTCGCCGTGCTCGGCTGCGGCGGCCTCGGTCTGGTGGCGATCTCGATCCTCAAGGCGATGGGCATCCGCAACGTGATCGCCTGCGACGTGGACCAGTCCAAGCTCGACGCCGCGCGCAAGCTCGGCGCCAGCCTCATGCTCGACACGCGCGCGCCCGATGCGGCGCAGCGCCTCGCGAGCCTCGCGCAATCCAACCTCGTTGGCGCGATCGACCTCGTCGGCATGCCCACCACGTTCATGACCGCCTACCCGGCCCTGCGCAAGGGCGGGCGCTACATCCTGTGCGGCCTGTTTGGCGGCGAAGTCACGCTCGCCCTGCCGCCGATCGCGCAGCGCGGCGTGAGCGTGATGGGGTCGTACGTCGGCGACCTGGCCGAGCTCAAGGCGGTGGTGGCGCTGGCGAAGAAGAAAAAGCTCAAGCCCCTGCCGATCGAGACGCGCGCCGCGACAGAGGTCAACCGCACGCTCGAGGAACTCAAGGCCGGCCACATCCTCGGGCGCGTGGTGCTGGATTTCGAAACTGCCACGGAAAACGCGCCCGGCTGAGGCCGGCCGGGGCGGCGCCGGCGCTTTCCCGCCCTTATTTCCTCCTATACTCGGAAGATGACTCCTTACAACTGGAATTTCCCCTATAGCTGGCCGCGCAAGCCCGTGCTCGCGGCCAACGTGGTGGCCACCACCCAACCGCTCGCCGCCCAGGCGGGCCTGCGCATGATGCTCGCCGGCGGCAACGCGGTCGATGCGATCCTCGCCACCGCCATTACGCTCACGCTGGTCGAACCGGTGTCCAACGGCATCGGTTCGGATCTGTTCGCCATCCTGTGGGACGGCAAGGAGATGCACGGCATCAACGCCTCGGGCCGCTCGCCCGCGGCGTGGACGCCCGAATACTTCGCCGGCCAGAAAGCGATGCCCACGCGCGGATGGAACACGGTCACCGTGCCCGGCGCGGTCGACGCATGGCGCATGCTCTCGGAGCGCTTCGGCAAGCTGCCTTTTGAAAAACTCTTCGAGCCCGCCATCGCCTACGGCCGCAACGGCTTCCCGGTGTCGCCGACCATCGCGCGCCAGTGGGCCATCCAGGCCAAGGAGTTGCATGCGCAGCCCGGCTACGCCGAGGCGTTCATGCCCAACGGGCGGCCACCCGCGGCGGGCGAAATGTTCATCTTTGCCGACCATGCGGCCACGCTGGAAAAGATCGCCGCCACCAAGGGCGAAGCCTTTTATCGCGGCGAGATCGCCGAAAAGCTCGCCGCGCACAGCAAGCAGAACGGCGGCGCGATGCTCGCCTCCGACCTCGCCGCGCACCAGTCCGACTGGACCCCGCCCATGGAAGTGGGCTATCGCGGCTACACCGTGCACGAGCTGCCGCCCAACGGGCAGGGCATCGTCGCCCTCATCGCACTGGGTATCCTCGAGCAGTTCGATGTCGCGAGCCACCCGGTCGACTCGGCCGACAGCCTGCACCTGCAGATCGAGGCCACCAAGCTGGCGTTTGCGGATGCACGCCGCTTCGTCGCCGACCTCGACTGGATGGACGTGAAGCCGCAGGCGCTGCTCGATCGCGGCTACCTCAAGGAGCGCGCCAAGCTCATCGACATGAAGAAGGCGCAGGACTTCGGCCACGGCACCCCGCCCAAAGGCGGCACCGTGTACCTCACGGCGGCGGATGCCTCGGGCATGATGATCTCGCTCATCCAGTCCAACTACATGGGCTTCGGCTCGGGCGTGGTGGTGCCCGGCACCGGCGTGTCGTTGCAGAACCGCGGCTCGTGCTTCGTGCTCACCCCGGGACACCCCAACCAGGTGGCGCCGAAGAAGCGCCCCTACCAGACCATCATCCCCGGCTTCGTGTCGAAGGACGGCAAGCCCATCATGAGCTTCGGCGTGATGGGCGGCACCATGCAGCCGCAGGGCCACGTGCAGGTCATGGTGCGCATCGCCGACTACAACCAGAACCCCCAAACCGCCTGCGACGGGCCGCGCTACCGCGTCGTGCAGGGCATGGAGGTCAACGTCGAGGGCGGGCTCGCGGGCACGGTGGTTGAAGACCTTACCCGGCGCGGCCACAAGCTCACCGAGCTGAAGGAAGGCTACATGGATTTCGGCAGCGCGCAGCTCATCTGGAAACTCGACCACGGCGGCTACTTTGCCGCCAGCGACCCGCGCCGCGACGGCCAGGCGGTCGGCTACTAGCGAGCGCTTCCTAGCTTTATTCATTGCCCGAACGGAGAACCGAATGCTGAAAGTATGGGGACGCGCGAACTCGTCCAACCTCAAGAAAGTCACCTGGCTGTGCGAGGAGATGGCGCTGCCGTACGAGCGCATCGACGCCGGCATGAGCCACGGCGTGGTCAATACGCCCGAGTACCGCAAGCTCAACCCCAACGGCCTGGTGCCGACCATCGACGACGACGGCTTCGTCCTGTACGAGTCGAACGCCATCGTGCGCTACCTCGCCGCCAAGCACTCGGCCGGCACCTTGTGGCCCAACGACCTCAAGGTGCGCGCCGACGCCGACCGCTGGATGGACTGGTGCACGACCACCCTGTGGCCCGCGTTCCGCCCGGTGTTCTGGAACCTCGTGCGCACCCCGGCCGACAAGCGCAGCCAGAAAGAGATCGACGAGGGCTCGCAAAAGACCGCCGAGTTGCTCGGCCGCCTGGACAGCGCCCTGGCCGGGCGCAAGTTCGTCGCCGGTGACCAGCTCAGCATCGGCGACATCGCGTTCGGCCCGGTGGTGTACCTGGTGCAGAACGTGGCGTTCGAGCGGCCGCGCCTCGCCAACTACGACGCATGGTACGCGCGCATCTCCGAGCGGCCCGCGTTCAGGAAGGTCGTCGCGCTGCCCGTCGCGTAGGGGCGCCTCGCATGCTGCGCGTGTGGGGCCGGGTCAACTCGGTCAACGTCAAGAAAGTCCTGTGGGCACTGGCCGAGCTCGGCCTGCCGTTCGAGCGCATCGACGCGGGCATGCAGCACGGCGTGGTCACCACGCCCGAGTACCAGGTCCTGAACCCGAACTCGCGCGTGCCCACCATCGACGATGACGGCTTCGTGCTGTGGGAGTCGAACGCCATCGTGCGCTATCTCGCGCTCAAGTACGGGCTGGGCAAGCTGTGCCCGCGGGGCATCCGCGCGCGCGCCGACTCCGACCGCTGGATGGACTGGACCACCGCGCAACTCTCGGGCACTTTTCGCGAGGTGTTCTGGGGGACGGTGCGCACGCCGCCAGAGAAGCGCAACCTGTCGCTCATCGAGCGCAACCGCGTGGCCACCGCGAGCACGCTCGACATCGCCGACCGCGCCCTCGCCGAGCGCCCCTTCATCGCGGGCGAACGCCTGACGATGGGCGACATCCCGCTGGGCTGTTTCGTGCACCTGTGGATGAGCATGCCGATCGAGCGGCCCGAGCATCCGCACCTGGCCGCGTGGCACAGGCGCCTGCTCGAACGCGAGGCTTTCAATGTGGCGGTGAACACTCCCCTGACTTAGCCGCCAGGCCCTCGGTGAGCAAGCGACATCGCTCGGCCTTGGGCCGCTTGGCGAGCGCCTTGACCGCGGCGTAGAAACGCGGCAGATCGTCATGCTCGGCAGCGAGCATGCGCTCGAACCCAGGCACGAATTTCGAATATGCCGTGATCGAAGCGAGCAGCGCGTTGCCCGGCGCCTTGCCGAGGATGCGGTCGTAGCCGGCGAAGCCGCCCCAGCGCGCCTTGAGCGCGGCGTAATCCCGCAAGAGCTCCTCGAAGCCCGCGCGCTTGGCTTCACGCATCTCCCCGTCTGGCAGCGGCGAGGCGTAGATCTTGTCCATGCGGATCTTGGCCGCCTCGATCAGCGCGATGAACTCGGCCTGGCGCTCGCGCGCGGCAAAGAACGTCGCGAGGTCGCGCGTATTCTGGTGCGCGGCGAGCCAGCGCCGCACGCCGGCGCGCTCCACCGCGACCGCAAACGACTCGTTGAACACGGTGTCGCCCTTCGCGTACACCACGTGGTGCGAGAGCTCGTGGAACACGAGGCGCGCAAGCTCCGCCTCGGGATAGCGGATGAAACTCGACAGCAGCGGGTCGTCGAACCAGCCCAGCGTCGAGTACGCCGGGATGCCGCTCAGCTGCACGTCGTAGCCCTTGGCGCGCATTTTCTGCGCATACGCAATCGCGTCGGCCTCGGCGAAGTAGCCGCGATAACTCACGCACCCGGTCACCGGGAAGCACGACTCCATCGGCTTGGTGGAAAACTCGGGCGTGACGAACAGGTTCCACACCACGAACGGCCGGCCGAGCTCGACGTAGCGACGGTAGCTGCCGTCGTCGGGCAGGTCGAGCTCGCGGCTGGCGAAATCACGGATGGCGTGCGCGAGCACCAGCTTCTTGCGCAGGTCGGCGCTGGTGGCCGGGTCCTCGAGCATCGACTCGAGCGGCCGCGCGCTGGCCGTGATCGACAGTTGCCCGCCGACGGCCTGCGTGTAGTACGACAGGGTTTCGCACCCCGTCAACGTAGCCGCGAGCAGCACAGCGCAGCCCGCCGCGGCGAATTGCCGCAGCGCCCTAGGCACCTTCAGCATCGTATTGGAATCGTCCGTGCGCAAGGAAATGCGCAATGTGGGATTCGACGCGCGCGGCGAAAATAAGTTCTGTGTGCCCCACCGGCAACACCACCCGCCCGGTCATGCCCTCGACCCGGGTTTCCTCCAGCCTTACCACCCCGTCGTTGGTGCCAGGCAGGCGCCCGAGCAACCGCCCCAGGCCGAGGGTCGGCCGGCTGCCCGCGATCACCCCCAGCGGCGCGCGGCCGTCCCAGCGCGCCGCCCGCCCTTCCTGCCACAGCGGCCGGCTCTCCCCGAGCATCCAGCGGCCCGGCGCGGCGCGCGCGAGGCGCCGCCCTGCCATGCAGCCGCGCACCGGCGTGCCGAGGAGCACGACCGCGCGGGTGGCGGGGGCATCGGGCCGGGCCAGCGTGTCGAGCACCACCAGCCCGCCGAAACTGTGGCCGACGAAATACACGGGGCCACCCGCGCATTCGCGCACGAAGCGCACCAACCGATCGGCATGCGCCTCGATCGGGTGGAGCCGGCTGGCGTAGTCGAACACATGCGGCCGGTAGCCGCGCGCGGCCAGTTTCGCCGCCAGCGGCCGCATCACGAGGCCCGGCATCCACAAGCCGTGCAGCAGAACGACGTCGCGCACGTCGCTCGCGGTGTCGCGTGCGGGGTCGCGTGCGGCAACGCGCACGTCGCTTTGGGTGTCGCGTGCGGCATCGCCCCGCGACGCGTCGGGCGCCCGACCAGGCTTCATGCGGGAATGGGTACGCGCCGGGCCGCGAGCAGCCACAGGCCTGCAAACAGCGCCGGCACGCCGAACACCGCATAGGCCCCCGCGTAACTGCCGCCGATGGCGAGGGCCTGCGAAAACAGCGGCGGGCTCACCACCACGCCAAGGAAAGTGAAAAACATGCAGCCGCCGGTGGCCTGGCTGATCTGCCCGGCCGGGGCGATGCGCGCCACCTCCGCGAGGAACACCCCGTTCCAGCCCACCGCCGTGGCGCCGAACACCGCAGCGTAGAAAAACAGCAGCGGCAACGGCCATGCCGGCGTGGCAAACACGGTCACCAACGCCGACAGGCCCATGCCCACGCCGAGCAAGCCAAGCATCACGCGCCGGCTCAGCAGCCGGTCGGCGACGAACCCCCACACCACGCGCCCCACCACGCTCGCCACCTGCGAGACCGCCATCACGAACCCGGCAAGCACGAGCGACATCTCGAACGCCTCGGTCAGGAAAATAACGAGGTACGCGACCAGCGTGATCTGCACGCCACCGAAGATGAACGACACGATCGCCATTTCGCCCAGGCGCCGGTCGCGGAACACCATGCCCAGCGGCGCGAAGGCCGCGCGCAGCGAGATCGGCGCCGAGGGGTTGAGGTCGACGTCGTAGCGCCGGCGCGCGGGCTGGATCGCCAGCGCAAGCGCGACGCACGCCAGGCCGATCATTACCGCCGACCAGCGCCAGCCGACCAGCAGGATCAGGGTGGGCACCAGCGCCCCGGCGATCGCCCCGCCCAGCGGCACGCCGGTCTGCTTGAGCGAGAAGGTGACCGCGATGAGCGATGGCGGTGTGGCGCGCATGAGGATATGCGAACTCGACGGCGTGGTCGGCCCGTAGCCCAGCCCCACGAAGAAGGCGCCGAGCGCAACCACCCACAAGGACGGCGTAGACGCCACCAGCGCCAGCCCGAGCAGGCACGAGGCGAGCCCGGCCTGGCTCACACGCAGCGGCCCGTAGCGCGCGACCATGCCGCCTGAGGCCACCGAGCCCAGCATGCTGCCGAGATACACGATGGCAATGTAGTAGCCGATCCATGTGGCCGGCACGCCGAGGTCGCGCGGGCCGGCCACCGGCGCCATCACCGGCGCGCTGTAGACGGCCAGCGCCACCACCGTCTGCACCGCCAGCGTGACCGACACCGGCAGCACCAGCGTCCGCCATCCCGCCGCCGGCGCGAGCGGCTCAGCCACTGTTGCGCAGGCCGGCGGCGATGCCGTTGATGGTGATGAGCAGGGCGCGCTTGACGCGGTCGTCGGCGTCACCCGAGCGCAGGCGGCGCAGCAGCTCGACCTGCAAGTGGTTGAGCGGGTCGATATACGGGCGCCGGTTGCGGATCGAGCGGGCCAGCGTCGGGTTGTCTCCCAGCAGCTCACGCGCGCCTTCGATCGCAAGCAAGTGCCGGATCGACAGCGCCTGCTCGTCCTCGATGCGCCCGAGCAGCGTCCTGGCGCGCTTCTGGTCGCGCGCAAGGCGCGCGTAACGCGAGGCAATGCCGAGGTCGGTCTTGGCCAGCAGCATGTCCATGTTGGAGAGCATCACGCGAAAAAACGGCCAGCCGGCGTGCATCTCGCGCAGCAGGCGCAGGTTCTTGGTGCGGCTGCGGGCGACGAACGCTTCCACCGCGCTGCCGAACCCGTACCAGCCCGGCAGCATGATGCGCGCCAGCGACCAGCTGAACACCCACGGAATCGCGCGCAGGTCCTCGACGCGGTTGGTGGCGCGGCGCGCCGCCGGGCGGCTGCCGATATTGAGCTCGGCGATTTCGCCGATCGGGGTGACGTCGCGGAAGAACTCGGCGAACCCCGGCGTCTCGTACACCAGCGCGCGGTACGCCGAGAACGAGGCGGCGCTGATCTCCTCCATCGCCGCGTGCCATTCGGGCTTACCGGCTGCGGCACGCGCCGCATCGGACTTCGCGCCGCCCTTGCCCGCACCGAGCAGCGACGCCTCGAGTGTCGCGGCCACCAGCGTCTCGAGGTTGCGCAGGCCGATCTCCGGGTCGGAGTACTTGCTCGAGATCACCTCGCCCTGCTCGGTGATGCGGATCTGCCCGTTCACGCTGCCCGGCGGCTGCGCGAGGATGGCGGCGTAGCTCGGCCCGCCGCCGCGGCCCACCGTTCCGCCACGCCCATGGAACAGGCGCAGCTTGACGCGGTGCTTCTCGCACACCGCGACGAGGTCGAGCGTGGCGCGGTACAGCTCCCAGTTGGAAGTGACATACCCGCCGTCCTTGTTGCTATCCGAGTACCCGAGCATGACTTCCTGCAGGTCGCCGCGCGCGCTGACCAGCGCCCGGTAGGCCGGCACCCCGAGCAGGCGGTCGATCATCGCGCCCGCGCGCCGCAGGTCGTCGATGGTTTCGAACAGCGGGGCAATGTTTACGTCCAGTTCCGCGGTCGCGCCCGGCGCGGCCGGCCGCAGCAGGCCCGCCTCGCGCAACAACACCGCCGCTTCGAGCACATCACTGACCGAATTGGTGTTCGAGATGATGCAGGTGGGCAGCGCCACTTTGCCAAAGCGCGCCTGCACCGCCCGGGCTTGGTCAAAGATGGCCAGCTCCTTGGCGGCCAGCTCGCCATAAACCACATACGGCGAGCGCAGCAGCCGCGCGGTGCCGAGCTCGGCAAGCAGGAACGCAATTTTTGCTTCTTCGTCGAGCTGCGCATAAGCCCCGCTGCCGCCGGGCACCGCGCCGGCCGAGGCGACCAGCTCGCCCACCACGGTCTCGTGCACGCCGCTGTGCTGGCGCAGGTCGAGCGAGGCGAGGTGGAACCCGAAGGCTTGCGCCGCGTGCCGCAGGCGCATGAGGCGGCCATAGACGATGCGCGCGCTGCCGTTGGTGCGCAGCGACTCGACCAGGATGTCCAGCTCGGCCACGAATTCCGCGCTCGACGCGTACGCATGCGCTTCGGCCAGCGGCCGGCGCAGCACATCGCCGTGCCCGAGCGCGGCAGAGGTCGCCGCGAGGCGCGCGTAGATGCCGGTGAGCGCGCGCCGGTAGGGCTCGTCGCGGCGCTGGCTGGAAGGATCGCCGGCAGCGTCGGCCAGGCGCTTCAACTCGGGCGTGATGTCGACCCGTTGCAGCGAAAGGCTGAGTTCGCGCCCCAGTTCGTGGGCCTCGGCAAGAAAGTGGTTGAGCGCGATCGCCGACTGGTGCTCGACCGCATAGGCGAGCGTTTCGCACGTCACGAAAGGATTGCCGTCGCGGTCGCCGCCGATCCAGCTTCCCATGCGCAGCAGTTGCGGCGGCGGCAGGCGGGTGCGGTAGCGCGCGTGCAGCTCGGCGTCGATCTCCTCGATGAGGCGCGGCACGGCGGCGAGGAAGGTGTAGGCGTAGAACGACAGCGCGTTGTCGATCTCGTCCTGCACCGTCAGGCGCGCGGCGCGCAGCATGCGCGTCTGCCACAGGATCAGGATCATGCGGCGCAGCGCGGCCTCGTCGCGTTGCGCCTCCTCGGGAGTCTGGTGCATGCGGTCGCGCGCGTCGAGCAGGCGGGCGATCTCGATGTGCGCATCGAGGATGCTCTTGCGCTGCACTTCGGTCGGGTGGGCGGTCAGCACCGGCATGACGATGCCGCTGGCGAGGAAATCGCCCATCTGCGCGGCGCTCACACCCGCGGCGGCGGCGCGTTGCGCGGCCAGCGCGATCGAGCCGTTCTGGCGCTCCGAGCCGGCGACGCGGTGGGCGCGCCGGCGGCGGATGTGGTGGCGGTCTTCGGCGATGTTGGCGAGCTGCGAAAACTGGGTGAATGCGCGCACCACCGTCATGACCGAGTCCGGGTCGAGGCCGCGCAGCGTGGCGGTGAGCGAGGCGCCGGCGCGCGCATCTCCGCCGCGATGAAACTCCACCGCCGTGCGCCGGATACGCTCCACCGTCTCGAATGCGCCGTCGCTTTCCTGTTCGCGCAGCGTGTCGCCCAGCATGCGCCCGAGCAGGCGGATGTCCTCCGACAGGGGCTGGTCCTTGCCTTTGCGCGGCGCAGACGCTCGGCGGGCCGCGCTCACAAGGGCTTGCGCCGGTTCCACTCGGGCGCCGGAATCACCGGCGCGGCGCTGCGATAGGCCTCGGGCCAGATCACTTCGCGCCGGCCGCGCAGGATCTGCACGAGGAACGCAGTGGCGGCCAACTGGCTGCCGTCGGGCGCAACCTTGTAGCCGCCCAGCACGGTGGGCACTTCGACGGCGGCGAATGCCGCGCGCAGCTTTTCCTGCTCGAGCGAACCCGCGCGCGCGACCGCGGCCTCGATCACCTTGCCCGAGGCCCAGCCGCAAGCGGCATAGAAATCCGGCGCGGCGTTGAAGCGCGCCCGGTACGCCTTGGCGAATGCGGCGTTGCCCGGCGTGGCCGCGAGCGGCTCGTACGACGAAATCCCGACCGCGTACTCGGCATCCTGCCCGATCCGCTTGGTGAACCCGGGTTGCGCCACGCCCGGCGTGATGAACAGTTTGGGCGTGTAGCCGGCCGCCTTGAACCCGCGCACGAGGTCGGCGGTGTCGTAAATATTGGCCGGGCTCACCACCACGCCGGGGGCGGTCGGGGCGAGCAGCTTGGCGAACGGCGCGAATCCCAGCCGCGCGTCAGCCACGTACAACTGCGTCGGGCGGATGACCGCGCCGAGCTTTGCCGCGTCACGCCGCAGTTGCTCAACCAGCGACTTGGCCGAACTCTCGTCGCGCGCAATCACCGCGACCTGCGTGAGCCCGGCCTTGGCCGCCAGCGGCAGCACCCCGGCCGCATTCGTATCGGCCGGCGGCGGGACCTGGAACAGGTAGCGATAAACGCGCCGGTGGATCTCGGGCGAGGCGCCCGTGGCGTTGACCATCACGCGGCGGTTGCGCTCGGCCACCGCGGCCGCCATCGAGGTGGCGGCCGAGCCGAACGAGCCAATGAGGAGGTCCGCGTGGTCCACGGTGACCAGCTTTTCGTACAGCTCGGTCGAGCGCAGCGCATCGCTTGTGTCGTCATACAGTTTGAGCTCGACCGGGCGGCCGAGCAGGCCGCCGCGGGCGTTGACGTCGTCGCGCCACAGTTCGAGCGCCTTCTGCGTGGCCGCCGCGAGGTCGGCGAGGTAGCCGGTCTGCGCAATCGCCGCGCCGATCACCACCGGCTTGGCCTGCGCGAGCGCCAATGCAGGCAGCGCCAGCAACGCGAGCAATGCCACGAGACGCGCCATGCCCTGCGCAATGCCGCGCGCGATGCCGCTCGCCCAGGCCACGGCGCGGAACCGCCGTGTCATTCGAAGCCGAGAAACTGGGTGAACGACCCCACCGGCTCACGCACGGTGACGAGCGAATTCTCGATCGCATTCGGTTCCGCATAGCCGAGCGACATGCCGCACACGATCTGCTCGGACTCCGGGATCGCCAGTTCCTTGCGCACCACGAGGTGGGCGTGCGCGATCGCCGCCTGCGGGCAGGTGTCGAGGCCCTTGGCGCGCGCGGCGAGCATGATGTTCTGCAGGAACATGCCGTAGTCGAGCCAGCTCCCCAGCTCCATGTCGGTGTCCATGGTGAAGATCAGCGCCACCGGCGCGCCGAAGAACATGAAGTTGCGCGCGTGCTGCCGCGCCATGCCGTCCTTGTTGTCGCGCGTGAGGCCCAGCAGCCCGTACAGGTCCCAGCCGACCTTGCGCCGGCGCGCGAGGTAGGGGTCGCGCCACTTGATCGGGTAGTAGTTGTACGGCGGCTTGAAGCCGTCCTCGCCCTTGGCGGAATACGCCTCCAGCATGGCCTTCGACAGGCGGTCGCGCGCGGCGCCCGCGAGCACGCGCACTTTCCACGGCTGGATGTTGGTGCCCGAAGGCGCGCGGCTCGCCAGCGCAAGGATCTCGGCGACGGTGCCGCGCGCCACAGGATCGGGACGGAAGGCGCGCACGCTGCGGCGTGACAGGAGCGCTTCTTCGGCGGTGGTGGCGCGCGCGCCCGCGGCAAACGGGAGGGCGCCGAGGGCCGGATCGACGCGGGAAGGTTGGGCCAAGGCGGTGCTCCGGTTCGGGTGCGTTTGACGGTGGGCAAGGCGTCCCGTTGTGAAATTAAAAACGGGAACCGCGATAATACCGGCATGGCCTCCGTCCCGCAGCCCGACCTCATCGCCCGCCTCGCCTCTGTCGTGGGCGCCGCGCACGTGCTCACCGCTAAAGAAGACGTCGCGCCCTACTACACCGACTGGCGGCACGTGTATGCCGGACAGGGCACCGCAGTGGTGCGCCCCGGCGGGACCGACGAAGTTTCGGCTGTGGTTGCGCTATGCGCCGCCGAGGGCATTGCCATCGTGCCGCAGGCGGGCAACACCGGACTCGTGGGCGGCTCGATCCCCACCGGGCGGCAGAGCGAACTTGTGGTTTCGGTGGGGCGCATGAACCGCATCCGCACCCTCGACCCGCTCAACGACACCATGACGGTGGAAGCCGGCTGCGTGCTGCAGAACATCCAGGCGGCGGCCGACGACGCCGGGCGCCTGTTCCCGCTGTCGCTCGCCGCCGAGGGAAGCTGCCAGATCGGCGGCAACCTCTCGACCAACGCCGGCGGCGTGGGCGTGCTCCGCTATGGCAACGCGCGCGACCTCGTGCTCGGCCTCGAAGTGGTGCTGCCCGACGGCCGCGTGTGGAACGGGCTCCGGGCGCTGCGCAAGGACAACACCGGTTACGACCTCAAGCACCTGTTCATCGGCGCCGAGGGCACGCTGGGAATCATCACCGCGGCGGTGCTCAAGCTGTTCCCCAAACCCTCGGCGAGCGCCACGGCGTGGATCGCGGTGGAGAATCCGCAGCGCGCGGTGGAACTGCTCGCCAGCCTGCGCGGCCTCATGGGCGACCGGCTCACGGCGTTCGAGCTGATTTCGCGCGTGTGCCTCGACGCCGTGATCAAGTGCAAGCCCTCGATCCACGACCCGTTACGCGAGCGTCACCCGTGGTACGTGCTGGCCGAGCTCACCGATGGCGGCCGGCAGGAAGACCTCGTCGCGCGCGCCGAGGCGGCGCTCATGGAATGCACCGAGCGCGGCATCCTTGTCGACGTAGCCCTTGCGCAGAGCGCGGCGCAGGCCAACTCGCTGTGGTCGATCGGCGAAACCATTCCCGAAGCGCAATTCACCAACGTGAAGCACGACGTCTCGGTGCCGGTGTCGAGCATTCCGCGCATGGTCGACGAGGGGCTGGCCGAACTGCAGAAAGCGTTCCCCGGCAGCGTGGGCCTGATCTTCGGC
>JBBQCV010000029.1:0-26489 GCA_038319115.1 Burkholderiales bacterium | reverse complement strand
CATCGCGGCTCGGCGAACCGCCGCGCGTTCAACGAGCAGCACATCCTGGCCATCGCGCAGGCCGTGGCCGAGTACCGCGCGGCGCAGGGGACCGACGGGCCGCTCTACCTCGGGATGGACACCCACGCGCTCTCGGAGCCCGCGCAGCGCACCGCGCTCGAGGTCTTCGCGGCCAACGGCGTCGAGGTCTACATGGCCGAGGGGGGCGGCTTCACGCCGACGCCGGTGATCTCGCACGCCATCCTGATCCACAACCGCGGCCGCACGCGCGGGCTGGCCGACGGCGTGGTGATCACCCCGTCGCACAACCCGCCCGAGGACGGCGGGATCAAGTACAACCCGCCCAACGGCGGCCCGGCCGACACCGCGGTAACGCGGCGCATCGAGGTGCTGGCCAACGCTTTCCTCGCCAACGCGCTCGCCGGCATCAAACGCATGCCCGCCGCCAAGGCACGCAAGGCGGCCACCACCAGGGAACACGATTTCCTCGGTGCCTACGTTGCCGATCTCGGCAGCGTGATCGACTTCGATGCGATTCGCGCCGCCGGGGTGCGCATGGGCGCCGACCCGATGGGCGGGGCGGGGGTGCACTACTGGCGCCGGATCGCCGAGCGCTATCGCATCGACCTCGCGGTGACGAACGAAGCGGTCGACCCGGCGTTCCGCTTCATGAGCCTCGACTGGGACGGGCGCATCCGCATGGATCCCTCCTCGCCGTTCGCAATGCAGCCGCTGATCGCGCAGAAGGATCGTTTCGACGTGGCTTTCGGCTGCGACACCGACCACGACCGCCACGGCATCGTCACACCGGCCGCGGGCCTGCTGCCTTCCAACCACTACCTGTCGGTGGCGATCGACTACCTGTTCCGCCACCGGCCGGGCTGGGCGTCGGGCGCGGCGGTGGGCAAGACCATGGTCAGCACCGGCATGATCGATCGCATCGCGGCGCGGCTGGGGCGGCGGCTGCACGAAGTGCCGGTGGGCTTCAAATGGTATGTGGCCGGCCTTGCCGACGGC
Organism: Burkholderiales bacterium; assembly: GCA_038319115.1. Classification (GTDB taxonomy): domain Bacteria; phylum Pseudomonadota; class Gammaproteobacteria; order Burkholderiales; family SG8-39; genus SZAS-79. Next base: position 25,472 of record JBBQCV010000029.1, on the reverse strand, counting down.
GCGCTCGGGTTCGGCGGCGAGGAAAGCGCCGGCGCAACCTTCCTGCGCCGTGACGGCGGCGTGTGGACCACGGAAAAGGACGGCATCACCGCGTGCCTGCTGGCGGCCGAAATCACCGCCCGCACCGGCCGCGACCCGGGCGAGGCTTATCGCGCGCTCGAAGGCGAATTCGGCGCGCTGGCGGGCAATCGCATCGACGCCCCCGCCACGCCGGAGCAGAAAGCGCGGCTCGCGCAGATCACGCCGGCGCAGATCGGCTCGGCCCAACTGGCCGGCGACAGGATCGTCGCGCGCCTGAGCACGGCGCCGGGCAACGGTGCGCCCCTCGGGGGCATCAAGGTGGTGACAGCGACGGGCTGGTTTGCGGCGCGTCCCTCGGGCACGGAGAACATCTACAAGATTTATGCAGAAAGTGCGCAGGGTGAGGCGCACCTCGCGCGCATTTTCGAAGAGGCGCAGGCCGTGGTGGATGCGGCCATCGCAGCGTGATTCTCTGCGTCACCCGCCGCCCTATGCACCGGACCGCGCCCGGACCGCGTGCGCGGTCCGGTGCGGCTGATCGATCAGCAGTGTCTGCGCTGCGCTAGCGGCGGCGCGAGGCTTCGTACAGCGGGGTCACCGTCGGCAAGAGGGACTGCAACGCCTGGGTGCGGCTCGCATCGCCCGGGTGGGTGCTGAGGAATTCGGGCGGTTTTCCCCCGCCATGTGAGGCCATCTTCTGCCACACCGACACGCTCGCGCGCGGGTCGAACCCGGCGCGTGCCGCCAGTTCGGCGCCGATGCGGTCGGCTTCGCTTTCGTCGTTGCGGCTGAAGCGCGAGGCGATGAGCGCGTCGTACCCCACATTGGCGAGGTCGGCCGTGCCCTGGCCCATGCCGAGGATCGCGGCACCGATCCCGATGGCGGTCTGCGCGGCCAGTGCTTGCGAGATCTGCTCGCGCGAATGCTCGCGCAGTGCGTGCGCCATCTCATGCCCGAGAACGAAAGCGAGTTCGTCGTCGGTCAGGCGAAGCTGGCTCACCAGGCCGGAGTAGACCATGATCTTGCCGCCCGGCAGCACGAACGCATTCACCTGCGGGCTCGAGATCACGTTGACTTCCCACGGCCAGCCCGGTGCATCCTGGCGGAACGTGCGGGTCTGCGGCTCGAGGCGCCCAGCGATAGCGCTGACGCGCTGCAGGAGCGCGCGATCCTGGTTCAGCGTCCCTTTGGCGGCCGCTTCACCCTTGAGCTTGGCGTAGGTTTGCGCACCCACCTTGTTCAGTTCCTCCGACGAAACCAGCAGGAGCTGCTTTCTCTCGGCGTGCACGGCGCCCCCCGAGGTGGTGGTCTCGCAGCCCGCGACCAGGCCGAGGGCTGCAAGGCAAAGCAGGCTGGAAGCGACGGTATTGGCGGCAGGCATGGTTTCGGCTCCGGCGGTGCAGGTTAGAGGCGACCCATGAGCAGCAGGATCAGCAGCACCACCACGATGAGGCCGAGGCCGCCGGTAGGGCCGTAGCCCCAGCTGCGGCTGTGGGGCCATGTGGGCAGGGCGCCGACGAGGGCGAGGACGAGGATGATGAGAATGATCATTCCGACTGACATGGTTGCCTCCAGGGCATCTGCGTGCGGGTTTGAATGGCGACGATTCTGCGTGAGAGGCGGCGCGCAACTCTGTACGCTTACGTACATACCCGCGGATTTATTTGACCTAACTTGGCCCCAATTATGAAACCGACCCCGGTTGCACCCGCTTCGCTCGCCCAACCGGCCCCGGGGGAACTCGTGCTGGGCGGCTCGTGGACGGCACTCGGCACCGGCGACCTCGGCAACCGGCCGCTGGGCGCGGTCGATGTGCCGCGGCGCGGCGAGCTGGTGGTCGACGGCTCGGGCGTTGCCGCCCTCGACACGATTGGCGCGCGGGTCCTTCACCGCCTGATCGCGCGCCTGCGCGACGAAGGCCACGGAGTGCAGATGCGCGGCTGGAGCGAGCGCAACGTCAGGCTCCTCGAGCTCGCCGCCGAGCGCGCGCCGCCCATGCCGCCCGCGCCGCCGCAGCCCGGTTTCGCGTATCGCGTCGGGCGTAGCACGGTCGAGTTCGGCACCACTTCGCTGGCGCTGCTCTCATTCATCGGCGAAGCGGCGGCCGCGCTGGCCGCGGGCATCGCCAATCCGCGCCGCATCCGCTGGAAGCCCATCCTTTACAACATCCGCACGGCCGGTTTCGACGCCCTGCCCATCGTCGGGTTGCTGTCGTTCCTCTTGGGGATCGTGATCGCCTACCAGGCCGCCACGCAGCTGCGCACGTACGGCGCCGACGTCTTCGTCGCCGACCTGGTCGGGCTGTCGATGCTGCGCGAGTTCGCGCCGCTCATGACCGCGATCATCGTGGCCGGCCGCTCCGGCTCGGCCTTCGCCGCCCAGATCGGCACCATGACCGTGACCGAGGAAATCGACGCCATGCGCACGCTCGGCATGTCGCCCATGCAAGTGCTGGTGCTGCCCAAGATCATCGCGCTGGTGATCGCCCTTCCGCTGCTCAGCTTCTTCGCCGACGTGATGGGCATCTACGGCGGCATGCTCATGGCGCGCGCCCAGCTCGGCATGGGATTCGGGAATTTCTTCGACCGCCTGACCGATGCGGTCAGCGCCACGTCGTACATGATCGGCATCGGCAAGGCGCCCGTGTTCGCCGCCATCATCGCGGTGATCGGGTGCTTCCAGGGATTTCGCACCCGCGGCGGCGCCGATTCGGTGGGCCGCCAGACCACGCGCAGCGTGGTCCAGTCGATCTTCCTCGTCATCGTGGCCGACGCCCTGTTCTCGATCGTGTTCGCGATGCTGGACCTCTGATGGGCGCGGCGCAGGGCGCGGATGACGCGGTGATCGAAATCAGCCATGTGGCGACACGTTTCGGCGACCACGTCGTGCACGAGGACGTCGACTTCAGCGTGCGCCGCGGCGAGGTGTTCGCGCTGGTGGGCGGCAGCGGCTCGGGCAAATCGACCCTGCTGCGCGAAATGATCCTCCTGCACCGGCCGGACGCGGGCGCGATCCGCATCCTCGGGGTGGAGGTCGGCCGGCTCGACGAGCGCGAAGCCGAGGCGCTGCGCCCGCGCATGGGCGTGATGTTCCAGGAAGGCGGCCTGTTCGGCTCGCTCGATGTGCGCGAGAACGTCGGCCTGCCGCTGCGCGAACACACCAGCCTGGACGACGCGACCATCGACGAGATCGCCGCGATGAAGATCGCCCTCACGGGCCTGGCGCCCGAAACCGGGACACTTTTGCCTTCCGAACTCAGCGGCGGCATGCTCAAGCGCGCGGCGCTCGCGCGCGCGATGGTTTTGGACCCGGAACTGCTGTTCCTCGACGAACCCACCGCGGGCCTCGACCCCGTCGCCGCGGCCGGGGTCGACGAACTGGTCCTGCGCCTGCGCGACCTTTTCGGCCTGACTGTGGTGATGATCACCCACGACCTCGACCTCCTGTGGCAGGTCGCCGATCGTGTGGCGGTGCTGGCCGACGGCCGGGTGCAGGGGGTGGGCTCGATGCGGGAGCTCGCGCGCATGGACCATCCCGCCATCCGCCAGTATTTCGACGGCGCGCGCGGCAGTGCTGCATCGGAACGCGCCCGGAAAGCGGGCGATGGCGCCGGCCAAGAGCGTGAAAAGGAGGCTGCGTGGAATCCAAGGTGAACTACACCATCGTGGGGGCGTTCGTGCTCGGGCTGGGCGCGCTGCTCATTGCCGGTGTCTTGTGGTTCGCGAGTGGCGGCAACCTGCAGAAAAAATATGACCTCTACGTGGCGCTGGTCGACGAGTCGGTGGCGGGCCTGAACCTCGGCGCGCCGGTGAAGTACCGCGGCGTCGACGTGGGCAAGGTCAAGGAAATCGGCCTCAACCCCGCCAACACCGAGCAGGTGAGGTTGTTGTTCGCGATCGAGCGCGGCACGCCGCTCAAGCAGGACACCGAGGCGGTGCTCAAGTCGCAGGGCCTCACCGGCATCGCCTACGTCGAGCTGAGCGGCGGCAGCCCCAACTCCCCGCCCTTGCAGGCCAAGGGCGGGGGCTATCCCGAGATCCGCACCAAGCCCTCGCTGACCGCGCGGCTGGAGAACGTGCTCACCACCCTGATGGCGAAGCTCGACTCCACCTCCGACTCGGTCAACAAGATCCTCAGCGACGAGAACGTGGCCGCGTTCAGGACCACGCTGGCCAACCTCGCCGTGCTGTCGAAGACGCTCGCCGCGCGCAAGGACAGCATCGACGCAAGCATCATCAACGCGGCGCGCACCTTCGACAACACCGCCCGCCTCACCGGCCGGCTGGGGCCGACCGTCGACAAGCTCGGCCCGACAATCGATCGACTCGGCCCGGTCATTGACCAGCTCGGCCCGACCGTCGAGCGGGTCGGCAAGAGCGCCGACGCGGTGCGCAAGATGGGCGAGGAGGCGGCGCTGGCCAGCGCGAGCGCGGGCCGCGCGGTCGACTCGATCGGCGGTGACGTCAGGCGCTTCACCGCCGACGCCCTGCCCGAGCTGCAGCGGCTGCTGGTCGAGATGAACACCCTCACTGTTTCGCTGCGCCGATTCGTCGAGGAAACCGAGCGCAATCCCCGCGGCTTCCTGTTCGGCCGCAAGCCCGTGCCCGAAGGCCCGGGAGAAACTTCCCCGGAAAGGCGAGACAAATGATCCCGATTCCCCCAGTTCCCTCTGGCCTGTCGCGCATGGGGCGGGCAATGGCTGCCGCCGCGGGCGCGGCCCTGCTCCTTGCGGGCGGATGTTCGGCGTTGAAGCCGGAGGTTTCCCCCACGCCGCCGACCTACTTCACGCTCGATGGCAAGGTTCAGGATGGCGCCAAGGCGGCGCCCGCCGCCACGCGCGCGCCGCGCAAGACCGCTTACACGCTCATCGTCACCCCGCCGCAGGCCGCCGCCGGGTTCGACAGCCCCCGCATCATCTACGTGCGCCAGCCGTACAAGCTCGAGTACTTCGCGCACAACGAGTGGGTCGACCCGCCGGCGCGCATGATCAGCCCGCAGATGGTCGCGGCGATCGAGGCCACGAGCGCATTCCACGCGGTGGTGTCGGCGCCGGGGTCTTCCGGTGGGGACATGCGCCTGGACACCGAGGTGCTGGTGCTGCAGCAGGAGTTCGGCGCGTCGCCGAGCAAGGTGCGCTTCGCGCTGCGCGCGGCGCTTTCGGAGGAGGGGACACGGCGCGTAATCGCGACCCGCGACTTCGAGGCCGTCCAACCGGCCCTGAGCGACGATCCCTACGGTGGGGTGCAGGCCGCCAACGCCGTGGTCCGCAGCGTGCTCGCCAGCCTCGCGGCGTTCTGCGCCGACAACGCGGTGGCATGGCAGCCGGCGCGCCGGCCGGCGCCGACCCGCTAGAGCAGCCGCCCCCAAACGCGCGAGGTCATCTCGCGGAACCGGTCGATGAGCGGGCGCTGTTCCCACGTTTCCAGGTCGATCGCCTGCGAAGCGGCGATGTCGGCGTTGTAGGCCGCCAGCATCTGCTGGGCGAATTCGCGACCGAGGATCACCGCGTTGATTTCGTCGTTGTCCAGCGCGCTGCGCCAATCGAGGTTGCTCGACCCAACGCACGACCACACAGCGTCGATGATGGCGGTCTTGGAGTGCAACAACGCGCCCTTGCGTTCGTAGATCTTCACCCCGCCGCGCAGCAGGTCGGAGTAATGCCAGCGCCCGGCGTGGAACACGATGGACGAGTCCGACTGGCTCGGAAGGATCAGGCGCACGTCCACGCCGCGCGCCGCCGCATCGAGCAGCGCCTTGATGAGCTGCGGGTCGGGCACGAAGTAGGCGTTGGTGATGTAAACCTGCTTCTCGGCGTGGGTGATCGCGGCGATGAGCGTGACGTAGATGAGGCTGTACTCGTCGTCGGGACTGCTGCCGATCGCGCGCACGATCTCCTTGCCCGCCGGCTGCAGGTCGGGGAAGAAGTTGCGCGGCGCCAGCAAAGCGCCGTGTTGCTTGGCCCAGGTGCGCATGAACATTTTCTGGAACTCGGCCACCACCGGACCGTCGATCTGCACGTCGGTGTCGCGCCAGCCGGTCTTGGTGTCCACATCGCCGCCGAAATGCGAGGACCCCGACGAATACACGCTGCTGATGTTGATGCCGCCCAGGAACGCCGTGCGCCCGTCGACGATGAGCAGCTTGCGGTGGTCGCGGTGGTTAGGGTTCCACGCCTTCTTGGCCAGCAGCGGGTTGAGCGGGTTGAACTCGAGCAAATGGACCCCGCCCGCCTTCAGCCGCTCGAAATATTCCTTCTTGGTGCCGAAGGCCCCCGCGCTGTCGTAGATCATGTGGACCTGCACGCCCTGTGCCTGGCGCTCGAGCAGCAGGTCGGCGAATTTCTGCCCGACTTCGCCGTCCTCGACGATGTAGGACTCGACGTTGACGTGATCCTTCGCGCCCGCTATGGCCGCGAACATGGCCTGGTAGGTGGCTGGGCCGTCCTGCAGCAGCGTCACCCGGTTGCCCAGCACCAGCGGCGAGCCGACGATGGCCTGCTCGAGGGCCTGCTGGCGATCGAGGATGTCGAGGTCGCCGGACTTGCGCTTGAGCTCGGCGATGATGGCGGCGCTGCGCTTGTCCGACACCGGTCCGCGCGCCGACTTCATGCGCGCGGACTGGACCTCGTAGCGCTCGGAAATGAAGCGCGTGTCGGGCAGCGTGGCGCACCCGGCTAGCACGGTGAGGCAGCACGCGGCTACCGCCCTGAGGGCGCGAATCATCTGGCTGTCTCCCTGAGTGGACTACGACCGGCCGCCGCAAGCGCGAGGAGCGCGTCGAGTGAGGGCGCATTGTGCGGCCGGGAGCGGGGCGTTTTCAGTACGCTTGCGAACACAACCGTGAATTGGGTACTGCTTAGCGCGGCACCGAACGGACGGACCGCCCGGCGTCTGCGTATCTTCCGCCTGCACCTTTCCCGAGGTCATCACTGCGTGGCGGCTTTGGGAGCCCGAATTTCCCGCATCACTACCTTTAAGGATTCCCCATGAAGTATTCCATCATTTTCTCCGCAGTTGTTGTCGCCCTGTCGTTGAGCGCGTGTGACCGGCCGACCGTCGTCACCCCCGCCGCTGTCGTGACCAACGTGCCGGTCCCCGGCCCGACGGGCGCGACCGGCGCAACGGGTTCGACCGGCTCGACCGGCTCGACCGGCTCGACCGGCTCGACCGGCTCGACGGGTTCCACCGGTTCGACGGGCTCGACGGGCTCGACCGGTTACACCGGCTCGACCGGGTCCACCGGCGCCACCGGAGCCACCGGCTCGACGGGCTACACCGGCTCGACCGGCGCCACGGGTGACACCGGCGCGAAGGGCGAGCGCGGCAAGACCGGCGACACCATCGTCGTCGTGCCCAGCTCGAAGTAAACCACGGTTCGGCAGCGAGGGCCCGCGGCCATGGTGGCCGCGGGCCTTCGTTTTTTACCGATCGTGTGCCCGAGCGAACATACAGTCAGGAAATCTAAAGGTAGGCTGCACCCCATCGGTCAGCGTCCCGACCAAACGCATACCACTCCCAGGAGAGCACCATGAATCTGATTCCGAATATCAAGGCAGCGGCGCTGGCCGGCGCGCTCGCGCTGGCCTTCGCCGGCAGCGCTTTCGCCGCCATGGACCAAGCCCAGGTGAAGTCCGAGAAAGATCGCATCAAGCAGGACTACAAGGTCGCCAAGGACGCCTGCAAGCCCATGAAGGGCAACGCCAAGGACATCTGCATGGCCGAAGCCAAGGGCAACGAGAAATCGGCCAAGGCCGACCTCGAGGCGCGCGACAAGGGCACGCCGAAGTCGATGTACAAGGCGCGCGTGGCCAAGGCCGATGCGGACTACAAAGTGGCCAAGGAAAAGTGCGACGCCCTCAAGGGCAACGCGCATGACGTCTGCGAAAAGGACGCCAAGGCCGCACGCGTTTCGGCCAAGGCCAACGCCAAGGCCGACATGAAATCGAGCAAGGCGGTCACCAACGCCGGCGAGAAGATCACGGAAGCCCGCAAGGATGCCAGGGAAGACAAGCGCGACGCCAACTACGACGCCGCCAAGGAACGCTGCGACACGCTGTCGGGCGATGCCAAGACCCGCTGTGTCGCCAATGCGAAGGCCAGGACCGGCAAGTAGCCAACCCACTCGGGATTCACGGGCCGCAGGGCCCGTTTTTTTTGGCGCGCTACGCCGGCGCCGCCTCGCGAGCCATCGCGGGCCGGTACGGTAGCGCACAGACCTGCGCTGCCTCGCGGGGGCAGACTTCCCCGTTACGTCGAGCGTACCTGTCATGCGATGCCGATCCCTGCTGTGGCTGTGCCTGCCGGCTGCGATGCTTCTCGCGGGCCCGGCGACGGGCGCGGCCGCGGTGTACGACAAGGAAGCCGCGGCCACCCGCGCGCGGTATACGGAGAACGCGAAGAAGTGCCGCAAGCTCGCTCCCGCAGCGCGCGCCGCGTGCCTCGAGCTCGAGCGCGTGGGCGCGCACGCCGCCCTGAACCGCACCTACGACGAAGCGCTGGTCGACGCGAACGCGGCCTACGCGAGGACCACCGCACGCTGCAAGACATTGCCGGGCCCCGAGCGGCGCCGCTGTTTGCGTGCCGCGCGCGGCGAGCGCAGCACCGCCATCGGCAAGGCGGAGGAGATCCGCAGCGCCCCCCTGGCGATGGACAGCAATCGCTGATCCGACCCCGGAACCAAACGCCTGACGCGGGGCCGACTGCTCGCGCAAGGCGCCCACGCAAGACCGGCTGCATTTTTCCCCAACCACGATTGACCACATACCCAGGAGATACACCATGAAACCCAATTCCCCGAACAACGGTTCCGCTTCCACCGACCTGTCCACGACCAGCGCCGCCAGCACCATCGGCAACGCTGCCGGCCGCGCCCATGGCGTCGTCGACCAGGCGGCGACTGCCGTCGACCAGGCGGCGACTGCCGCCGACCAGGCGCTCGACCGCACCCGGCCGATCATCGAGCGTGTGGCTGACTCCGCGCACCAGGCCGTCGACAAGGCCGCCGGCCTGGCCGAACCTGCCGCCGACTGGGTGGTGGAAAAGCGTGACGGAATGCGCGCTACGCAGGATCGCCTGCTCGCCGATACGCGCGGGTACGTGAATGGCAACCCGCTCAAGGCGGTGGCGATCGCCGTCGTCGCAGGTTTGCTGCTCGGGCGCTTCCTGCGCTGATTGCCCGATCCGGCAAGTGCGTGCTTGCCGGATATTTCACAAGGCGGCGCGTGCGCGGTAATCCACAAATCGCGCGGCCGGCACGAATAATCAGGATTAGTTCGGTGCCGAACAGACGCCGGCGTGCGCACCCCGTAATCTTCATTCAACACGCAGGACATCCCTCTGAGCGTGCGATTTCGCGACGTAGATCCGTCTCGAAGAAATCAACTCTGGAGATACTCATGAAACTCGCAATCCGCTTGGCCTTGCTGGCCCTGGCTTCGACTTCGGCGACCGCGTTCGCCCAGGACTCGACCCCCCAGTGCGCCACTCTCTTCAACTCAAACCAGAACTTCTTTAGCGCAGCCAATGCGCCGGCCGGTGCAGCCAACCGCCAGTGCTTCCTGACCGTGATGCCGAAAGATGGCCCGTCGTCGCTCGCCGGCTTCCCGCAACTCGCGCAATATCCGAATCCCCAGCTTCAGGAAGGCACGTATGAAATCGTCCTGAGCGGCGGTGGCGGCGGTGGCGGCGGTGGCGGCTTCCTCAAGTCCGGCGAGGGCGGCGACGGCGCGATTCCTTCCAAGACCACGCAATACCTGACCCCCGGCATCTACAAGCTCACGATCGGCACGGCCGGCATGGGCGGCACGAACGGCGGGCGTGGCGGTGACGGACACCCGACCAGCGTGACCAAGGCGTACACCAACGAAACGATCGCCGGGTTCCGCGGCGCCGACACCAGCGTGGCGAGCAGCCGCGGGCTCCGCAGCGACGGCAGCAACTCGACCGTAATGGCGGGCAGTCAGGGCGGCCAAGGCGGAACCAAGCCCGACCGCAACGGCAATGGCGAGATCGCAGCACAGGCCGGTGCACCGCTGGTCGTGGCCGGGCTGAGCTCGTCATCGGGTGGCGCGGCCGGACTGCGTGACGGTGGTGGCGGCGGCGGAGCCGGTTACGGCGACGGCGGCGCAGGCAAATCGGGCGACACCATGATGAACAAGGACCTCGGCAACACCGGTGGGCACGGGTTCGTCAAGCTGACCCCGATCCAGATCGCCCAAGCGACGCCCCGTGCTCCCGTGGCAGCCGCACCCGTGGCCGCCCCGTACGTGGCGCCGGCCCCGGCGTATGTCGCGCCCCGCGCCGTGAAAAGAGACCGGAACTAAGCACCGACCAAGACGGGAGCCTCTTGGCCCCGTTGACTTTTCCTGCCCCGCGCCTGTCCAAACAGGGACCGCGGGGCAGTTTGCATTTCCAAGCCAAACAACAATATGCCAAAGAATAGCTTGATGCACGGAGCACGCTTCATTGCGCTGCTCGGCGCCATTTCCGTCAACGCACCGCAGGCATGGGGCGCCGATCCTGCGCCCGCCGCCGATTCGGACAAGGCGATCCCCGCCATCCAAGGCGACGCTACGCCGGCGGCTATCCCCGTCCCGCGCCCCGTCAGGCATGCCGATTTCGGCAAGGTGGAACCGTCGCGTGACGCGCGCCATGTGGCCGACTGGGTGGTCGATTCCGACGACAGCAAGACCCTGCCGTTCCTCATTGTCGACAAGGTGGCCGCCAAGGTATTCGCGTTCGATGCGCAGGGCCGCCTGCGCGGCGTGGCGCCGGCCCTGCTCGGCATCGCCCTTGGCGACGATTCGGCGCCGGGCGTCGGCGACCGCGAACTCGGCTCGATCCCGCTCAAGGACCGCACCACCCCGGCCGGGCGCTTCCTGTCAGGGCTGGGCCACAACTACGCCGGCAAGGACATCCTGTGGGTCGACTACGATGCCGCGATCTCCATGCACCGCGTGATCAACACCAACCCGCGCGAGCGGCGCCCGCACCGCCTTACCACGCCCACGACGGCGGACAAACGCATCTCGTTCGGCTGCATCAACGTGCCCATCCGCTTTTTCGAGGATGTCGTGCGCCCGGCGTTCGGAGGGCCGGGAGGCTTCGTCTACGTGCTGCCCGAAACGCGCTCGGTACGCTCGCAGTTCTCCAGCTACGACGTAAGGGACGCCGCCGAGCGCGCGCGCGCACTGCGTTAGCGCCTTGGCGGCAAAGGGCGCGGGGCTTACGCCGCGCGCCCTCGCTTTGCTAGGGAAGGCGCGATGCGCGAGGCGTCGCGCGCCTACATTCGTATAGGAAATGTCCTACCCGGCTCTTTCTCCGTGGCGGACGCAAACATCAGAAAGACTCCCATACAACGCCCAAGCGTGAATCGATACATTGGCACTGTCGTCGAGGCCATACCCGAATAACCGGCCTCGAACCGAAAGTCCCTTTCGAACTTCGATTTTCACTTGGAGGCACCATGAAATCAGAAATCCGCTTGGCACTGCTGATGCTGGCGACCGCGTCGGCGCCGGCATTTGCCCAGGACACGCCGCAGTGCGCGTCCTTCTTCGACAACGCGAAGCAAATCTTCACCGCCGCCGGCGCGCCCGACGGCGCCCTCAACCGGCAGTGCTTCCTCACCGTGATGCCCAAGGACGGCGCGGCTTCGGTCGCGGGTTTCCCGCAACTCTCGCAGTACCCCGGCCCGGTGCTCACCGAGGGCACGTATGAAATCACCCTGAGTGGCGGCGGCGGCGGTGGCGGTGGCGGCGGTATGCTCGCCTCCGGCGGCGGCGGGGCCGGCGCGGTGCCCTACAAGACCACCCAGTACCTTAAGCCCGGCGTCTACAAGCTGACCATGGGCACGGGCGGCCGTGGTGGCGCCCCGGGGTTCGTCGTGGGCGGCAATGGCGAAGAAGGCGCGCCGACGGCGATGACGATGGCCTACAGCAACGAGGTCGTTGCCGGCTATCGTGGCGCCGACACATGGGCCCGCCGTGTCGACAACAGCTACATGGTGGCGTCCTCGCGCAATGCCCCTGCCCCGCGTGCCGACGGCGTGATCGCCGACGGCCAGGGCGCGCAGGGTGTTGCCGGCCTGGGCAATGGCGGGGACGGCGGAATCCTGCCCGATCCGAAAAACAATCGCGCCGAGCGTCCCGCGCAGGATGGCGGACCGATGATCGTCGCGGGCATCCCCACGGGCCAACCCGGCCGCGGCGGCATGCGTGATGGCGGTGGCGGCGGTGGCGCCGGCTACGGCGACGGCGGCAGCGGCAAGTCGGTTGCCAACGGCGCGGACTACCAGGGCGGCATGAAGGGCGGCGACGGCTTCGTCAAGCTGATGCCGATCCAGGTCGCGCAGGCGACGCCTCGTGCCGTGGTCCCCGTCCTCGTGCAGCCGGCCCCGTACGTGGCCCCGGCCGCAGCGCGCCGCGACCGTAACTAGGACCAGAAGCAGTGACAGGCCCCGTCGCAAGTTCAGTGGAGAAAGTTGTAATGGCAATCGAGAACCTGATGACGGGAACTGTCCGAGGTCGCAACGAAACCTGCCACTCCGGCGCGGGGTTGACCCGCCCCGCGAGTGGCGGGTTCGTCCCATTCGGGGCGCGCGCAGTGTGCGCAGCGCTCGTATCCATAGGCCTCCTCGCACCGGGTTTCGCTACCGCTGCCAAGGCGACGAAACCGGCCGCGCACGCTGCTTCGGCAGCCCACGCCGCCAAGTCCTCCAAATCCGCCGAATCCGAGGAGATTCCCATCCCCGCCGTAACACCGCAGGTGCGCCAGATGGCGAGCTGGGTGCTGCGCGCGAAAGATAACCAGGGCCTTCCGTTCATCATCATCGACAAAGTGGCGGCCGCCGCATTTGTTTTCCACCCGGACGGCGAGCCGATGGCCGCCGCGCCCGTGCTGCTCGGCATTGCCAAGGGCGACGATTCGGTCCCCGGCATCGGCGAGCGCGAGCTCTCCGACATGCCGCCCGAAGTGCGCACCACACCCGCCGGGCGCTTCGTTTCCGCAATCGGCCGCAACGCCCACAACAAGGATGTGCTGTGGGTCGACTACGACGCGGCCATCTCGATGCATCGCGTCATCAATTACAACCCCAAGGAGCGCCGCCCGCACCGGCTCGCGACGCCCACGCCGGCCGACAACCGCATCTCGTACGGCTGCATCAACGTGCCGATCAAGTTTTTCGACACCTTTATCGCGCCCACCTTCGAGGGCATCAACGGCATCGTGTACGTGCTGCCCGAAACCAAGCCGCTCAAGAAAGTATTCGCGTCGTTCGACGATGGCGAAAGCGCGGTTGCCTCGATCCCCACCCGCGTCGAGCCGATGGCGGCCGCGCGTTCCGGCGAGCAGATGGCGGCCGCGCGTTTCGTCGAGCCGAACGCGGCCACCCGTTCTGCGGGCAGCGCCGGCCAGTAACAGCGCGGCAAAGACACCAAACCTTCGCCGCCACGGCCAACCCAGCCCGCGGCTTGCGCGCTGCCCGTCCGGGCTCGCGTGCCTCCAGTTTGCGAAACACAATTTGCGAAACAGTTGCCTCGCGCTTCGCGCCGGGCCATCATCTGTGCGCCAACGCACAGATTGCGGCGCTCACGCGGAGCAATGATCGCGCCGTGTGAGCGACGTGCCTGTGCAGTTGGGAGGCAAGCGTTCCATGTGCCGGGCAGCCGGCAGCTTTTCAGGCTCATGACCTTTACGTAACACCACAGGAGATCCAAATGAAAACGTCGCTCAAAAATATCCTCTGCAGCTTCCTTGTCGCCGCCATGGCGATCCTGCCGATGCAGGCGCAAGCCGGCATGATCGGCTCCGACGCCGTGATCGCCTCGGCCGCTTCGCAGGCCGACCGCACCACCGTGAACAACTTCCTCAATCGCACCGACGCGGCCAGCCAGCTGCAGACCCTCGGCGTCGATCCGCAGTCGGCCAAGGCGCGCGTTGCGTCCATGACCGACACCGAAGTCGCTTCGCTCGCCGGCAAGATCAATTCGCTGCCGGTCGGCGCGGACTCGGGTGCCGGCACGCTGCTGCTGGTGATCCTGATCGTCTGGGCGATCTGGTACTTCGCGTTCCGCCGTTAAGCTTCCAGGCAGCACAGGCACGCCGGCTCCGATTTCCCTTCAGCAGGGTTGATGATGCCGGATGCCTTGTACCGCAGCGCCCGCCTCCTGGCGGGCGCTTTTCTTTTGGCCCTGGCCGGATGCGCCTCTCTGGTCCCGCAGACCATGGCGCTGCGCGAGGGCTGGCCCGAAGGCGTGCCACGCCAGTTCGAAAAGACCGAGGTCCCCTTCTTCGCGCAGGACGACTACCAGTGCGGTCCCGCCGCGCTGGCCACGATCCTCGCCAACGCTGGCGTCAAGGTCACGCCCGACGAGCTCGTCAGCAAGGTCTACATCCCCGAGCGCAAAGGCAGCCTGCAGGCCGAGATGCTGGCCACGCCGCGCCAGTATGGGCTGGTGGGTTACCAGCTTGCGCCGCGTTACGGCGACGTGCTGCGCGAAGTCGCCGCCGGCAATCCGGTGGTGATCCTGCAGAACAAGGGCGCCGCGTGGCTCGACCTGTGGCACTACGCCGTCGTGGTCGGGTACGACTACCCCGCGGGAGAGCTTTACCTGCGCTCCGGCAAGGACGAGCGCGAGAAGCTGCCGTTCACGATCTTCGAATACACTTGGAAAAAAAGCGACTACTGGGCCATGGTGGCGCTGCCGCCGGGGCGCATCCCGGTCACCGCGACCGAAACCGCCTACGTGGGAGCGATTGCAGGCCTTGAGCGCGTGGGCGACAAGGCCGCCGTCACCAAGGCCTACACCGCCGCGCTCGAGCGCTGGCCCGGCAGCGTTGGCGCGAGCGTAGGGCTTGCCAACCAGTACTACGCCCAGGGCAACCTCAAGGACACCGAGGCGGTGCTGCGTCGCGCCGCGCAGGCCCATCCCGAATCGATCGTGGTGGCCAACAATCTCGCCCAGACCCTCTCCGACCAGGGGCGCAACAGCGAGGCGCTTACGCTGCTCGACAAGGCAGGCCCGGCCGAGCCGCAGTTCGCCGCGGCGGTGGCCGAAACACGCGCCCTGATCGAACAACGCCTGGCCAAGGCGCGGTAAGCCAAAGGCGTTGATTCGCCTGGGTCGCTGATTCGCCTGGTCGCCGATTTTCCTGCGTGCCCGCGCATCCTCGCCGCGTACAAGTGGTGGCGCTTGCCCGAATAGAAAATTCCGGCGCCTGTTACAAATCTGACAATCGGCTTGCTAATAGCGGCATAGCCCCCCATTGGGGGCCGCCCCCGGTTGGCCGTATGGAGTAGGCTATGCGTCCCTTGGAGGAGGGCCGTTCCTGAATAACCTCACGCTGTTCGCCGGGTGCGTCGCGATCTGGAGCACGACCTGGTTTGCGATCACCTTCCAGCTCGGATCCGTCCCCGCCGAAGTCAGCGTGGCGTGGCGCTTCCTGCTGGCCGCCGTGCTGATCACGCTTTGGTGCCGCGCCCGCGGGCTGTCGCTGCGCTTCCGGACCAGCGACCATTGCGCGCTTGCCTTGCTCGGGCTGGCGATGTACAGCGCCGGCTACATCTGCGTGTACTACGCCGAGGAATATTTCGCCTCCGGCCTCGTGGCGGTCGGGTTCTCCGCTGCGCCCCTGCTCGCGATGTTCGGCATGCGCGCATTTTTCGGCCAGCCGCTGACCGCGCGCATGGCCGCAGGCTCGCTGTTCGGCGTCGCCGGGATCGTGCTGGTGTTCTGGCCGGAGTTCGCGCGGCTGTCGCAAAGCAGGGGGGCCGCCCAGGGTGCCGCGCTGACCGCCTGCGCAGTGGGAACGTCGGTCATCGGCGGGCTGCTCGCCCACCGCAACCACAAGCGCGGCCTGTTCGGCTGGCCGACCATGGCGTGGAGCATGGGCTACGGGGGATTGTTCGCGCTGCTGATCGCGCTTGCGCTGGGAAGGCGCCTGGCGATCGATGCCTCGGCCCCGTACCTGATCTCTCTGCTGTACCTCGCTTTCGTCGGCACGATCGCCGCGTTCGCTGCGTGGCTCACGCTGATCGGGCGCATCGGCCCGGCGCGCGCCTCTTATGTGGGGGTGATGGTGCCGGTGGTGGCGTTGCTGATCTCCACCTTGTTCGAGAACCTTGCGTGGCACCCGATCATGGTGGCCGGCATGCTGGTCTCGGTGGCGGGCAATGTGCTCGTGCTGGGCAACCCGAAGCCACCGGCGGCTGCGGCCGTAACGCCGATAGCTGCAGCGTCAGCGCCGCCGCCTGCCCAGTCGGGCATGCCCACAGCTTCTTCCAGCCGGACCTGACCCGCCGCCGCGCCTTGCGATAGTCTTCGCGTTCCGCAATACAGGGCGCAACGCATGGCATCAGCCGGGCAACACGCAGCAAGGGGCATTGCCTGATCGACGGCTTCATCCTGCTGAAGATCGCCTGCGCGATCGTGATCGTGGTGTCGGCCTCGCGCGCAACCGAGCGCCTCGGGCCTTTCCTCGGCTCGATGATCGCGACGCTGCCGGTGTCGACCGGCCCGATCTACGTGTTCCTCGCCATCGACCACGGGCCGCAGTTCATCTCCGATTCGGCGCGCATGGGCGTGATCGCGGTGGTGGCCACCGTGGCGTTCGTCGCGGTGCATGCGGTGGTGGCGCAGCGCCATGCCACGTTCGTGTCGTGGCTGTGCGCTACCGCGGCGTGGTTCCTCGTCGCCTCGCTGCTGCAATTGCGCGAATGGAGTTTCGTCGAGGGCTGCCTGGTGTTCGCCGCCTGCTTTGCGCTGGCGATCCGCTCTTTGCGGCGCTATGTGGTCGAGATCAAGGCGCCGCCCATGCCGCGCGTGCGCTTCGACCTCGCGCTGCGCTCGGCGCTGGTGGCCGGCGTGGTGGTGGCCACCACTATCGCCGGCAACGCCGTGGGGCCGGCGGCGACGGGCACGCTCGCAACCTACCCGGTGGTATTCACCTCGCTGGTGCTGATCCTGCAGCCGCGCTGCGGCGGACCGTTCACCGCCGCGCTGTTGGTGAACTCGCTCAAGGGGCTGATCGGATTCGGCACCGCGCTCGGCGTGCTCCACCTCGCCTCGGCGAGGCTGGGCTCGACGGCGGGCCTGCTGCTCGGGCTCGCCGTGGCGATCGCCTGGAACGTCGGCTTGTTCCTGCTGCGGCACCGGCGCTAAGGCACGGCGCCCGCTCAGCGCGTCGGCACGCCCGCGATGGTGGTGCGATGCATGTGGCGGCGCACGGAGAAATCGTAATCGGCCAGCGCGTAGTGCATCACGCAGCGGTTGTCCCAGAAGATCATGTCGCCCACCTGCCACTTGTGGCGGTAGATGAATTCCTGCCGGGTCGAATGGCGGAACAGGAAATCGAGGAGCGGCTGCGACTCTTCCTTGGGCATGCCGACGATGCCCTTGGTGAAGCCGGGATTCACGTACAGCGCCTTGCGCCCGGTGGTCGGGTGCACGCGCACCATCGGGTGCTCGACCGGCGGCGTCTTGGCGCGCGCCTCTGGCGTGAGCGGGGGCCGCTCCTTGAGATGGGCGAAATACGTGTCGTAGGCATGGCTGTAGTCGTGCACCGCGCTCAGTCCCTCGAGAAAGCCGCGCATCGTTTCCGACAGCGTGTCCCAGGCGAGGTACATGTTGGCGAACATGGTATCGCCGCCGATCTCGGGCATCTCGCGGCACAAGAGCAGCGACCCCATCGACGGCCGGTTCATGTACGACAGGTCCGTGTGCCAGTACTGGCCTGCGTACACCGCGCCCTTGAGCTTGCCCTCCTCCTTCACGTTGGAGACGACGAAGATCTCCGGCCGGCCGGGCAGCGCGAAATCGCCGATCACGTGCGCCTCGAGCTCGCCGAACTGGCGGCTGAAGGCGACGTGCTGCTCGGGGGTGAGGTCGACGTTGCGAAACAGCAGGATGCCGTTCTCGCCCAGCGCGCAATGCAGGGCCGCCACCTGCGCGGGGTCGAGCGGCTCGGTGAGGCTGATGCCCGTGACTTCCGCGCCGCATGCGGGCGACAGCCTGCGCACCTTCAGCGCGGGAGAAACGGTTTCCTGCTTGAGGGCGTTACCCATGGGAGCCTGCCTGGTCGTGGAGGTAGAAGTAGTTGCGCGTGTCGACGCGGCTGCGGCGCACTTCCACCGGCACGTCGTTGAAGGTGTAGGCCGTGCGCTCGATATGCAGTACGCCGCCACCGGCGGGCAGGCCGAACACCCGGGCTGCGGCGGGATCGGCCGGTCCGGCGCGCAATTGCTCGACAGTTCGCACGATGTTGAGGCCAAAGCGCGTTTGGTAGACCGCATAGAGCGTCGCCCCGCCGGTGCGGAGGACCGCTTCGGTCAGCCCGGGCAGCAACGCGGACGGCACCGTGATATCGGACAGCACGACCGGCACGCCGCCGACCCTGAGCACATTGCGGATCCTGAATACTTCCGATTCGCTTGCCTTGCGCGGCAGCTTCAGCAGGTCGGCGGTGGCATCGTCGGCGCGGCCACGCTTGAGCCACACCAGCTCGCTCACGGGCAGTTCCTTGACGCCATCGTTGCGCACGACGTGGAAGAACTGGTGGATGCTGCGGCGCTCCCCGTGCAGCGAAACAAAGGTGCCCTTGCCCTGCTTGCGCGCGAGCACCTTGGCCGCCACGAGATGGCCGATGGCCGCGCGGATGGTGGACACGCTGACGCCGAAGCGGTCGGCCAGGCGCGCCTCGTTGGGTAGCCCCTCGCCGGGCTTCCACTCGCCTTCGGCAAGGCCGCGGATGATCTGGTCGCGCACCTGCTCGTGCAGCGGCTCGCGCGCGTGCAGCGCCGCATGCAGCGGCCGCCGCCGGGCCGTCGCGGCGACGCGGGCCGGCGTGCTGCGCGCGGAGGGACGGGGAGTTGCGATCCTGACCATTGGCGCGAATCATACGAATGATTACAATCACGCGCAACCAGAGCCGCCGGGCGTCCCCGAGCGGCCACCAAGGAGACCCGCCATGGCCCTACCAAGGATTTCGCTCGCCGCCCTGCCCGCCCTTGCCGTTACCGGCGTCGTCGCGCTCGCGCTCGCGCTCGCGCTCGCCGCGTCGCTCACCCACGCGCAGGGCTTCCCCGCCAAGCCGGTGCGCCTGCTCGTCCCATTCACCGCCGGCAGCGAAACCGATTACCTCGCGCGGGTGGTCGGCCAGCGGCTGGGGGACGCTTGGGGCCAGCAGGTGGTGGTCGAGAACCGGCCCGGGGCGGGCGGCGTCCTCGCCACCGGCATCGCCGCGCAGGCGCCCGGGGACGGCTACACGCTGCTGATGGGCTCGATGTCGCACGCCATCGCCCCGGCCATGCACTCCAAGCTTGCCTACAATCCACTACGCGATTTCGCCGCGGTGTCGCAGGTCGCTGGCGTCCCGAACGTGCTGGTGGTGGCGCCCGCAGGGCCCAAATCGGTCAGGGAGCTGGTCGCGCTGGCCAAAGCCAAGCCCGGGCAGGTGACCTTCGGCTCGGCCGGCAACGGCAGCGGAATGCATTTCACCGCGGAGCAGTTCCGCATCGTTGCCGGGATCAGCGTGCTGCACGTGGCGTACAAGGGCGGGCCCGAGTCGCTCACCGACCTGCTCGGCGGCCGCATCGATTTCGTTTTCGCCCCCATCGGCCTGGCGGTGCCGCTGGTCAAGGACCGCAAGCTGCTGGCCCTCGGCGTGAGCACTGCGGCGCGTTCACCGGCGCTGCCCGACGTGCCCACCGTCGCCGAAGCGGGCGTCGCGGGCTACGAATTCGACACCTGGTACGGCCTGTTCGCCCCTTCCGCCACGCCCAAGGCCATCGTTCGGCAGATTTCGGGCGATGTCGCCAAGGCGCTCGCGCTGCCCGAAGTGAGGGCACAGCTCTCGAGCCGCGGTGCCGTGCCGCGATCTTCCACGCCGGAGGAGTTCGATGCCTTCGTGCGCGCCGAGATCGACAAGATGGCCGCCATCGTCAAGGCCGCCAACCTCAGGACCGACTGACGGCGCCTCGCTCGCATGATTTCCCCTGTCGTTCCCAAAAAGCGGGCGCTATGTGCGCGTCCGTACAGATACGCACGGATGGGCCGGGCATAGTGGGTTCCAGCGACGGTCAGTATCTTTCCGCTTTTGCCGACAGTCGAGGGAACGAGAACCAAGGCGGAGCAAGCGTAACTTTGTTGACGAGGGAAAACATGAAGACCTCTTTTGGCATGGTCGTGCCTTGCGCCTTGGTGCTGGGCTTTGCCGCCGGAGCCGCGCAGGCGCAAAATTTTGGCCCGCCCGACCAGCGTGAATCGTGGACTGAATCCACCAAAACCCAGGTGTGGCGCAATGCGTACGGCGAGTGTTGGCACAGCGCCTTCGGCCCGCCCCCGCCCGCCGCATTGTGCGGCCCGGTTGCGCAGTACGTCGCGCCACCCGCGCCACCCGCGCCGAGAGTGATCGCACCGCCGCCTGCCCGTCCGGCACCGCCGCCGCCGCCGCCCCGGGCCCAGCCCGCGCCGCCGCCGGCACCGGCCCCCTACGTGGCCCCGGCCCCGAGGAGGGACCGCAACTAAGGCAGCGCAAGCCGCCTTCCGAAAGGACAAGCCCGCGCCCGCAAGGACGCGGGCTTTTGCTTTTTGGAGATCGTATTTCCAGGCCGTCGAATACTGCCAATTTTTTGGTAAGCCCCGCGCTACCATTGGGTCACAGGGCGAAATACTGCCAACCTATTTCGCGGCGCTTTTGCCTCGCGTCGCTTCGCGCGGGGCGATCGGGCCTTCCGCCTCGATCCGCGCCCACAGCGCGCGCACCCGATCCTTGAGCCAGCGCGCTTCCTCCCACCGGTCCGAAAGCTCGTAGCCATCGGCGCCGGTCATCGCGTACTCCGGCGGACCGAGCTCGCACAGGAAAGTCAGCGTGGCATCAGAACCCGCGCGCGTGCGCCAGCCACGAAAACCGCGCTCCCACCAGCCCATGAACACTTCGACCCAGCCCTGGTGCTGCGCAAAGGCGAGCTGGAGCTGGATCTGCTCGCGGCTGGCGACGCGGCCGTGGAAGGCCCAGCACTGGTCGACGATGCGGTGCATGAGCGCGTTGTCTTCCGCGCTGACCGGGTACCAGAACTCGCGCCCCACCACGTAATGGGAAAGATCCCCGGTGAGGCGCAGGCCCGGAAAGCGATCGAGCAGGTGCAGCGTGAAGAAGAGTTCGGTCGTCATGCGGTTGCGGTGCGTCTCGATGTGCAGCGTGAGGCCCGCGTCGGCGGCGAGGCGCAGCCACCCCTCGATGTACGGCACGCATTCGGCCACCGTGTAGGGGCGCACGTCGGCCTGCAGGTTGATGTGGTCTGCGCCAAGTTCCTTTACGTGCTCGATGATGGGCTTGAGGTCGTCCACCGTCCGCGGGTAGCACTGCGCCTGCCACGTCATGCCCTGCGCGCGCAGGAAGTCGGTCACCGTCCTGGCATAGGTGTAGTCGGCGAAGCGCACACCCGCGCCGTCGAAGCCCGCGTCGCGGATCATCGCGAGCTTTTGTTCCAGCGGCCACTCCCTACCGTCGGGGCTGCGGCGCTCCATCGCCCACAGCGATTGGTAGACGAGGAGTTTCTGCGCCATGGCCGGCCCCGGCGTCAGACCTTTGCCGGTTCCTGGAAATCGAAGAAACGCTTGCCCACGCGGGTCTGGCTCTCGTAGATCGAGCCCTGCGCGCGCGCCGGCGGATACGGCATGCGGATTGGCGCGGGGCGCAGGCGCGGCTCGATGGTGTCCTCGCCGCAGATGAGGTTCTCGTGCAACGCGTCCCAGCCGAACCTGCCCACCGTCATGAGCGGGTACGCGTCGGCCGCACCCATCTCGTACAACAGCAGCCCGCGCGATTTGCTCGACGTGTTCTGCGCCGAGCCGTGCACCATGCGCACGTGGTGGAACGAGCACGAGCCCGCCGGGCCTTCGCAGGCAACTTTCTTCGACAGGTCGATGCCGGCAACCTCGACATCCATCGCGCCGCAGAAGTAACCCTCGGGATCGTGGTGGTTGTAGGTCGGCCCCTTGTGCGAACCGGGGATGATGTACATCGCGCCGTTCTCGAGCGTGGTGTCGTCGAGCATCACGGCGACCGCGAGGAGGTCGTCGTTGGTGTGCGGGTAGAAAGCCCAGTCCTGGTGCCACTCCACCGGCGAGCCGAAATGCGGCGCCTTGAGGTTGAGCTTGGAGCCATGCAGCCGGATCGCCGGGCCGAGCAGGTCGCGGACGATGCCGAGGAGCCGGGTGGACGTCATGAAGTCCTTGAACACCGGGTGCACGAGGTGCGGCGCCTTGATGCGGCGCACGCGCGGCGCCTCGGCCGTGTGGCCCGGCTCGAGGTCGTACACGTCGTCGTGCGCGGACACCTTGCGCGAGCCTTCCACCAGCTCGGCGAGGACGGTCTTCATCACAAGCCGCGTCGGCAGGTCGAGCACGCCCTCGACCACGATGGCCCCGTCTTCGGTGTATTGGGATTTTTGGCGGGAGGTGAGCATGCGGGGCTCCTGGAGGAGGGGAGGCGGGAAGGCGGGGGCAGGTAGAAGCTTGGTTGACCGATCATATTCGCACTGCGCGCCGGGCGTAGGCGCTGGTTCGCAGTCCCGGTCGGACAGGGCTATGTACGGTGCCAGACCGACCCTGCCCATCGGCCGGGGTAGATTGAGTTCAACGCGGATTCCGGCGCTTTCCTGTATTGCGCCGCAGAGTTGTCACGACCAGGCAGCTGCATCGGCACAAAGCCCAGGAGAAACACATGAGGAAGCTGAGAATGGTTGCGGGCATCGCCGCATTGGCAATGGCATTGACAGCACCCTTCGCGGTCGCCCAAACCGCACCCAAAACCGACACGGCGCCCACAACCGCGCCCACTGCCGCGCCGGCGCCCGGAAACGCTTCGGGTCCCGGCATGATGTACGACCAGGCGCAAGGGCAATCGCGCCCGCAGGGTCCACCAGCCGGCTACGGTCCGGGCATGATGTCCGGCCAGGGGCAAGCGGGCTATGGCCCCGGAATGATGTACGGCCAGGGGCAAGCGGGTTACGGCCCCGGCATGATGGGCGGCTATGGCATGGGCTGGATGGGTGGCTATGGCGGGACATGGATGCTGATCCTGATCGCATTGCTCGTCTCGATCGTCGTCGGCCTCTCGGTCTGGGTCGTCAAGCTGAAGGGCAAGTAAGCGCATGCCCGCAGGCAGACGAAAGCGCCCGCCGGGCAGCGCTCCAAACTGACACACGACCAGGAGAATCTATGTACGGATTCAGCACGCAGGTAAAGTTGCCGTTCGATGCCGCCGTCGCGAAAGTAACCGACGCCTTGAAGGCAGAAGGTTTTGGCGTCCTCACCGATATCGACATCAAGGCAACGATGAAAGCCAAGCTCAATATCGAGCATCGGCCGTATCGCATCCTTGGCGCATGCAACCCACCGCTCGCGCACCGCGCCATCGAGGCCGATCCGGACATCGGGTTGTTGCTCCCATGCAACGTGATCGTGCGCGAAGAAGCCGATAAGACCATCACGGTTTCATTCATGGATCCCGAGGCCGTGCTGAAGCTGGTCGACAAACCCGGGGTGCAGGCGCTTGCCAAGGAAGTGAAGGTACTTTTGCAGCGCGTTTGCGCCAGCCTGAAGGCGTGACGTCGGGGCGCGACGGTGGCTTGCGACCTCGTCGTGCGTTGTAGCTTCGTATTCTCAAGCGAATCCGAAGGGCGAAAAGCTCAACCTAGCGTGCGCGCGGCTTCCTCTTCTTTGCCGGATTTTTACCAGCACTCGTTGCATCGGGGTTAAACGCCCCGATGATGCGGTCCCGTGTTCGCATCGCATTTGAAATCCGGTCAGGGCTTACGCCTGCTTCGATATATTCGGATTCGAGGTTCTGCGTACCCGAAATCAATTCGGCTATGGATGCCACCGCGTCTTCTTTAGTCAACCCAAATCGGCCACATTCGCTGAGAGCGTTTGCCAGGGTGGCATGGGTATTGTCGGCGCCGACGATCATCGCTTGGTAGCCTAGCCCTGTGGATTGCGAGGACACATCGAATGCAGGCGCAAGGCGCCATCCCTCCTGATAGAGGAAGCCATGATTTCTCTCATGATCGTCGGTGTTGTCGATGAGAATATTGAAAACCATTCGCCTGAACAGTTCCCTTAAATCGGCGTTCTGCGCGGATTCCTGGCCGATCAGCCGGCGAACGTCCGCGAGCTGAACATAGCTGTATTCGGTGGGCGTCCTCCCTTCGCTCTCGCGCGCATACCCACGAAGGAGCGCGCGCGCGCTGATGAAGGGAATTCGCGCGAATTGCTTTTCTCCCAGAGGTTCCCGATCGAATCTTCGAACGAGTAGGGCGACTCGTTGGTCCTGAAACTGATGCTTGAAAATCGGGGGGACGTCGATTCCGCATTTGCCTGCCAGCGACATTCCGGCCCATTCCATCGCTACCGCGTCGAAGTCCTCATCACGAGCGTTGAATTTTGCAATCCAGAGATATCCATCCTTTTCGATCAACGTCTTCGGGCGCATGCCTCCTACACTGGTGCCCAGTGCGAGAAGATTTCGAGAGCGTTCATCGATGGGCGCTTTTCTGCGGATCTGATCAATCGCCTTTTCTATGTCGGCAATATCGTCAATCTGCGCGGCTGCGGCCTGGCGTATTTCACCATCTACGCTGAAGTCGAGCGCGCCCGTGCGGTTGGGGCCTGCCGCAAGAAGATAGTCAAATTCACTCGAACGCTCTAATTTGGCTACGCGATCCAACACTTTTCGGCCCCAGGCGTCAGGGCCCGCATCGCTGAACGCGTCAGGAACTATTGCGTCGCCCTCTCGAGCGGTGACGAACTCACCCGTGCGAAGTGGCAAGGCGATCGGGTCGAACGAAATTGCGCTGCCGTTGGCCAGATATTCGTCGGCGTACTGGAAAACCGAACCCTTCATGCCGGGAAGCAAGCGCAGCGTCCCGGCCTCTATGGGCTGCGTTTTTCCGCGCGGATAGAACAGGACCCTACAGCTGTCTGCGGGCATGGCGTACTCGTTCGGGGAGGCGTTCGAGATCGAGGAGTTGTGCCGATTGATCCGCGTCTGGGTTTGCGATCCCCTTTACGTCTTTCAGTAAGCCGAGGCTCCATAGAGCGGAGTAGTAAAAGGCGATCGAAACCGACGGGTCCCCTTGCTCGATTCGTCTGATGGTCGGTATGGAAACCATCATGCGAGTGGCGAGCTGGGCCTGGGTCAATCGGCGACGCCGGCGCGCGGTACTGATGTTTTCTCCGAGCTCCTTTACGGCTTGGCGGATGACCACTGGAAGGGAGTTCGTGTTTAGGGAGCGTTTTGACATGAACATATATATAGTTATTCTTAACTATCTTAATAGTATATTTATATAGTATTAATGGCAATCCTTTTTGTGACGTCAGCCTGCGGCTGGCTTTCCTGACGGACTCCCAACAGCGCTAATGTAGCTATAATAGCCAGATGAAGACC
>JBBQCV010000028.1:0-26976 GCA_038319115.1 Burkholderiales bacterium | reverse complement strand
GCTGGAGCCGTACCAGCCAACAGCCAGCGCGACGCGCTCCACATTGCGATAGCAGCGACTCAAGGAACAGACTATCTGCTGACGTGGAATTTTCGGCACATCAACAATGCAGAGACACGAGGCCTCATTGCTGAGGTCGTTGCTGAGCAAGGATTGGCGTGTCCAAGCCTATGCTCGCCTGAGGAACTCGGAGGTGGCATCGATGCAACTTGATCCAATCGTTGAGGAAATGCGGCAGAACGGGCAGGCCTTTGCCAAACGCCACAAGAATGACCTGGCGGCAATGTGCAAGGCTCTTCGAGAGAAGGAGGCGCAAAGTGGCCGTCCTGTCGTCAGCCGGCCCGCTCGGCGGTTACCTGCGCGCGCTGCAGGCTAACCACACGTTGCACCCGACGTCCTTACCTTCGCGGCTTCGCCGCTCCGGCAGGGCCGCGGGTGAACGTGAACGTTGAACTAAACCGCTGACGCGGTGGTGTTGAGCGCAGAAGTCAGTTTCCGTTTTCGTCACGCCCCATCGTTGCGAACCGCGTTGTTGTAAGCAGTTGAGATCTTCGATCCTTGATCACAGGGGATGTCCCCGAATCGATCAAGGAGACGAAGATGACGACGAAACTGCGGCGCGAGATGGACGATGCCATGGTGCTGCGCGGGTTTGCCCCGCGCGCGCGCGAAGCCTACCTGGCCTGCGTGACGGCCCTGGCCCGGCACTACCACCGATCGCCCGACTGCCTCGATACGGTCGAAATCCAGACCTATCTGCTGCATCTGATCAGAGAGAAGAAGCTCGCATACGCCAGCCAGCGTCAACCAGGCGGTGTGTTCCTTTCGTTTCCTCTTCGATGCGGTGCTCGGGCACAGGACGCTGGCGCTCGAGATCCCGATGGCGACGATTTCAGCGCCGGACGTATCGACCAGGCGTTCGCCCGGGTCGCCGATGACGCGACCTGGTGGGTGCCTGGAACGCTGCCGTTCTCGGGCACCAAGACCAAGGCTCAGTACCTGCAGATCGTCGCGCAGATTCGCACCGGATTCCCGGAGGGCCTCGCGCTGACGGTCCGTGCGATGGTCGCGGAAAACGACAAGGTCGTGGCGGAAGTCGAATCGCTCGGCAAGCACGCCAACGGCAAGCTCTACCAGAACAAGTACCACTTCCTGATCGTGCTGAAGAATTGCCGCTTCGTTCAGGTTAAGGAATACATGGACACGCTGCATCTGGCGCAGTTGATCGCGTAGTAGCGGCGCTCGCTTGGCGCGGGCCGGCGGAACCCTATTTACGTCGACCGATACCCCGCCGCTTCGAATTCGCCGAATGGCTTGATGGTCCTCGAGTCCAAAAACGGCGGCATTCGACGCGGGTCCCACGATCAATCATCGCCACCGCTTGCCATTTGTATCCAAATAGATACATTGTGGCAATGTATACCGTCCGCCAGACGCAAGAGTTCCGGGACTGGCTCGACGCACTGAAGGATCTTCGCGCTCAGGTCCGCATCGTCGCCAGACTGCGCCTTGCCGAAGCCGGCATTCTCGGTGACTGGACGCCCGTCGGCGGTGAAGTGTCGGAGATGCGGGTCGACTTCGGCCCAAGCTACCGTTTGTACTTCACGCGACGCGGGAGCATTCTCATCATCATGCTCGCAGGCGGTGACAAGTCGACGCAGGCACGAGACATCAAGCGAGCACAACGAATTCTCAAGCAACTGGAGCCGGAACCATGGGCAATTCCAAGTCAAAAGCCAAGCTGCTCCCCTTCGATGCGGCACGGTACCTGACCGACGACGTAGCCGTCGCTGAGTACATGACGGCTGTCCTCGAAACCGACGACCCTGATCTTTTGCTTCTCGCGCTCGGTGATGTTGCACGCGCGCGGGGTATGGCTCAAGTTGCCAAGGATGCCGGCCTCGGGAGAGAGAGTCTGTACAAGGCGCTCGCCCCTGGAGCGAAACCCCGTTTTGACACTGTACTGAAGGTGGCACGAGCACTGGGCGTTCGGCTCACAGCACATCCGGTCTGATTCACAGTCGAGCCGCAATGGGCCTTTAGCAGCTCGGCGCGGTGACCCAGGCTGAAGATATCAAGTCCTCGCCCTTGAGAATATTTTTCAATTCAGACAAAACTATTGGCATGCAAGCCAGTCCTGCACTTGTTCTGCGAAACACAAAGCTAAAGATTCTTATTTCAGCTCGACTTCTATGAACGCATACTCGAAAGCATTCGCGTTGATCACGTCGTGCTCGACCCCGACCTTGCGAAAGTAAGGAACCCCTTTCTTGAGCGCGGCGATCTTCTCCTCGCCGCCCTCGACGATTTTGAGGTTTCCGTCGTACAGGGGCACCACCACGTAGTCGTGCTCGTGGCGGTGCCAGCCGGTGGCGGCGCCGGGGGCGAAGCGCCATTCGGTCACCCTGACCCTTTCGTTGTCGATCAGCCTGGTCGGAACGCCTTCTGCCATGACAGCCTCCTTGGTCGTGAAGTGATGCCCGGTGCGCGGGCGTTTGTGCCCTGCCTCAGGCGAGGCCGAGCGCGGCAATGCCCGCCTGGCCGATCTGCGCATCCTCGTGCGAGGCGACCCCCGAAACGCCGATGGCGCCGACGCAGGTGCCTTCGGCCAGGATCGGCAGGCCGCCTTCTACGGGCAGCACGCCGGGCATCTTGAGCATCGACACCCGGCCGCCGGCCACGCGCTCCTCCCACATCTTGCTCGGGCGACGCGTCAGCGCGGACGTGCGCGCCTTCTCGGTGGCGATAGTGACGTTGGCCGGCGTCGCGCCGTCGAAGCGCAGCGCGTGCAGGATATGGCCGCCGTCATCGAGGATGACGATGGCCACCTCCCAGTTGTTCTTTCGCGCCTCGGCCTCTGCGGCGGCGCTGATCCTGCGGCAATCCTCGAGTGTGAGCGCGGGACGGGTCTTCATGGCGTTCCTTTCAGGGCGGTTTTGATTTGTTCGAGCGACGACGGGTCCTCGATGGTGGTGAGGTCGCCCGGGTCGCGTCCTTCGGCCAGCGCCGAGATCGAGCGGCGCAGCACCTTGCCCGAGCGCGTCTTGGGCAGCAGCGTGACGAAGAACACCCGGCTGGGCCGCCCGATCGCGCCGAGCTGGCGGTCGACGGTCCTCATGATCTCGCCTTCGAGCTTCTGGCGCGCCTCGCCGCTCGCCACCTGGGCGGGGTCCTTGACCACCGCGAAGGCCATCGGCAGCTGTCCCTTGAGCTGGTCGGCCACGCCCACCACGGCGCACTCGGCCACGCCCGGATGCATGTTGACGGCCTCCTCGATCTCGCGCGTGCCCAGGCGATGGCCGGCCACGTTGATCACGTCATCGGTCCTGCCGAGGATGAAGTAGTAGCCGTCCTTGTCGCGGATGCCCCAGTCGAAGGTCGTATAGAGCAGCCTGCCCGGGATGGTGGTGAAATAGGTGTTCACGAAGCGCTCGTCGTCGCCCCACAAGGTCGACATGCAGCCCGGCGGAAGCGGCGGCTCGATCACCACCACCGCCTTCTCGTCGTCGCCGGCCTCGCTCGCGTCGGACTCGCGCAGCAGCTTGAGGTCGTAGCCGTACGCCGGGAAGGACGGGCTGCCGAACTTGATCGGCGTCTGCTCCACGCCGGGCATCGAGGTGAGCACGGGCCAGCCGGTCTCGGTCTGCCAGTAATGGTCGATGACGGGCTTGCCCAGGCCTTCGGAAATCCACGCATGGGTGGGCTCGTCGAGCGGCTCGCCAGCGAGGAACAGGTGCTTGAGCGAGGACAGGTCGTACTTTTTGAGCCATGCCACGTCGTGCTTCTTGAGCACCCGGATGGCGGTGGGGGCCGAGAACATCACCGCCACTTTGTGGTCCTGGACGATCTTCCACCACACACCGGCATCGGGACGCACCGGCACGCCTTCGTACAGGATGGTGGTCATGCCGGCGATGAGAGGGGCGTAGATGATGTACGAATGGCCCACCGCCCAACCGATGTCGGAGGTGGTGAAGATGGTCTCCCCCGGTCCGCCGCAGTAGATGTGTTCCATCGAGGCGGCCATCGCAACCGCGTGCCCGCCCACGTCGCGCTGCACGCCTTTGGGCTTGCCAGTGGTGCCGGAGGTGTAGAGGATATAAGAGGGCTCGTTCGATTCGAGCCACGTGCAGCGCACCTTGGCCCCGGCGTGCCTGGCCGCGAGCTCGGACCAGTCGACGTCACGGCCCTCGACCACCGGCATACGCGGGTCCAGGCCTCGGCGAAAAATCAGCACCCGCTTGGGCGGGAATTTCGACAGCCGGATCGACTCGTCGACCAGCGCCTTGTACAGCACGGGCTTGCCCATGCGGCTGCCGCCGTCGGCCGTCACCATCAACGCCGGTTTGGCATCGTCGATACGCGCCGCGAGGCTGGTGGCCGCGAAGCCCCCGAAGACGACCGAGTGCACCGCCCCGATACGAGCGCACGCGAGGATGGTGAACACCGCCTCGGGTATGTTGGGCATGTAGACGATCACGCGATCGCCCTTGCCCACGCCGAGGGACAGCATCATGGCCGCGACGCACTGCACCTCGGCGTGCAACTCGCGGTAGGTCAGGCTCCGCTCCTCGTCGACCTCGGTCGATATCCAGACCAGCGCTTTCTGGTCTGCGCTCGTAAGGAGGTGCCGGTCCACGGCGTTGTGGCACAGGTTGGTCTCGCCACCGACGAACCACTTGGCGAACGGCGGGCGCGAATAATCCAGCACTTTCGAAAACGGCTTGTGCCATTCGATGCGCTTGGCCTCTTCGGACCAGAACGCGTCACGGTCCTCGATCGAGCGCCGGTGGAACTCCTTTATGGTGGGCATGAGTATTTCTCCTTCACTTCGTTCACTGCGGTGCCTCTTTTGAACTTCCAAGTCTCGTTAGTTTGAGAAATTAACGCTTGCGCGCACGCGCAAGCGGAGTATTTCTCAAACTAACGAGAGATGGGAAAAACGAAATACGCTCATGCTCATCTAGAGAGAATACCTACTCACCCCGAAATATCCACCACCGTCCTCCCTGTAGCCTTCGACTCAATGAATGCGTCGAACACCGACGGCAGCTGGTCGAACGGCACGATCTTGGTGATGTCCTTCAGGTGCGCCGGGCGCATGTCGGTGGCGAGCCGCCGCCACACCTCCTCTCGCAGCGGCATCGGGCAGTTGACCGAATCGATCCCGAGCAGGCTTGCGCCGCGCAGGATGAACGGCAGCACCGTGGTCGAGAGCGACGGGCTGGCCGCCAGCCCGATCGAGGCGATGGTGCCGCCGACCTTCATCGTGCTGGCCATCCAGGCGAGCACCTCGCCGCCCAGGTTGTCCACCGCCCCGGCCCACTGCGCCCGGTCGAGCGGGCGGATCTTGGCGAGGTCGAGGCCCTGGCGGAGCATCACTTCCTTGGCGCCGAGCTTCTTGAGGTAGTCGGTTTCCGCCTCTTTGCCGGTCAGCGCCACCACGTGGTATCCGAGGCCCGACAGGGCATCGATAGCCACCGACCCCACCCCGCCGGTCGCCCCGTTGACGATGACCGGCCCGTTGGCGGGCTTCAGGCCGTTCTGCTCCATGCGCACGATGCCCAGGCCCGCGGTGAATCCGGCGGTGCCGAAAGCCATGGCGTCGAGCAGGCTCAGCCCCTTGGGCAGCTTGACCAGCCAGTCGGCCGGCACCCTTGCGTACTCGGCGTAGCCGCCGTGGTGCTTCACGCCCAGGTCGAACCCCGTGGCCAGCACTGCATCGCCCTTGGTAAAGCGCGCATCGGTGGAGGACACCACGGTGCCCGACAGGTCGATGCCGCCGATGCATTCGGGGCGCAGCAGGATGCGGCCCTTGCCGGTGGCGGCCAGCGCGTCCTTGTAATTGACGTCCGAATAGGCCACGCGCACCACGACTTCGCCTGCGTCGAGCTGCTCGAGCGTGAACTCGGTGAAGGCGGCGCTCGCCTTCTTGTCGACTTCGGTGATCTTGTAGGCCTTGAACTTGCCTATTGCCTTGTCCATTCACTGCTCCTCGAACCAAGGGAGAAAAGTCGCAGGGTAACCCAGTGCGCTAGTGCCTGGGCTTTTCCGCCTGCAGGTAGTCGGTCGATTGCATTTCGGTGAGCCGGCTGACGGTGCGCGCGAACTCGACGCTCGCAGTTTCGCCCGCCGGGCCGGCGATGTACAACGCCTCGGGCATCGCCTCGGCCGAGCAGATGAGCTTGATGCGCTCGTCGTAGAAAATATCCACCAGCCAGGTGAAGCGGCGTGCCGAATCGGCGTTGCGCGCAGAAATGCGCGGGATCCCGGACAGGATCACGGTGTGGAACCGCATGGCGAGGTCGACATAGTCGGTATAGGAGCGCGCCCCGCCGCACAGCACGCTGAAATCGAACCACACCAGGCCGCCCGCGCGCCGGCGGTAGGGGATCTCGCGGCCCTCGACGTCGAGCGGGTGGGTTTCCTCCTCGACGTCCTTCAGGCTGGCGAAAATACGCTCGAGCGCCGCCTCGGCCGCCGCATCGAGGGGCGTGTGGTAGACGCGCACCTGTTCGAGCGCCCGGCGGCGGTAATCGTTGCCTGCGTCGACTTCGAGCACGTCCATGCGCGACTTGATGAGCTCGATGGTCGGCAGGAAGCGCTCGCGCTGCAGGCCATTGGGGTACAGCTGGTCGGGCGCGTAGTTGCTCGTCATGCAGAACACCACGCCGCGGTCCATGACCTGGTCGAGGAAGCGCCCGAGGATCATCGCGTCGGCAATGTCCGAGACGTGGAACTCGTCGAAGCAGATCAGCCGGTAGCGCTTGGCCACGCGTGCGGCCACTTCGGCGATCGGGTCCTCGGTGCCCTTGACCTCGTTCAGCTCGCGATGGATCTCGCGCATGAAATGGTGGAAGTGGACGCGGCGCTTGCGCACCAGCGGCACGCAGCGGTAGAACGAGTCCATGAGGAAGCTCTTGCCCCGCCCCACCCCGCCCCACAGGTACACGCCTTTGGGCAGGGGCGGCTTGACCAGGACGCGCTTCCACGCCGTATTGCGTCGCGCCTTGTAGGCCGTCCACTCGTCATACAGCCGCTGCAGAAGCTCGACCGCGCGCCACTGCGCGGCATCGGATACGAACCCGCGCCCGGCCAGGCTCTGCTGGTAGAGGGAAACGACATCGTGCGGGGCATCGTCGAGGTCGCCCTCGACGCCGGGTTCTAGAGCGCTGTCACGCATTCGGCCGGGTCGCCGCCTGCCTGCGGTGCATCGATGCGATGCGCACCTGGCTGCGCACCTAGCTGTTGAGCGAGCGCTTGTCGACGGCCAGCGCAGCCTCGTGCATGACCTCCGACATCGAGGGGTGCGCGTGGCAGATGCGGGCGATGTCCTCCGAGGAGGCGGAGAATTCCATCGCCATCACCGCCTCGGCGATCATCTCGGAGGCGAGCGCGCCGATGGCGTGCACGCCGAGCACCCGGTCGGTCTTCTCGTCGGCGAGGATCTTCACGAAACCGTCGGACTCGCCCTTGCCCAGCGCCCGGCCGTTGTAGGCGAACGGGAAGCGCCCGGCCCGGTACGCCGTGCCCTCGGCCTTGAGCTGCTGCTCGGTCTTGCCGACCCAGGCGATCTCCGGCGCGGTGTAGATCACCCAGGGAATCGTTTCGTAGTTCACGTGGCCCTTCTGGCCCGCGATGATCTCGGCCACCATCACGCCCTCCTCCTCGCCTTTGTGCGCGAGCATGGGCCCGCGCACCACGTCGCCGATGGCCCAGACGTTGTCGAGGTTGGTGCGGCAATGGCCATCGACCTCGATGAAGCCACGCGCGTCGACCTTCAGCCCGGCATCCTGCGCGCCGAGCCCGTCGGTGTTGGGGATGCGCCCGATGGACACGATAAGCCGGTCGCACTCGAGCTTCTTGGAGGCGCCGTCCGCGCCCTCGTACTCGACCGTGACCTCTTTCCTGCCCTTCTTCACCGACTTGAGCTTGATGCCGAGCTCGATGTCCAGGCCCTGGCCCTTGGTGAAGATCTTCCACGCCTCCGCCGCGACCGCCTCATCGGCCGCGCCGAGGAACGCGGGCAGCGCCTCGAGCACGCGGACCTTCGAGCCGAGCCGGCGCCACACGCTGCCCAGCTCCAGGCCGATCACGCCGGCGCCGATCACGCCCAGCCTTTCGGGGATCGAATCGAAACTGAGCGCGCCTTCGTTGTCGCAAATGGTGACGTTGTCGACCGGGACATCGGGCAGGTGGCGCGCCTTCGAGCCGGTGGCGACGATCACGTGCCTGGCGGTCACGGTTTCCACCGACTTTTCGCCGGTCACCTGCACCTGCCATCCCTGGGCCGCGGTGCCCGCAAGCTTGCCGCGCCCCTTGAGCCACGTCACCTTGTTCTTCTTGAACAGGCCCGCGATGCCGGAGGTCATCTTGGCGACGATCTTCTCCTTGCGCTCGAGCATCGTCGCCAGGTCAAGCTTCACCCCGGTGGCGGTAATGCCGTGCTCCTTGAACTGGCCGGTCACGCGCTCGTAGTTTTCCGAGGACTCGAGCAGCGCCTTGGACGGGATGCAGCCCACGTTGAGGCAGGTGCCGCCGAGCCTCGGCTCGCCCCGCAGTTTTCCCTCCTTCGACTTCCAGTCTTCTACACAGGCCGTGGCGAGGCCCAGCTGCGCGGCGCGGATGGCGGCGATGTAACCCGCCGGCCCCGAGCCGATGACCACGACATCGAAGGCTTGCGCCATGTCAGACCTCGATCAGCAGGCGGGCGGGATCCTCGAGCGCTTCCTTGACCGCGACCAGGAACAGCACCGCCTCGCGCCCGTCGATGATGCGGTGGTCGTAGGACAGCGCGAAGTAATTCATCGGTCGCACCACCACCTGCGCGTTCTCGACCACCGCGCGCTCCTTGGTCGCATGCACGCCCAGGATCGCCGACTGGGGCGGGTTGATGATCGGGGTCGAGAGCATCGAGCCGAACACCCCGCCGTTGGAGATCGAGAACGTGCCGCCGGTGAGGTCGCCGATGGCGAGCTTGCCGTCGGCGGCCTTCTTGCCGTACTCGGCGATCTTTTTCTCGATGCCCGAAAAGCTCAACTGGTCGCAATCACGCAGGATCGGCACCACCAGGCCGCGCGGGCTGCCCACCGCGATGCCGATGTCGAAAAAGCCGTGGTAGACGATGTCGTTGCCATCGACCGACGCGTTGACCACGGGATAGCGCTTGAGCGCCGCCACGACCGCCTTGACAAAGAACGACATGAAGCCGAGCTTCACACCATGTTCCTTCTCGAAGCGCTCCTGGTATTTCTTGCGCATGTCCATGACCGGCTGCATGTTGACCTCGTTGAAGGTCGTCAGGATCGCGGCGGTGGACTGCGACTGCACGAGGCGCTCGGCGATGCGCGCGCGCAGGCGCGACATCGGCACGCGCTGCTCGGGGCGATCGGCCAGCATTGCATCGATGTTGACCGGGGCCGCCGGCTGCGGCAGCGGGCCGGCCGTCATAGCGCGCGCGGCGGGCGCAGGCGCGGGCGAAGCAGAGGCTTGCAGCACGTCGCCTTTGGTCACGCGGCCGTCACGGCCGGTGCCGGCCACCGACGCGGTATCGATGCCCTTCTCTGCTGCGATCTTCTGCGCGGCCGGCATCACCGGTGCGGAGGATGAGGATGAGTATGAGGACGAGGACGAAACCGGGGCCGGGCCCGGCGCGGGCTTCGCGGCCGGTACGGGGCTGGCGCCTGCTGCCGGTGCCGCAGGGGCAGCCGGCGCGCTTGCTGCGGGCGCGGCCTGGGGCGCCGCAGCCACGCTCGCCTTGGCCTCGGTGTCGATCTGCGCAATGATGTCGCCCGAAGTGACGGTGTCCTTCTCACCCTTGAGGATCTTGACCAGCACGCCGTCGGCGGGCGCCGGCAACTCCATCACCACCTTGTCGGTCTCGAGGTCGATGAGGTTCTCGTCCCGGGTCACCGCTTCGCCTTCCTTCTTGTGCCAGGCGAGCAGGGTGGCTTCCGATACGGATTCGGACAACTGCGGTATTTTTACTTCCACGATCATTTTTATTCCCCGTTCCGTTTTTCCCCGGGTCCGGGTAAGCCTCGCCGCGGGTTTTGAAAAAACAGGCGCGTATCGCGCCGGGCTGGTTGTCGCAGTGTGCGAGTGCCTTACTTGTATTTTCCGAACGCCTGGTCGACGAGCGCCTTCTGGCGTTCGTTGTGCTTGGCAAGATAACCGCCGGCCGGGGCTGCCGACGGCGGACGGCCGGCGTAATGCAGCTTCTGGTCGGCCCGCATGTTCTCGGCCAGGTAATGCGCCGTCTGGTACCACGCGCCCTGGTTCTGCGGCTCTTCCTGGCACCACACCACCTCGAGCGCGTTGGGATACTTCTTCATTTCCGCCGCGAAGGGCTTGTGCGGGAAAGGGTAGAGCTGCTCGACGCGGATCACCGCGACGTGGTCCAGGCGTCGCTCGCGGCGCGCGGACAGCAGGTCGTAGTAGACCTTGCCGCAACAGGCGATCACGCGCGTCACCGACTTGGTCTCGAGGGCATCGATCTCGGGTATGACGGTCTGGAAGGTGCCTTTGGCAAGATCCTTCAGCGGCGAGGCGGCCTCTTTCTTCCTCAGCAGCGACTTGGGCGTCATGACTATGAGCGGCTTCCTGAACGGCCGCAGCATCTGGCGGCGCAACAGGTGGAAGATCTGCGCCGCGTTGGAAGGCACGACCACCTGCATGTTGTGCTCGGCGCAAAGCTGCAGGTAGCGCTCCAGGCGCGCCGACGAGTGCTCGGGGCCCTGCCCTTCGTAGCCGTGCGGCAGCAGCATGACCAGCCCGCAAACGCGGCCCCACTTGGCCTCGCCCGAGGAGATGAACTGGTCGATCACCACTTGCGCGCCGTTGGCGAAATCGCCGAACTGCGCCTCCCAGATCACCAGCTCGTTGGGCTCGGCGGTGGAGTAGCCGTACTCGAAGCCGAGCACCGCCTCCTCCGACAAGACCGAGTCGATGACCACGAACGCGCCCTGGTCCTTGGCGATGTTGTTGAGCGGCACGTAGGTGCCCGAGTCCCAGCGCTCGCGGTCCTGGTCGTGCAGCACCGAGTGGCGGTGCGCGAACGTCCCGCGACCGGAGTCCTGCCCGGACAGGCGCACGTTGTAGCCGTTGGCCACCAGCGACGCGTACGACAGCGTCTCGGCCATCCCCCAGTCCACGGGCAGCTTGCCCTCGCCCATTTGCTTGCGCGCGTTGATCAGGCGCTCGACGGTGGGATGCACCTTGAAGCCTTCGGGCAGCGTGGTCAGGCGCTCGGACAGGCGCTGCAGCTGCGCGAGCGGCACATGGGTGTCGGCCGCGTCGGTCCACTTGGCGCCCACGAAAGGCACCCAGTCCACCGCGAACTTGCTCTTGAAGTTCGACAGCACGGGGTTGGAGGTGTGCTTGCCCGCGTCGAGGTCGGCGCGGAATTTCTTGATGATCGCATCCGGCTCTTCGGCGCCGATCACCCCCTGGGTCACCAGCTTGTCGGCGTAGAGCTTGCGCGTGCCGGGGTGCTGGCTGATCTTCTTGTACATCAGCGGCTGGGTGATGAAGGGTTCGTCCTGCTCGTTGTGGCCCAGCTTCCTGAAGCACACCATGTCGATCACCACGTCCTTGTGGAACTGCTTGCGGAAGTCAAGCGCGAGCTGGGTGACGTACTGCACCGCCTCGGGGTCGTCGGCGTTCACGTGGAAGATCGGCGCCTCGACCATCTTGGCAACGTCGGTGCAATAGATCGTCGAGCGTGCATCGCGCGGGTCCGAAGTAGTGAAGCCGATCTGGTTGTTGACCACGATGTGCACCGTGCCGCCCGTGCCGTAGCCGCGCGTGCCCGACAGGTTGAGCGTCTCCATGACCACGCCCTGCCCCGCGAACGCCGCATCGCCGTGGATGAGGATGGGCAGCACCTGGTCGCCGACCTTGTCGCTGCGGCGGCGCTGGCGCGCGCGCACCGAGCCCTCCACCACCGGATTGACGATCTCGAGGTGGGAGGGGTTGAACGCGGCGCTGATGTGCACCGGCCCACCGGGGGTGGTGATGTCGGAGGAAAAGCCGTTGTGGTACTTCACGTCCCCGGTGGAGGAGAAGTCGCTGTGGTGCTTGCCTTCGAACTCGGAAAACAGTTCCGAGGGCATCTTGCCCAGCACGTTGACCAGCACGTTGAGGCGGCCGCGGTGGGCCATGCCGATGACGATCTCCTGCACACCGCCTGCGCCGGCGCGCTGGATCAGCTCGTCGACTGACGGGATGAGGCTCTCGCCGCCCTCGAGCGAGAAACGTTTCTGGCCCACGAAGCGCGTATGCAGGTATTTCTCCAGCGTCTCGGCCTCGGTGAGCTTCTGCAGGATGCGGCGCTGGTATTCGGGGGCGAACTTCGGCGTGGCGCGCAGCGGCTCGATGCGCTCCTGGATCCACAGGCGCTGGGCGCGCTCGCTGATGAACATGTACTCGAAGCCGATGTTGCCGCAATAGGTGTCGCGCAGCGCATGGATCAGCGTACGCAGCGTCACCCGCTCCAGGCTCACGAACGAGCCGGCGTTGACTTCGATGTCGAGGTCGGCCTCGCTCAGGTCGTAGTAGGCCGACTCGAGCTCGGGCGCGGGCGGGCGCGGCATGCGCTTGAGCGGGTCGAGCGTGGCCCAGCGCGAACCCGAAATGCGATACGACGTGACGAGCAGGAGCGCGGCCACCTGCAGGCGCTCGTGGGTGGCGAACTCGGTCGGCGCGCGGTTGCCGCCGAGCTGGCCGGCCTTGGCGCGCTGCACGAGCGATTCGACCACCGGCGCATGCGCGACGTCCTTGTCGCCGTTGCCCTGCGCGCCAGGCATGAGCTGCATCTGGTCGAAGTATTCGCGCCAGCCTTCGTCCACCGCGCCCGGGTTGACGAGGTACTGCTCGTAGAGTTCCTCGATGAAAGGCGCGTTGCCGCCGAAGAGGTACGAGTTGGCCAGCATCTGTTTCATCATGGGAATCCCCTATCGCTTGCCGATGGGCTGCACTTCGCGTTGCACCTGGCCTTTATAGAGCTGGCGCGGACGGCCGATCTTCTGCTCCGGATCGGAGATCATCTCATTCCACTGCGCGATCCAGCCCACCGTGCGCGCGAGCGAGAAGATGCAGGTGAACATCGATACCGGGATGCCGAGCGCGCGCTGCACGATGCCGGAGTAGAAGTCCACGTTCGGGTACAGCTTGCGACTGACGAAGTAGTCGTCCTCGAGCGCGACCTTCTCGAGCGCCATCGCCAGCTTGAACAGGCGGTCGTTCTCCAGGCCCAGCTCGCCCAGCACCTCGTAGCAGGTCTCGCGCATGAGCTTGGCGCGTGGGTCGTAATTCTTGTAGACGCGGTGGCCGAAGCCCATGAGCTTGGCGCCCGAGTTCTTGTCCTTCACCTGCTTGATGAACTCGCCGATCTTGGAGACGTCGCCGATCTCCTCGAGCATGTTGAGCGCCGCCTCGTTGGCGCCGCCGTGCGCCGGGCCCCACAGGCAGGCGATACCGGCCGCGATGCAGGCGAACGGGTTGGCGCCGGAGGAGCCCGCCAGGCGCACCGTCGAGGTCGAGGCGTTCTGCTCGTGGTCCGCGTGCAGGATCAGGATGCGATCCAGCGCGCGCACCAGCACGTCGTTGACCTTGTACTCCTCTGCCGGCACGGCGAACATCATGCGCATGAAGTTGGCCGAGTAGGACAGGTCGTTCCGCGGGTACACGAAGGGCTGGCCGGTGTTGTACTTGTAGGCCATCGCCACGATGGTCGGGAGCTTGGCGATCAGGCGGAAGGCCGAGATCTTGCGGTGCTCGGCGTTATTGATGTCGAGCGAGTCGTGGTAGAACGCCGACAGCGCGCCGACCACGCCCACCAGCACCGCCATCGGGTGCGCGTCGCGCCGGAACCCGGTGAAAAAGCGCGTGAGCTGGTCGTGCACCATCGTGTGGCGCGAAACCATGGTGACGAACTCGTTCTTCTGTGACCCGTTCGGCAGCTCGCCATTGAGCAGCAGGTAGCACGTCTCGAGGAAGTCGCAGTGTCCGGCCAGCTGCTCGATGGGGTAGCCGCGATACAGCAGCACGCCTTCGTCGCCGTCGATGTAAGTGATGCTCGAATTGCAGCTCGCCGTGGACAGGAATCCCGGGTCGTAGGTGAACATTCCCGACTTGCCGTACAGCGTGCGGATGTCGATGACCTCGGGCCCGATCGTGCCTGTCAGCACCGGGAATTCGAGGGTCTTTCCGTCGTCGAGGGTGAGTTTGGCTTTCTTGTCCAAGGGCTTCTCCAGTCTCAGGGGGCGCGGTCCAGCTCACGCGGTGTATCAGCTTGCGCGCAGCACATCGACCAACGGCTTGTGGCGCGGCGCGTACTCCTCACTGCGGCCGTTGACGATATCCCACAAGTCGTTATCGGGATAGTCGAGCAGCTCGTTCAGCAGGTCCAGCGTCGGCGCGTCCAGCTGCGCCGCTTTTTGGTGCAGGAAGCGGTCGAGCACGAGATCCAGTTCCAGCAGCCCCCGGCGGCACTTCCACTGGAGGCGGCGGTGGGCGGCGGCGTCGGGTGCTGGATCAGGCATCGCGCAACCGGGCTACACGGCCCGCTTCACCATCATGTCCTTGATCTTGCCGATGGCGCGCGTCGGGTTCAGGTTCTTCGGGCAGACATCGACGCAGTTCATGATGGTATGGCAGCGGAACAGGCGGTACGGATCCTCGAGATTGTCGAGGCGCTCGCTGGTGGCCTGGTCGCGCGTATCGGCGATGAACCGGTAGGCCTGCAGGAGCCCCGCCGGGCCGACGAACTTGTCCGGGTTCCACCAGAACGACGGGCACGCCGTCGAGCAGCAGGCGCACAGGATGCACTCGTACAGCCCGTTGAGTTCCTCACGGTCCTCGGGCGATTGCAGCCTCTCGCGCTCGGGGGCCGGCTCGTCGTTGATGAGGTACGGCTTGATCGAGTGGTACTGCTTGAAGAACTGGGTCATGTCGACCACGAGGTCGCGGATCACGGGCAGGCCCGGCAGCGGGCGCAACGTGACGTGCTCGGGCAGGTCGGCCAGCTTGGTGATGCAGGCCAGACCGTTCTTGCCGTTGATGTTCATCGCATCCGACCCGCAGATGCCCTCGCGGCAGGAGCGCCGGTACGAAACCGAATCGTCATCGGCCTTGATACGCGTCAGCGCATCGAGCAGCATGCGGTCGGTCGGCTCGAGCGCGACGTCGTAATCCTGCATGCGCGGGGCGGAATCGCGGTCCGGGTCGTAGCGATAGATGCTGATGCGCATGGTTTCCTTGTGCGGCTCCTGGCTGGTGGCTGGTCGCCGTGGGCCTAGTAGGTCCTGACCTTCGGCTCGAAGGCTTCGACCGACAGCGGTTTCTGGTGCACGGGCTTGTAATCGAGCCGGTTCCCTTCCTTGAACCAGAGTGTGTGCTTCATCCAGTTCTTGTCGTCGCGGTCGGGGAAATCTTCGCGCGCCTGCGCGCCACGCGACTCCTTGCGCGCCTCTGCCGACACAACGGTCGACATCGCCGTCTCCAGCAGGTTGTCCAGCTCGAGCGCCTCGATGCGCGCGGTGTTGAACACCTTCGACTTGTCCGCGATGTAGGTGCGGCCCACGCGCTCGGCGATCTCCTTCATGCGCGTAACGCCCTCGATGAGCATGTCGGGGAAACGGAACACGCCGCAGTGCGCCTGCATCGAGCGGCGCAGGTCGTTGCCCACGTCGAACACGCGCTCACCCGAGTTGGCTGAATCCAGGCGCGCAAGGCGGGAGAGCGAATAGTCGCCGGCGTCCTTGGGCAGGTCGCGATGGGCGAGCGGCTGGCGGCGGATCTCCTCCACCGCGCTTTCCCCGCCGGCCTTGCCGAACACCACGAGGTCGAGCAGCGAGTTGGTACCCAGGCGGTTCGCGCCGTGGACCGAAACGCAAGCGCATTCGCCGACGGCGAACAGCCCCGGCACCGGGACCTCGGGGTTGCCGTTGTGCGGCACTACGACCTGGCCGAGATAATTGGTGGGGATGCCGCCCATCTGGTAGTGCACCGTGGGCACCACCGGGATCGGGTCCTTGATCGGATCGACGTTGGCGAACTTGATCGCGATCTCGCGAATGCCCGGCAGGCGCAGGTTGATGACCTCCGGCCCGAGGTGGTCCAGCTTGAGCAGCACGTAATCGGCATCCTTGCCGCAGCCGCGCCCCTCCTTGATCTCGGTGGTCATCGCGCGCGATACGACATCGCGGCTCGCGAGGTCCTTGGCGTTCGGCGCGTAACGCTCCATGAAGCGCTCGCCATCCTTGTTGAGCAGGTAGCCGCCTTCACCGCGCACGCCCTCGGTGATCAGCACCCCCGCGCCGGCCACGCCGGTGGGGTGGAACTGCCAGAATTCCATGTCCTCGAGCGGGAGGCCGGCGCGTGCCGCCATGCCCAGGCCATCGCCCGTATTGATGAACGCGTTGGTGCTCGCCGCGTAGATGCGCCCACCGCCGCCGGTGGCGAGGATGGTCGACTTGCCCTGCAGGATCATGACCTCGCCGGTCTCCATCTCCATGGCGACCACGCCGCACACGGCGCCTTCGGAATCGCGCACCAGGTCGAGCGCCATCCACTCGACGAAGAACTGGGTGTTGACCTTGACGTTGCTCTGGTAGAGCGTGTGGAGCATCGCGTGACCGGTGCGGTCGGCCGCGGCGCAGGAGCGCATCGCCATCTTGGCGCTGCCGTAGTCCTGCGTGTGGCCGCCGAACGGGCGCTGGTAGATCTTGCCGTTCTCGAGCCGGTCGAACGGCATGCCCAGGTGCTCGAGCTCGACCACGACCTCGACCGCGCGGCGGCACATGTATTCGATCGCATCCTGGTCGCCGAGGT
The DNA here is from genome assembly GCA_038319115.1 of Burkholderiales bacterium. Taxonomy (GTDB): domain Bacteria; phylum Pseudomonadota; class Gammaproteobacteria; order Burkholderiales; family SG8-39; genus SZAS-79. The sequence continues at coordinate 10,143 of JBBQCV010000028.1, read as the reverse complement.
AGTCCGACCCCTTGACCGTGTCGTACATGTGCCAGTGCCAGTTGTCCTCGGTCGAGTTGGCCAGCGGCGCGGCGATGCCGCCCTGCGCGGCGACCGTATGCGAGCGCGTGGGAAACACTTTCGACAGCACGGCCACCTTCATGCCGGCACGCGCGAGCTCGAGCGAGGCGCGCATGCCCGACCCGCCGGCGCCGACCACGATGGCGTCAAACCTTCTTACGGCAAGCGTCACGCTCTTACCTCCACAGGATCTCGATCGCCCAGCTCAGGTAACCGGCGAGTGTCAGCAGCACCACCGCCTCCAGCGCCAGGCGCAGGCCGGTGGCCTTGACGTAATCCATGATGATGTCGCGCACCCCGACCCAGGCGTGCCAGGCGAGGCTGGCGGCGAACAGCAGCGTGGCCACGCGCATCCAGCCCTGCGAAAAGAAATCGCGCCACACGCCGTAGTTGATCGGCGGGCCGGTGAGCAGCACCACCAGCACGATGACCGTGTAGATGGCCATGATCGCGGCCGTGATGCGCTGCGCGAGCCAGTCGCGCAGGCCGTAGTGGGCGCCGACGACTACGCGGTTCACCATATTTTCGCCCCGAGGAACACGGTTGCCACGAGGCTCGCGCCCAGCACGACCCAGCTCGACATGCGCGCCGCGACGAGGTCGGTCCCCTTGTCGAGGTCGAGCATCAGGTAGCGGATGCCGGCAAAGAAGTGGTGGCTGAAGGCCCACACGAGCACCAGCAGCACGCCCTTGACCAGCGGATGGGCAGCGTATTGGCGCACAGAGGCGAAGCCCGACTCCGAGGTGAGGCTCCGGTCGAGCAGGTACAGCAGCCACACGCCCGCCACGAACATGAGCGTCCCGCTGATCCGGTGCAGGATCGACACGAGCGCCGGCAGCGGCAGCCGGATCTGGACGAGATTGAGGTAAACCGGTCTTTTCTTTTTTGTGGCGACGCTGGACATGTCGGTGAACCGTGTTTCAGAGGGACGCCGGCCCCGCGAGCCCCGAATGCGCGGGCAGGCCCGGACTGGTAATTATAGCGCCGCAGAATCGCCTATGGCGCAGCGCAACGTAGTCGTTGTGCAGAACACGGTGCCGCCTCACCCGAGTTCACTTTTGTAGAAGTAGCGATCGGTCTTGTACAGTCCGCGGCGCCATTCGACCGGCTTGTCCGAGTAGGTATACGACACCCGTTCGACCGCGAGCAGCGGGTGGCCCGTGTCGACACCGAGCGAGGCCGCGCTGATCTTGTCGGCCGCGGCCGCCTTGAGTTTTTCCTCGGCGCGGATCATGCGCGTACCGAACTGTGTTTCAAACAGGTTGTAGAGCGCGCCGCGATGCTCGGACACGGCCGCCGCGGTGAGCCCCTTGAACAGCAGCCCGGGCAGCCAGACTTCCTCGAGCACCACCGGGTCGCCGCTGAATACGAGCAGCCGCTTGATCATTACCATCGGGTCGCCGGCCTTGAGCTCGAGCATGCGCGCCACGTCGGCGCTCGCGCGCGCGCGCCGGAATTCGAGCAACTGCCTCTCCACCGTGCCTGCCTCGCCCGAGTCGGGTGCAAGGCGCAGGAAGCGAAAGCGCACCTGGCGCTCCCCGTGCGTGGCGACGAAGGTCCCCTTGCCCTGCCGGCGTGACAGCAGGTTCTCGGCGGCGAGTTCGTCGATGGACTTGCGCACCGTTCCCTGGCTCACCTTGTAGCGGCTGGCGAGGTCCATTTCGCTGGGGATCGCCTCGCCCGGGCGCCACGCCCCCGAGCGCATCTCCTCGAGGAGCAGGGCCTTGATCTGCTGGTAAAGCGGGCTGAAGGTGGGCGAGCTCATCGCGTCGATTTGAGCACAGTTCCCATTGGTCGTCTATCTAGTGTTATTTGTCTTATAAAAGACATAAGATGAGTTGACGGACGCGGATCGGGGCGCTTACCATCGGTTCGCTTAAAATCGGGTCGCTTAAAATCGGCCTCGCTCCTCTTACCCCTTGCCTCTCACCGCCTCAGCGCCCTTCCGGAGTTCCTGCCATGTCCAAAGCCCCCGTCCGTGTCGCAGTCACCGGCGCCGCCGGCCAGATCGGTTACGCCCTCCTGTTCCGCATCGCCAGCGGCGAAATGCTCGGCAAGGACCAGCCCGTCATCCTGCAGCTTCTCGAGATCCCCGACGAAAAGGCGCAGAAGGCGCTCAAGGGCGTGATGATGGAACTCGACGACTGCGCGTTCCCGCTGCTGCAAGGCATGGTCGCCGCCTCCGACCCGATGGTCGCCTTCAAGGACGTGGGCGTCGCGCTCCTCGTCGGCGCGCGCCCGCGCGGCCCCGGCATGGAGCGCAAGGACCTGCTCGAGGCCAACGGCAAGATCTTCGCCCCGCAGGGCAAGGCCCTCGACAAGGTGGCCGAGCGCAACGTGAAGGTCCTCGTCGTCGGCAACCCGGCCAACACCAACGCGCTCATCGCGATGAAGAACGCGCCGGGTCTGAAGCCGCAACAGTTCACCGCCATGATGCGCCTCGACCACAACCGCTCGCTCACGCAGGTGGCGCAGAAGGTCGGCAAGCCGGTCACCGCGGTCAGGAAAATGACCATCTGGGGCAACCACTCGGTCACCCAGTATCCGGACCTTTTCCATGCCGAGGTCGAGGGCAAGAAGGCCTGGCCGCTCATCAACGACCAGGCGTGGCTCGAATCCACTTTCATCCCGACGGTGCAAAAGCGCGGCGCGGCGATCATCGAGGCGCGCGGGCTGTCCTCGGCGGCAAGCGCGGCCAACGCGGCGATCGACCACGTGCGCGACTGGTCGCTGGGCACGCCTGCCGGCGACTGGGTGAGCATGGGGATCCCCTCCGACGGCAGCTACGGCATCCCCGAGGGCGTGCTGTACGGCTACCCGGTGACCTGCAAGGGCGGCAGCTACGAGATCGTCAAGGGCCTGGACGTGAGCGAATTCAGCCGCAAGCGCATGGACGCGACCCTCAAGGAGCTGCACGAGGAGCGTGACGGCGTGAAGGACCTGCTCGGCTAGGACGCGCAGGCAGACCAATAACGGAGAAAAAGCATGAGCGAAGCACCGGCCGCGTCAGCACCCGTCACGCCGAAACCGAAAAAGTCCGTTGCCCTGTCCGGGGTCACCGCCGGCAACACCGCGCTGTGCACCGTAGGGCGCACCGGCAACGACCTGCATTACCGCGGCTACGACATCCTCGATTTCGCCGACGATGCCGAATTCGAGGAAATCGCCTACCTGCTCGTGCACGGCAAGCTGCCCAATGCCGCCGAACTTGCGGGCTACAAGGCCAAGCTCAAGTCACTGCGCGGCCTGCCCGCCGGCCTCAAGGCGGCGCTCGAATGCATCCCGCCCTCGGCCCACCCGATGGACGTCATGCGCACCGGCGTCTCGGTCCTCGGCACGCTGGTGCCCGAGAAGGACGACCACAGCCTGTCAGGTGCCAAAGACATCGCCGACCGCCTCATGGCGTCGCTGGGCTCGATGCTGCTGTACTGGTACCACTACAGCTACAACGGCAAGCGCATCGAGACCCAGACCGAGGACAACTCGATCGGCGGGCATTTCCTGCGCCTCTTGCACGGCAAGGAGCCGTCGGCCGAGTGGGTGCGCGCGATGCACACCTCGCTCATCCTGTACGCCGAGCACGAATTCAACGCCTCGACGTTCACCTGCCGGGTCGTCGCCGGCACGGGCTCGGACATGTACAGCGCGATCTGCGGCGGCATCGGCGCGCTGCGCGGGCCCAAGCACGGTGGCGCCAACGAAGTCGCCTTCGAAGTGCAGTCGCGCTACGCCAGCCCGGATGAAGCGGAAGCCGATGCGATCCGCCGCATCCAGGCGAAAGAAATCGTGATCGGCTTCGGCCACCCGGTCTACACCACCGGCGACCCGCGCAACAAAGTCATCAAGGACGTCGCCCAGCGGCTGTCGAAATCCAACAAGAGCATGCAGCTTTTCGACATCGCCGACCGGCTCGAGGCGGTGATGTGGCGCGAGAAGAAGATGTTCGCCAACCTCGACTGGTTCAGCGCGGTGAGCTACCACATGATGGGCGTGCCCACCGCGATGTTCACGCCGATCTTCGTGATCGCGCGCACCAGCGGCTGGGCCGCGCACGTGATCGAGCAGCGCATCGACGGCAAGATCATCCGCCCGGCGGCCAACTACACCGGCCCCGAAAACACCAAGTGGGTCGCGCTCAAGAACCGCAAGTAGGGGAAAACGCAATGGCCGAATCCGGGTTGATGAAGTTCCTGTCGAGGATCCTCGGCCCCTCCGGGCGCCGCTACGAGTCCGAGACCACGCGGTTCATGCGCGATTTCATGGCGCAGCACCCCGAGGAGGCCGCCTCGCAGAAGAAGGGCCGCGGCGTCTGGTGGGACAAGGACGCGCGCGAGCGCACCGAGCCGCCGGTGGCGAAATGCTCGCCCAAGTCCGGCGGCGCCGAGTACACCTTCAAGGCCTGAGCGCTTGTCCACGGCCCTCGCGCGCCATTTCGCCGGCCACCGCATCCAGTGGTCGCGCGCGATCCTCGTCCTCGCGCTGGTGTACGTGCTGTTCGGCGAGCCGCCCGGATTCCTGCAGGGCTGGGCCGGGGACGTAGTTCGCCTGTGCGGCTACGCCATGATGGTCGCGGGCAGCCTGTGGCGCATCTGGTGCCTGCTGTTCATCGGCGGCACGAAAGACGGCGTGCTCACCACCACCGGCCCCTACTCCGTGGTGCGCAACCCGCTCTATGTCGGCAGTTTCCTCGGCGTGGTCGGCTTTGGTCTCGCAGTGCGCCTGCCGTTGCTGCCGCTCGCGCTGCTCGCCATGTTCGCCGCCCTCTACCCCGCGGTGGTGGCCCACGAGGAAAAGCGCCTCGCGGAGCTGTTCGGCGATGCCTACCGCGCCTACCGCGATGCCACGCCGCGCTGGGTGCCGCGCTGGTCCCTGTACGCCGAGCCCGACAGCATCGCGGTCTCGCCCCGGAAAGTGCGCCAGGGCATCCTCGACGCGATGTGGTACCTGTGGGCCTACGCCTTCATCGAACTGCTCGACCTCCTCCACCGGCACGGTGTAATGCCCGTGCTGTTCTGAACCCAACCTCGCGAACTCCAAGGCCCATGTCAGCCCCCATCTCGAACGTCCGCCCCAAGCCCGAAGCCGTCCTCACCAAAATCGCCGACTACGCCACCAAGTACGCGGTCAAGTCCGCCGACGCCTACGAAACCGCGCGCTACTGCCTGATCGACACGCTCGGCTGCGGGTTCGAGGCGCTCGAATACCCCGCGTGCACCAAGCTCATGGGACCGATCGTGCCCGGGACTGTGGTGCCCAACGGAGCGAAGGTGCCCGGCACGCAGTTCCAGCTCGATCCGGTGCAGGCGGCATTCAACATCGGCGCGATGATCCGCTGGCTGGACTTCAACGACACGTGGCTGGCGGCCGAATGGGGCCATCCCTCGGACAACCTCGGCGGCATCCTCGCCACCGCCGACTGGCTCTCGCGCACGGCGCTGGCCAACGGCAAGAAGCCCCTCGTCATGAAGGACGTGCTCACCGGCATGATCAAGGCACACGAGATCCAGGGCGTGCTGGCGCTTGAGAACAGCTTCAATCGCGTCGGCCTCGACCACGTGGTTCTGGTCAAGGTCGCCTCGACCGCGGTGGTGGCCAACATGATCGGCTGTACCTACGACGAGGTGGTGAACGCCGTGTCGCAGGCCTGGGTGGATGGGCAGAGCCTGCGCACCTACCGGCACGCCCCCAACACCGGCTCGCGCAAGTCGTGGGCCGCGGGCGACGCGACCAGCCGCGCGGTGCGCCTCGCGCTGATCTCGAAAACCGGCGAGATGGGCTATCCCTCGGTGCTGTCGGCCAAGACGTGGGGCTTCTACGACGTGCTTTTCAAGGGCAACGAGTTCAAGTTCCAGCGCCCGTTCGGCTCGTACGTGATGGAGAACGTGCTGTTCAAGATCTCGTTCCCGGCCGAATTCCATTCGCAGACCGCGGTGGAGTGCGCGATGCAGATCCACGCGCAACTGGCCAAGCTGGGCAAGAAGCCCGAGGACATCAAAAAAATCACCATCCGTACGCACGAGGCCTGCCTGCGCATCATCGACAAAAAGGGCCCGCTCAACAACCCGGCCGACCGCGACCACTGCATCCAGTACATGGTGGCGGTGCCGATCCTGTTCGGGCGCCTGACCGCCGGTGACTACGAGGACGCCATCGCCAACGATCCGCGCATCGACAAGCTGCGCGACAAGATCGACTGCGTCGAGGACAAGAAATTCACGCGCGACTACCACGACCCGGAAAAGCGCTCGATCGCCAACGCGCTCACGGTGGAATTCACCGACGGCACGAAGATGAAGGAGATCGTGTGCGAGTACCCGATCGGGCACAAGAGAAGGCGCGCGCAGGGTATGCCCGTGCTGGTGGAAAAATTCCGCACCAACCTCGCGCGCCGCTTTCCGGCCCGCCAGCAGAAGCTCATACTCGACCTGTGCCAGGACGCGAAGAAGCTGCAGGCCACGCCGGTCAACGAGTTCGTCGATCTGTTCGTGATCTAGGCGCGCCGCCCTCATGCAACAAATCAAGCGGCTGCAGCGCCCCTCCCCGGGCTGCAGTCCCGAAACCCTGTGGATCAACGACGGAGGCTTCAATGCCGCATAACCTACACAACACGCTCCAGGAATTCAACCCGGGAGGCGTTAAGAAAGGCGCCCCGAAGGCGGGCAAGTTCTATTCGCTGCCGGCGCTGGGCAAGGCGCTCGGCGTCAAGATGTCGCGCCTGCCGGTGTCGATCCGCATCGTGCTCGAGTCGGTGCTGCGCAACTGCGACGGCAAGAAGGTGACCGAGGCGCACGTGAAGCAACTCGCCGGCTGGAAGCCCAACGCCCAGCGCAGCGACGAGATCCCGTTCGTGCTCGCGCGCATCGTGCTGCAGGACTTCACCGGTGTGCCGTTGCTCGCCGACCTCGCCGCGATGCGCGGCGTGGCGCAGAAAATGGGCAAGAACCCCAAGACCATCGAGCCGCTGGTGCCGGTGGACCTCGTCGTCGACCACTCGGTGCAGGTCGACAGCTACGGCAGCAAGGATTCGCTCGACCTCAACATGAAGCTGGAGTTCAAGCGCAACGTCGAGCGCTACCAGTTCATGAAATGGGGCATGCAGGCCTTCGACACCTTCAAGGTCGTGCCCCCGGGCATCGGCATCGTGCACCAGGTCAACCTGGAATACCTCGCGCGCGGCGTGCACAAGAAGCAGGGTCTCTACTACCCCGACACCCTCGTCGGGACGGATAGCCACACCACCATGATCAACGGCATCGGCGTGGTGGGCTGGGGCGTGGGCGGCATCGAGGCCGAAGCCGGCATGCTCGGCCAGCCGGTGTACTTCCTCACCCCCGACGTAGTGGGCGTGAACCTCACGGGCGCGCTGCGCGGCGGCGTGACCGCGACCGACCTCGTCCTCACGGTCACCGAGCTGCTGCGCCGTGCCAAGGTGGTGGGCAAGTTCGTCGAGTTCTTCGGCGAGGGCACCGAGTCTCTGTCCCTGCCCGACCGCGCGACCATCGCCAACATGGCGCCGGAGTACGGCGCGACCATGGGCTTCTTCCCCGTCGACGACAAGACCATCGCCTATTTCGAAGGGTCCGGTCGCACCGCCGAGGAGATCAGCGCGTTCAAGGCCTACTTCAAGGCGCAGGAGCTGTACGGCATCCCGAAAAAAGGCGCCATCGACTACAGCGAAACGGTGGAACTCGACCTCGCCACCGTGGCGCCGTCGCTTGCCGGCCCCAAGCGCCCGCAGGACCGCATCGAGATCGGCAACGTGAAAAAGCAGTTCGCCAAGCTCTTTTCCGCGCCGGTGCCCGAAAGCGGCTTCGCCAAGAAACCCGAGGACCTCGGCAAGCGGTTCAAGGCTTTCGACGGCACCGAGGTCGGCTCGGCCGACGTGCTGATCGCCGCCATCACATCGTGCACCAACACCTCCAACCCGGGCGTGCTGCTGGCCGCGGGGCTGCTCGCCAAGAAAGCCGTCGAGCGCGGCCTCACGGTCAGGAAGCACATCAAGACCTCGCTCGCCCCCGGATCGCGGGTGGTGACCGACTATCTCAGGCGCGCGGGCCTGCTGCCCTACCTCGAGCAGCTCGGCTTCTATCTCGCGGGCTACGGCTGCACCACCTGTATCGGCAACGCCGGCCCCCTGGCGCAGCCGATCGAGGAAGCAATCACCAGCAACGACCTCGTGTGCGCCGCGGTGCTTTCGGGCAACCGCAACTTCGAGGCGCGCATCCATCCCAACATCCGCGCCAACTTCCTCGCCAGCCCGCCGCTGGTGGTGTGCTACGCGATCGCCGGGACGATGCTGAAAGACCTCATGACCGAGCCACTGGGCAAGGGCAAGCAGGGCGAAGACGTGTTCATCGGCGATATCTGGCCGACGACGCAGGAAATCGAGGACTGCATGAAGTTCGCCATGGACCCGAAAACCTTCCAGCGCCTGTACGGCGACTTCACCAAGGACAACCCGCTGTGGATGAACATCCCGGCGCCGTCCGGGCAGGTCTACACCTGGCCGACCTCCACCTACATCGCCGAACCGCCGTTCTTCAAGGATTTCGACATGCAGCCGGGCAAGGTCGAGAAGATCGAAGGGGCCAAGGTGCTCGGCATCTTCGGCGACTCGGTCACCACCGACCACATCTCGCCGGCCGGCAGCATCAAGCCGACCTCCCCCGCGGGCCTCTTCCTGCAGGAGAACGACGTCTCGGTGGTCGACTTCAACAGCTACGGCGCGCGCCGCGGCAACCACGACGTGATGATGCGCGGCACGTTCGCCAACGTGCGCATCAAGAACCTCATGCTGCCCGGCACCGAGGGCGGCCTGACCCTGTACAAGGGCGAGCGCCTGCCGATCTACGACGCGGCGATGAAGTACATCGCCGACAAGACGCCGACGGTCATCTTCGGCGGCGAGGAGTACGGCACCGGGTCCTCGCGCGACTGGGCGGCCAAGGGCACGTTCCTGCTGGGGGTCAAGGCCGTGATCGCGCGCAGCTTCGAGCGCATCCACCGTTCCAACCTGGTCGGCATGGGCGTGCTGCCGTTGCAGTTCAAGGGTTCCGACAGCGCGCAGTCGCTCGGCCTCAAGGGCGACGAGACCATCGACGTGATGGGCCTGGACGACATCCAGCCGCAGCAGCAGCTCACCCTTGTCATCCATCGCGCCGACGGCACCCGGCAGGAAGTGAAGGTGCTCTCGCGCATCGACACCCCGATCGAGGTGGACTACTACAAGCACGGCGGCATCCTGCCGTACGTGCTGCGCGAACTCATGGCGGCATAGAGGGACTCAGGGGGAAACCCAGGTTTCCCCCCGAACCCCCAACCTCGTAAAATCAAAGCTCGAGACAAGTAATCAGCGATATGCCGCCAAGAGGACAACGACTCGCCTGCATGGTCAAGAGCATGGACGGGTGCCAGGGTACGTTCGACGTGCATCCCGGCGCGGCGGAGAAGTCGATCGAAAAGGTCGACGAGATCACCTGGGACAAGCCGCCGCAGAAGCCGGGGATCCAGGAGGCCATGTTCACCATCATCGGCGACATGGGCATGACCGGGCAGCTGATCCGGCTCAACTCCTACCAGTGGGCGGCGATCACCGATGCCAAGATCGAGAAGTTCTTCTTCGCCAGCATCCTGTGGAGCGGCAACCCGTTCAAGGTGGTCGAGGATGCGCAGATGATGACCAAGAAAAAATAATCCGGTTCGCGACGCCAATCGCTCCGGGAATGGTCGCGGTAGGGACAGGGGTTACCCCCTGCCCCCCGCACAGATCCCTGCGAGCGGAATTACCGCACAAGGCTCCTGCCTTGGGTGCGTAACGCGAAAGCGTTCTTCGGGATAGGGATGAGTAGTGCGGGGCGACGGGATGAAGCGCTTCGCAAGCGTGTTGAATCGCGCCCATGACAGAGTATGCCGCTGACTGCGCCGTTGCAGCATGCGCCGCCAGGCCCGACAGATGTCGCTGCGAAAGCTGCTCAGCCGATACACATTTCCGGGCACCGCGAAGTAGTTGAAGTAACCCTGCACTACGCGCCTCAGCCATCTTCCGACCATGGGCACAGGATCGTGCATCATACTTCGCAGCCT
>JBBQCV010000027.1:0-27063 GCA_038319115.1 Burkholderiales bacterium | reverse complement strand
GCTCGATGCGGCAGCGGTGGTCGCAAGCGGGAAGCCGCCGCTGCTCTCGACCGGCATGGTCTCGGCCGACGGCCGCGGCCTGCTAGGGCGGGGACTTTGCGCGATGCCTGTGGGGTTGTTCGAGGAGGCTGTTTCGGCGCTTACGCTGTAAGGAAGTTAGCCCCGGGTCGCGGCCGCATGCGCTTTTGCAAGCCGCGCATCAAGCGTCACCAGCGGCAATTCGTAACGTTGCGCGAGTTGAAGGTAAGCGGCATCGTAAGCACTTAGGCTCCACAACTGACCCAGCTCCGGCAAGGACTCCCAGTCCGGCTCTTCTGTGCGGAACTCCAAGCGCAGGAAAATTTCATAGCGCGCCAAGGTAAGGCGCGTGGACGCAGGGTCGCGCCTGAGCTTGGTAGCACACAGATTGGCAAGCTCGTAGTGGATCAGCGAGGGCGCCAAAAACGGGCGCGAGACTGCGTGTACTACAGGGGCGGCATGCGGCTCGTCGAATAAGACCGCTGCTACAGCAGATGCATCAACGACCGTATCGGCCATCCCGGGCCGCGCGGATGATGGCGGTCGACTCGCTCTTTGAGGGCGGCCCGAGCTTTCGGGACAACTCCCAGGCTTCGGCCAGTGTCAATTTGGGACCGTGCAGGGAGATCTCCTTTTTTTCCGTCGCTTTCCTGCGGCCCCTTGACTGCGCGGCATATACGGGTGCGTCGGGCGCTGCGGCTACGCGAACTGAGTCCGCCACCGCGGCGCTGACAATGGCCATCAGTTCGCCCTGCAGCGAGCGATGGTTCGATTCTGCGCGCGTACGCAGCCGCGCCGCCAGTTTGTCGGGAACTTGCTTGATTGTGAGCGTGACGGGCATAAGATCCATTATGACGCCATAATGGATCTTATGCAAGCCGAAAAAAGCCCGGGATCGCCCGGGCTTTTTCTGACGCAGCTAAGCGATCAGGCGGCTGCTTTCAACGCCAGCGCCTTGTCGGTTGCTTCCCACGTGAATTCCGGCTCGTCGCGGCCGAAGTGGCCGTACGCGGCGGTCTTTTCGTAGATCGGGCGCAAGAGGTCCAACATCTGGACGATGCCTTTCGGGCGCAGGTCGAAGTTGGCCAGCACCAGCTTGGACAGCGCTTCGTCGGAGATCTTGCCCGTGCCGCGGGTGGTAACCATCACGCTGGTGGGCTGCGCCACGCCGATCGCGTACGACACCTGCACGAGGCACTCGCTGGCGAGGCCCGCGGCGACGATGTTTTTCGCCACGTAACGCGCCGCATAGGCGGCCGAACGGTCGACCTTGGAGGGATCCTTGCCGGAGAACGCGCCGCCGCCGTGCGGGGCCGAGCCGCCGTACGTGTCGACGATGATCTTGCGGCCGGTGAGGCCACAGTCGCCCTTGGGCCCGCCGATCTCGAAGTTGCCCGTCGGGTTCACGAGGTACTTGATCTCGTGCTTGACGAGGTTCTTGGGCAGCACCGGCTTGATGATCTGCTCGATCACCGCCTCCTCGATCTGCTTGTGCGTCATGCCGGGCGCATGCTGGGTGGACAGCACCACGGTTTCGATCGAATGCGGCTTGCCTTTCTCGTAGCGGATCGTGACCTGCGACTTTGCGTCCGGACGCAGCCAGGCCAGCCGCCCATCGCGGCGTACTTCGGCCTGCCGCTCGACGAGCCGGTGCGAGAGATAGATCGCCATCGGCATGAGGCCGGCGGTTTCGTCGCAGGCGTAGCCGAACATGAGGCCCTGGTCGCCGGCGCCCTGGTCGAGGTCGATCCCCTTGCCTTCATCCACGCCCTGCGCGATGTTCGGCGATTGCTGGCCGTAGGCGATCTGCACCTTGCAGGTCTCGGCATCGAAGCCGAGGGCCGGATCGTTGTAGCCGATGCGCTTGATGGTGGCGCGAGCGACCTTGTCGTAGTCCACCTTTGCGTGCGTGGTGATCTCGCCCGCCAGCACCACGAGGTTGTCCTTGACGAGCGTTTCCGCCGCGACGCGGGAGCGGGGGTCCTGGGCTAGAATCGCGTCGAGTACCGCGTCGGAAATCTGGTCCGCGACCTTGTCCGGGTGACCCTCGGACACCGACTCGGAAGTGAAAAGAAAATCGCTCATGTGGCTGCCGCCTGGAAAGAGTGGGAAAGTGGCCAAAAAAGAGGCGGCAAGGATACCAAACCTTTGGTGATTCCCCAAACATTTCCCCGGCTTGCGTAGCCCGATGGCGCGCGTGCTCATGCGCCTCGCAAGCGCTGTTCCGCTGCCGCTCGCTTCGGCCGCCGGGTGGGGGCTGGGCTGGCTCATGTACGCGATTTCGCCGCGCTACCGCAGCCACCTGAAGGAAAACCTCGCCATCGCGGGCTATGCCGGCGACTTGCGCGTGCGGCGCGAGGCAATCGCTTCGGCCGGGCGCATGCTGACCGAGCTGCCGATCCTCTGGCTGCGCCCGCATGCCCAGGTGGTGGCCCTGATCCGCGAGGTGAACGGCTGGGAACTGATCGGCCAAGCCCAGGCCGCGGGGCGCGGGATCGTGTTCCTGACGCCACATCACGGCTGTTTCGAGATCAGCGCCCAGTACGGCGCCTTCCATTTCCCCATGACCATCATGTACCGGCCGCCGCGGCTGGCCTGGCTCGGGGAGTTCATGCTGGCCGGGCGCGCACGGCCGGGGGTGCGGCTCGCGCCGGCAGATCGTGGCGGGGTGCGCGACCTGCTGTCCGCGCTCAAGCGCCGGGAGGCGATCGGTATCCTTCCCGACCAGGTCCCGGGCCTGGGGGAGGGCGAGTGGACGGAGTTTTTCGGCAAGCCGGCCTACACCATGACCCTGGCGCCGCGCCTGGCAGCGCGCGACGGAGTCACCTGCCTGGTTGCTTTTGCCCGCCGGCTGCCCGCAGGGCGCGGCTACGCGCTGTCGATCCGCAAACTTGCCGACCCGCAGCCGGGCGAGTCTGAGCCGCGGCGCCTGAATCGCTGCCTCGAGGTCCTGATCCGTGAATGTCCCGGCCAGTACCTGTGGGGTTACAACCGCTACAAGGTTCCCGCCGGCGCGCAGGGCCCGGAGCCGACAGCGAGAGCCTCCGATGACACGCCGCCTCCGGACCGGGCATGAGCCGGATCGCGTTCGCGCTGATGTGGCTCGTGCACTGGCTGCCGCTGGGCGCGCTGGCCGCCATCGGCAACGCAGCCGGGACGGCGGCGTTCTGGCTGATTCCCGAGCGGCGCAAGGTCATCCGCGTCAATTTGGAGAAGTGCTTCCCGAACCTTGGGGCCGCCGAACGCGAGTGCATGGCGCGCGCCCACTTCCGCGTCTTCATGCGCAGCTTCATCGAACACGCGATCACGTGGTGGGCATCGCGGGAGCGCTTCATGCGCCTCGTCCGGCTCGAAGGGGGAGAGCACCTGCGCGCGCTGGCGGGGAAGCCGGTGATCCTGCTCGCGCCCCACTTTGTCGGTGTGGACGCGGCGTGCACGCGTGTGTCGTGCGATTTTCATCTCGCCGGGATGTACCAGCGGCAGAAGAATCCCGTGTTCGACGCGCTGCTGCTGCGCGGGCGCATGCGGTTCGACCCGGACGGCATCGCCATCCCGCGTCAGGGCGGTGTGCGCCCGGTGCTGGGCGCACTCAAGGCGGGCGTGCCGGTGTACTTTGCGCCCGACCTCGATTTCGGCAGGCGCGATGCGGTGTTCGTGCCTTTCTTCGGCGTGCCCGCGGCGACGGTGACGAGCGTGTCGCGCCTGGCACGGGCGAGCGGCGCCACCGTGGTGCCGGTGGTCACGCGCATCCTGCCCGGCGGCGGCGGTTACGTCGTCACTTTGCTGCCGCCCTTCGAGGGATTTCCCACCGCCGATCCCGTCGCCGACACGCGTCGCATCAACCAATTCATCGAAAGCCAGGTGCTCGGCATGCCGGAGCAGTATTACTGGGTGCACAAGCGCTTCAAGACCCGCCCCGAGGGCGAGCCCTCGTTTTATGACTAGAATCGGCGGATGAAATACCCCTTCACCAAGATGCAGGGCGCGGGCAACGATTTCGTCGTGTTCGACGCGACGCAGCGTCCTTTTTCCCTGACTGCCGCCCAGTTGCAGAAGCTGGCCGACCGGCACCGGGGCGTGGGCTGCGACCAGGTGCTGGTGGTGGAAAAGGCGCCCGATGCCTCGGTCGACTTCCGGTACCGCATCTTCAATGCCGACGGCGGCGAAGTCGAACAATGTGGCAACGGCGCACGCTGCTTCGTCATATTCGTGCACCAGCGCGGGCTCACCGCCAAAAAGGCGCTCCGTGTCGAGACGCTCGGCGGCGTGATCGAGCCGCGCCTCGAAGAGGATGGCGAAGTCAGCGTGAACATGGGTGCACCCGTGTTTGCGCTCCCGCAGGTGCCGTTCACCGCGGTCCGGCCCGGCCTCGTGCAGTCGATCGAAGTCGGCGACGCGCAGCTTGAAGTGGCGGTGCTTTCGATGGGCAACCCGCACGCGGTGCGGGTGGTGGACGATGTCGACACCGCCCCGGTGGCCGCGCAAGGCCCGCTCATCGAGCACCATCCCCAGTTTCCCCGCCGCGTGAACGCCGGGTACATGCAGGTGGTCGACCGGCACGCCATCCGGCTGCGCGTGTTCGAGCGGGGCGCGGGGGAAACCCTTGCCTGCGGGTCCGGCGCCTGCGCGGCGGTGGTCGCAGGCATCGCGCAGGGCCTGCTCGATTCGCCGGTCTCCGTCGAAACGCACGGCGGGCGATTGACCATCGCTTGGGCGGGCGGCGACAATCCGGTATGGATGAAGGGCCCGGCCATGTCCGTTTTCGAGGGAACCATTGAACTCTGACGAAGTAGCGCAATACCTGAAGGACAATCCGGACCGGTTCGCCCAGATTCTTGCCGAGGTAGCGGGATCGCATCCCGAACTGCTCGAGTCGATGAGCGTCCCGCATCCCTACGGCGGTAATGCGATCCCGCTGGCCGAGCGCCAGACCCTCGGGCTGCGCGAGAAGGTCAAGCTGCTGGAAGGCAAGCTCTCCGAGCTCATCGAGTTCGGCGAGGAAAACGACGCCATCAGCGAAAAGGTGCATCGCGTGTCCTCGGCGCTGCTGGGGGCCAAGAATTTCGCGGCGGTCGTGCATGCCCTGTACTTCCACCTGCGCGAGGATTTCGCCGTTCCGCACGTCGCGCTCAGGTTGTGGGGCCAGTCATTGCTCGACGGCACGCTCGAGGGCGCCCCGGTCAGCGACGAGCAGCGCGCTGCGGTGGACACCATGGGCGCGCCCCAGTGCGGCCCGGCCGAAGGCAGCTTGTTCGCGCCGTGGTTCCGCGAGTCGGCCGAGCACGTGCGCTCCATCGCGCTCATTCCGCTGGGCACGACCAAGGCGTTCGGGTTGCTTGCCTTGGGCAGCGAGGACCCTCATCGTTTCTTTCCGGAGATGGGGACGCTGTACCTGCGCCGCATCGGAGAACTCGCCGCCGCGGCCCTGTCGTCGCGACTGTGACGCCCACCCGCGTGGCTGCGACCCGCGCCCCCACGCGAACCGGTGCCCGCCGGGCCGCCGCACTTTCGGCCGACCGCTCGCCCGCCGATGGCCCTACCGCGGATCGCCATCCCGACGCCGCATTGGTGCGCGAGTACCTGCATTCGCTCACCCACCAGCGCCAGCTGGCCGCGGTGTCGATCGAAAACTACACACGCAGCCTGCTGCGCCTGCTCGAACTGCTGGGAGCCGCACGCCTCGCGGCGGTCGATGCGGCGCTCGTGCGCCGGCTCGTCGCTCGCCTCAACGCGGGCGGATTGTCGCCGCGCGCGCTCGCCAACATGTTGTCGGCGTGGCGCGGCCTGTATCACTGGCTGGTGCGCAACAAGGGCTTTGCCGCCAACCCCTGCCAGGGCGTGCGCTCGCCCAAGGCCGCGCGCACCCTGCCCAAGGCGCTGTCGGTGGAGGCCGCGCAGCGCCTGCTCGAAGCGCTGCCGGGCGACGCGGCCGGTCTGGTGCGCGACCACGCGATGTTCGAGCTCATGTATTCCTCGGGACTGCGCCGCGCCGAAGTGCTGTCGCTCGACTGCGGCGATGGCAAGCTCGACCTGCAGGACGGCCTGGTCACCGTGACCGGCAAGGGCGCCAAGACACGCACCATCCCGGTCGGCGCCAAGGCGCGCGCGGCCCTCGCGGCGTGGCTCGAAGTGCGCGCGACACTTGCCGCTGCGCACGAGAAAGCGCTGTTCGTGGGCGCGCGCGGCCGGCGCCTGTCGGCGTCCGCCCTCGCGCTGCGGCTGAAGGCGTGGGGAAGGGCGCAGGGCGCCGTAGCGAACCTGCACCCGCACATGCTGCGTCATTCGTTCGCCAGCCACGTGCTGCAGTCCTCGCAGGACCTGCGCGCGGTGCAGGAGATGCTCGGCCACGCGAGCATCTCGACCACCCAGATCTATACCCACCTCGATTTCCAGTCGCTCGCCAAGGTCTACGACGCGGCCCATCCCCGCGCGAGGAAGAAATGAGCGAGTCCGTTGGGACAGGCGCCGGCGAGGGCGGCATGCGCGCCCCACGCTCGATCGGCGAGCTTTTCTTCGCCTTCATGAAGCTCGGCCTGCAGGGGTTCGGCGGGGTGCTGCCGGTGGCGCGCCATGCGCTGGTGGAGAACTACCGCTGGCTCACGATGCCCGAGTTCACCGACATCGTGGCACGCTGCCAGGCGCTGCCCGGGCCCAACATCGTCAACGTTTCGATCTGCATCGGCAGCCGCCATTTCGGCGCGCGCGGCGCGCTCGCCGCCAGTGCCGGCCTGCTGGTGGTGCCGTTCGTGCTCGTGCTCGTGCTGGCGGCGTTCTATTCGGGCTACTCGCAGGTCCCGGCGGTGGCCAATGCGTTGCGCGGCGTGTCGGCGGTCGCGGCGGGCCTGATCCTCGGCACGGCGCTGCGCATGGCGGGCTCGCCGCGCGTGCGAACCTGGCGTGCCTTGTTCGGCGTGGCGGCTTTCGCGGCCGTCTCGTGGCTGCGCCTGCCGCTGGCCCTTGTGCTCGCCGCCATCGTGCCGCTCTCGCTCGCCGCGGCGTGGCTTGCACGCATGCGGCCGCGGGCACCGCAGCCATGATGGATCGCCTCGGCATCCTCGCGCTGGATTTCGCGATGCTCTCGCTCCTTTCGGTGGGGGGCGCGAGCTCGGTGCTGCCCGAAATGCATCGCAGCCTGGTTGAAGTCCATGGCTGGATGAGCAGCCGCGAGTTCGCCGAACTGTACGCGCTGGCGCAGGCGTCGCCTGGCCCCAATGTACTGGTGGTGAGCCTGTTCGGCTGGCAGGCCGCGGGGCTCGCCGGGGCGCTCGTGACCACCGCCGCGATGGTGCTGCCCTCGAGCGTGCTCACCTTTTATGCCGACCGGATGCTGTGGCGCGCGGCGGGCGCGGCGGCCTGGCGCGAGCTCATCGACAACGCACTCGCGCCGGTCACGGTGGGCCTGATCGCCGCCTCGGGTGTGCTGGTGGCGACGGCGGGCGGTGTGCGGGTAGCGACGCTCGCGGTCACCGCGGCGTGCGCGCTGCTGACGTGGCGCACCAAGCTGCACCCGCTGTGGCTGATCGCTGCGGGTGCCGGCGCGGGCATCGCCGGATGGTTGTGAGCCGGCCATGATGAACGCGCGAAAGGCGTCGCCGTGAACGCGCGCAAGGCAGCGCAGGCCGGGCCGGTGCTGGTCCTCAAGCCTGGCCGGGACAAGTCGGTCAAGCGCCACCACCCGTGGGTGTTTTCGGGGGCGATCGAAAAGATGATCGGCGAGCCGCAAAGCGGCGATACGGTCCTCGTGCGCAGCGCCGAAGGCACCCCGCTGGGGTTGGCTGCGTACAGCGAACAATCGCAGATCCGTGCGCGGCTCTGGACCGCCGACGCCACCGCGACCATCGATGCGGCGTTCTTGCGCGCCCGCCTCAAGAGCGCGCTCGACCTGCGCGAGCAGCTGCCGCTTGCGCGTCAGACCAACGCGATGCGCCTCGTGCATGGCGAATCCGACGGGCTGCCGGGCCTCATCGTCGACCGCTATGCCGACGTGCTGGTGGCGCAGTTCCTCTCCGCCGGCATGGAGCGCTGGCGCGACGCGATCCTCGACGCGCTCGTCGAGCTCACGGGCTGCGAGGCGGTGTTCGAACGGTCCGACGCCGAAGTACGCACCCTCGAAGGCCTGCCGGAACGCGCCGGGTTCGTGCGGGGCAACAGCGATGCCGCACGCTGCGCGATCAGCGAGCACGGGCTGGTGTTCCATGTCGACGTGGCGGCGGGGCAGAAGACCGGATTTTTCCTCGACCAGCGCGCCAACCGGCTGCGCATCCGCGAGCTTTCGGCCGGTCGCGATGTGCTGGATTGCTTTTGCTACACGGGTGGGTTCGCCATTGCCTCGCTCGCGGGTGGGGCACGCGAGGTCAGCGCGGTCGACAGCTCGGGTGCGGCCATCGCGGTGGCGCGCGACAACCTCGCGGCCAACGCGCTCGACGCCGCGCGCATGGAGTTCAGGGAGGCCGATGTCTTCCTGCACCTGAGGGACCTGCGCAACCGCGGCGAGAAGTTCGACCTCATCATCCTCGACCCGCCCAAGTTTGCGCCGACGGCTGCGCAGGTGGAGAACGCCTCGCGCGCCTACAAGGACATCAACCTGCTCGCGCTCAAGCTGCTCTCCCCCGGCGGGCTGCTGGCGACGTTCTCGTGCTCGGGTGGGGTCTCGCCGGACCTGTTCCAGAAGATCATTGCCGGCGCGGCCCTCGACGCCGGCGGTTCTGCGCGCATCATCGAGCGCTTCGGCCCGGCGGCAGACCACCCCGTGGCGCTCGAGTTCCCCGAAGGCGACTACCTCAAGGGCTTGCTGGTCTATCGAGGTTGATTTCCTGTTTTGGCAAGTAGGTTGCCTTGGAAGCCGCCAATCCATTAGATCTACGGAATTGAATGTTTTTATTTAATGGCGCGGAAGAGGCGCCGCGGCCGGCACATTCTTCCAGCCTGTCCGCCGCGGAGTAGAATCCGGCCTCCCTTTGCAACGCCGTGGCGGCGCGGGTGCCGGCCGTGCGGCGCCGGCCCGGCGCCGGCCCAGTCCCAGGAGTAAGCCATGCAGCAGGACACCATGATCCCGGTCACCATCCTCACCGGTTTTCTCGGCAGCGGCAAGACCACGCTGCTCAACCGCATCCTCAAGGAAGACCACGGCCAGAAGATCGCCGTGATCGAGAACGAGTTCGGTGAGGTCGGCGTCGACAACGACATCCTTGAAACGAGTGACGAGCAGATCATCGAGATGAACAACGGCTGCATCTGCTGCACGGTGCGCGGCGACCTCATCCGCATCCTCGGCACGCTGAAGGAAAAGCGCGACAGCGGCGCGCTCAAGTTCGACCGCGTGATCATCGAGACCACCGGCATGGCTGACCCGGGCCCGGTGGCGCAGACGTTCTTCACCGACGAGGACATCGGCAACAACTACCTGCTCGACTCGATCCTCACCATCGTCGACGCCAAGCACGCCAAGGAGACGCTCGACGAGTACAACGAGGCGCAGGCGCAGGTGGGCTTCGCCGACCGCATCCTCATGTCGAAGACCGACCTTGTCTCGGAAGACGAAGTGAAGCAGCTCTCCAGCCGCTTGCGCAAGATGAACCCGCGCGCGCCGATCAAGCCGGTGAATTTCGGCGATGCGCCGATCGCCGAGGTGCTCGACATCCGCGGCTTCAACCTCAACGCGATCCTCGAACTCGAACCGGATTTCCTGGTCGACTCGCACCACGAGCACCATGACGAGGTCGAGTCGTTCGTCTACCGCAGCGACAAGGCCTTCGATGGCGCCAAGCTCGAGCAGTTCCTCGGCGGCATGATCCAGGTCTACGGCCCGGACCTGCTGCGCTACAAGGGCGTGCTGTGGATGAAGGGCAATCCCAATCGCGTCGTGTTCCAGGGCGTGCACATGATGATGGGCGGCGACGTCGGCAAGCCGTGGACCAAGGGCGAGAAGAAGGCGTCGATCATGGTGTTCATCGGCAAGAAGCTGCCGAAGGACCTGTTCATCGCCGGCCTCGACCAGTGCCTGGCCGGGGCGAAGTAGGACGCGCGAGCACAGCCGCACGGAATCCGGGCCGACGGCAAATACTGCCATATTTTCAGCAAGACCCAGCACTGGCGCGGGCGCTAAGCCGAAATGCTGCCAACTGGCTGTCCACTGGATCCGTGTTTCAGGCCTCTGACCGGGCAATGTATGATCAGCGCATGAGCGCTCGCCTTTTCCTCCGGCTGCTCTTTGCCTTCGCGCTGGCCTTTTCGGGCAGCGCCGCGCAGCTTCATGCGCTCTCGCATGCGCAGTTCGACCTCGCCGCGGCGGGCAACGAGCGGGGGCATAAGGTCCCTGCGCCGCTCAAGCACGCGACCGACCAGTGCCTTGTCGTCCACGCGCTCGACGGCACGGCCGCAGAAGCCGGCGCCTTTCTGCTCGCCGATGTCCCACCCCAGCACGTTGTACCGTGCGTAGCCGTTCTCGGCGGCGAAGCACGTGCCGCTGCTTACCAGTCGCGCGCGCCGCCTCTCGCCGCCTAGCGTTTTCCGGGTTCCGGCCGCCCTTGCGCGGCCCCTTTGCGCGCTGCCTTTTGCATCGCGACACCATGGATTCCAAGGAGAGAGGTCATGTACAAGCACAGGCTTATCGCACTTGCCGTTATAACGGCTGTCGGAGCGTTCATGTTGCCGGGGTCGGCAACCGCCGCCAGCGCAGACGAACTGAAGGAACTGCGCGAACAGGTTCGCCAGTTGAGGGAAGGCTACGAAAGGCGCATTGAAGCCCTCGAGAAGAGGTTGCAGCAAACCGAGCAAGCCGCCGGCAAGGCCGAAGCCCAGGCGAGCAAGGCCGAATCAGTCGCCGTTCAAGCCGCGGCGCAGGCCGGCACCCGTCCTTCGGGCGAAAGCGCGTTCAATCCCGGCATCTCGCTGATCCTGAACGGCACCTACGGCAACCTCAAGCGAGATCCGGCCAACTACCGGATCAACGGCTTTGCGCCGACGCAAGGCGAGGTCGCGCCGCCAAACCGCGGTTTGAGCCTGGGCGAATCGGAACTCGTGATGAGCGCCAACATCGACTCCAGTTTCCGCGGCACGCTCATCGCGGCAATCGCCCCAGACGACGCGATCTCGATCGAAGAGGCGTACATCCAGACGCTGCGTCTCGGAAACGGCTTTAACCTGAAGGCGGGACGCTTTTTCTCGGGGATCGGCTACCAGAATGAAATCCACGCGCACGCGTGGGATTTCACCGACACGTCCCTCGCGAACAAGGTTTTTCTTGGCGGCCGGCTGGCCGAGGACGGCGTCCAGTTGAAATGGGTGGCGCCGACCGACCTGTACCTGGATGTGGGGATCGAGGCAGGCCGGGGGCGCACGTTTCCCGCCGGGCCGCAGGGCGGGCGCAGCAAGAACGGCTTGGGCTCGGGCACGTTGTTTGCGCATGTCGGTGGCGACATCGGGACAAGCACTGCGTGGCGAATAGGGTTGTCGCGCTTCCAGACCTCGCCGCGGGATCGCGCTTACGATGACTTCGATGCGGCCGGCGCGACCGTGACGAACGCGTTTACGGGCAAGAGCCGGCTCATGGTCGTGGACGGCGTCCTCAAATGGGCGCCGAACGGCAACGCCACCCAAACCAATTTCAAGTTGCAGGGTGAATATTTCCGTCGGAGCGAAAGCGGGAACCTGACCTATGACACGACGGCGTCATCGTTTGGCACGCAGGCCGCGGACTATGCCTCGCGCCAGTCGGGCTACTATGCCCAGGCCGTGTACCAGTTCATGCCACGATGGCGGGCGGGCTACCGCTATGATCGCCTGAGCGCAGGGACCACGAACATCGGCCTGGTGAACTCCGGAGCGCTCACCGCGGCGGATTTCCCCCTGCTCAGTGCCTACCACCCGACGCGCAACACTTTCATGGTCGACTGGAGCCCGAGTGAGTTCAGCCGCCTGAGGCTGCAGCTCGCGCGCGACCGCTCGCAGTTCGGCGCCTCCGACACCCAGGTTTTCCTCCAGTACATCATGAGCCTCGGGGCCCATGGTGCGCACAAGTTCTGAGGCGGGCCATGAAACTTTTCCTCAAGGCATTGCCAGCTGCAATAACCGCGCTCCTGCTTGCGGCGCCTGCGGCGGCCGCAGTCAACGTGTTCGCCTGCGAGCCCGAGTGGGCGGCCCTCGCCACCGAGTTGGGCGGCGACCGGGTCAATGTGTATGCCGCCACGACCGCGCTGCAGGATCCGCATCGCATCGAGGCACGGCCCAGCCTCATTGCGCGTGCCCGCTCCGCCGATCTCGTGGCGTGCACCGGCGCCGACCTCGAAGTCGGCTGGTTGCCGCTTCTGTTCACGCAATCGGGCAACGCGAAGATCCAGCCGGGGTCGCCCGGGTACTTCGAGGCTTCGCAGTTCGTCTCGCGGATCGAGATTCCCCGGACTGTGGACCGCTCGATGGGCGACATCCATCCGGGCGGCAATCCGCACATTCACCTGGATCCCCGCAATATCGGCAAAGTCGCCGAGGCGCTGGCGGCGCGGCTTGCGCAAATCGACGCGCCCAACGCGGACGCGTACCGCAAGCGCCTCGCCGAGTTTCTGCCGCGCTGGCAAGCCGCAATCGCCCGCTGGGAGCGCGAGGGGGCGCGACTCAAAGGCGTCCCGGTGGTTGTCTACCACCGGGACATGTCTTATTTCATCGCCTGGATGGGATTGCGCGAGGCAGGCAGCCTCGAGCCCAAGCCCGGGTTGCCCGCGACGCCAGCGCATCTCGCCGAATTGGTCGAGCGCATGAAGCGCGACCCGGCGAAGATCATCCTGTATTCGGCGTACAACAGCGCCAAGCCGGCGGAGTTCCTCTCTTCGCGCACCGGGATCGCATCGGTCATGCTGCCGTACACCGTCGGGGGCACCGACCGCGCCAAGGATCTTTTCGGCCTGTTCGATGACACGCTTGCGCGCCTGCTGGCGGCGGTGAAATGAATTTCGATGCCGCGAGCATCGGCCTGCTCGGGCCGGCCATGATCGCGGGGCTCCTGATCACGGCCGCGCTGGTGCCGCTCGGCATCCAGGTGATCGGCCGCGGCATCGTGTTCATCGACCTCGCGATTGCGCAGATCGCGGGCCTGGGTGTAATCCTCGCCGACACCTTGGGCTGGGAACCGCAGGGCTGGGCCATGCAGGCCTCCGCGTTGTCGGCGGCGCTGTGCGCCGCCCTGCTGCTCACCTGGACCGAGCGGCGCTGGCCTGAGGTGCAGGAGGCGATCATCGGCGCGACCTTCGTGCTGGCTTCGAGCGCGGCGGTCCTGCTGCTAGCCCACAATCCGCACGGCGGCGAGCATCTCAAGGACCTGCTGGTCGGTCAGATCCTGTGGGTGAATCCGGGCCGGCTGCCGTTTGATGCGCTCGTCTACGCAGTCATCATCGCGCTCTGGTTCGCTTTGAGCGAGCGCATGGGACGCGTCGGCTTTTATGTGCTTTTCGCCTGCGCGGTCACGGTTTCGGTGCAGCTCGTGGGGCTCTACCTCGTCTTTGCCACGCTGGTGGTTCCGGCGCTGGCAACGTTTTATGTGAAGCGGCGCCGGCTCCCGAAAGCCTACGCGATCGGGGTGCTCGGCTATGTGATGGGGCTGGTTGCATCAGCCGTGGCCGACCTGCCCTCCGGACCGATGATCGTCTGCGCAATGATGGCGGTGGGGATCGTCGCTGCGCTCGCGGTTCGACGATAATCCGGCTGTTGGGGCAGGGGTTGTAATGCGGCGCCGGCGCCCCAACCTCTGGTCGGTCGGGGCCCGAAAGCGACCGGCCTTGGTTCCCACCTCCTTGTTTCGACTCCCGGATTGCCTCATGGAACAGTTTCACGGCACGACCATCCTCTCGGTGCGGCGGGGCACGAGTGTCGCCCTCGGCGGCGACGGGCAGGTGACACTCGGCAACATCGTCATCAAGGGCGGCGCGCGCAAAGTGCGGCGCCTGTATCACGACCGCATCATCGCCGGGTTCGCCGGCGGCACTGCGGACGCGTTTACGCTGTTCGAGCGCTTCGAGGCCAAGCTCGACAAGCACCAGGGCAACCTCATGCGCTCGGCGGTGGAGCTGGCCAAGGACTGGCGCACCGACCGCATGCTGCGCCGGCTCGAGGCGATGCTGGCGGTGGCCGACCGCGATAACTCGCTCGTCATCACCGGGCAGGGCGACGTGCTCGAACCTGAACTGGGTATCGTGGCCATCGGCTCGGGCGGGCCGTATGCGCAGGCCGCGGCCAAGGCGCTGATCGAGAACACCGAGCTCAGCGCGCGCGAAGTCGTCGACAAGGCGCTGGCCATCGCCGGCGACCTGTGCATCTACACCAATCACCAACGCATGATCGAGGTCATCGAATGAAGGCAACCACTCCACTGCGGGTGAACGGGGCGGGGCAGGGCGGCGCGTTGCGCCTTGGCGGCGGGAACGCGCAATGAGCGGAATGACGCCCCAGGAAATCGTCCACGAACTGGACAAGCACATCGTCGGGCAGGGCCGCGCCAAGCGCGCGGTGGCCATCGCCATGCGCAACCGCTGGCGCCGCCAGCAGGTGGCCGAGCCGCTGCGCCAGGAAATCACGCCCAAGAACATCCTCATGATCGGCCCCACTGGTGTGGGCAAGACCGAGATCGCCCGGCGCCTTGCGCGCCTGGCCGATGCGCCCTTCATCAAGATCGAGGCCACCAAGTTCACCGAGGTGGGGTACGTCGGGCGCGACGTGGACACCATCATCCGCGACCTCGTCGACATCGCGGTCAAGGACGCCCGAGAGCAGGCCATGCGCCGCGTGCGCAGCCTTGCGCAGGATGCCGCCGAAGAGCGCATTCTCGACGCCCTCCTGCCGCAGGCGCGCGAAACCGGCAGCGCGGATGGCCCCGCCGGGGAGAACCCGACCCGGCAGAAATTCCGCAAGAAGCTGCGCGAGGGCGAACTCGACACCAAGGAGATCGAGATCGAGGTGGCCGCGGCGCAGGCGCAGATGGAGATCATGGCCCCCCCGGGCATGGAGGAGCTCACCACGCAGTTGCAGGGCATGTTCCAGAACCTGGGCGCGGGGCGGCGCAAGACGCGCAAGCTGCGCATTCGCGAGGCGATGACGCTGGTCACCGACGAGGAGGCCGCGCGCATGGTGTCCGACGAGGACCTCAAGACCAAGGCGGTCGAGAACGTCGAGCAGAACGGCATCGTGTTCCTCGACGAGCTCGACAAGGTCGCCAGCCGCTCGGAGGTGGCGGGCGCCGACGTGTCGCGCCAGGGCGTGCAGCGAGACCTCCTCCCGCTGGTGGAGGGCACCACCGTGACGACCAAGTACGGGATGGTGAAGACCGACCATATCCTGTTCATCGCCAGCGGCGCGTTTCATTTTGCCAAGCCTTCGGACCTGATTCCCGAGCTGCAGGGGCGTTTCCCGATTCGGGTCGAACTCGACTCGCTGTCGGTGGACGATTTCGAGAAGATCCTCACCGGCACCGACGCCTGCCTCACGCGCCAGTACGCGGCCCTGCTCGGCACCGAGGAGGTCGACATCGAATTTCGCCCCGAGGCGATCCGTCGCCTGGCGGAGATCGCGTTCGCGGTCAACGAGCAGACCGAGAACATCGGCGCGCGCCGCCTGTACACCGTGCTCGAGAAGCTGCTCGAGGAGATCTCGTTCGATGCCGGCAAGCGCGGCCGCGAGCAGGTGGTGATTGACGCGGCGTATGTCGACGCACGCCTGGCCGAGCTGGCGAAGAATGAGGACCTCGCCCGCTACGTGCTCTGATCAGGCGCGGCGTGGGGGTTGATTTCCAGGGACGCCCCCCCATCTTTGTGAAAGGGGCAGCCCGCCCCGCTCACACAGAGGAAAGGAAATCGATCATGGTGAACGTAACCCGCTTCGACCCGCGTGCCGACTATCTGGGCAACCTGGTCGATGACCTGTTCAAGGGGTTCCTGGTGCGCCCGATGTACTCGGAGGCGCGCGAGGCAAACGTGCAGGCCGCGCGCATGAAAGTCGATGTCACCGAAAGGGACAACGCGTACTGCGTGCATGCCGAGCTGCCGGGGGCGAAGAAAGAAGACATCCAGCTCACGATCGACGGCGCGCAGGTGACGCTGTCGGCCGAGATCAAGCGCGAGAAGGAAACCAAGGAAGGCGCGGAAGCCGACCGTGTGCTGCATTCCGAACGCGTTTACGGCAAGGTGACGCGCAGCTTCACGCTGCCGCAGGACATCGACGACGCGGCCGCGCAGGCGAAGTTTTCCGATGGCGTGCTCGAGCTGACCCTGCCCAAGAAAGCCGCCGCGCAGAGAAAGCAGATCAGCATCCAGTAACGAGCCGGGCGTAGCCGCGGCAGGTGCGCGGTGATCGCAAGGGTCTCGGCTGCAGGAGCACGACACAGGGGCCGGTGCGCAAGCGCCGGCCCCTTTTTCATTGCTTTCCCTTAGAATCGCAGCCGCCATGACGCAAAAGCCACCATCGCTTTCTTCCGCGCGGCCCGCTCCCGGCCAGCCGTCCGCACCCGCCAACCCGGTCGCCCAGGGACCGGAAAAGGCGCGCATCCTTGCCGAGGCGCTGCCTTACATCCGGCGCTTTCACGGCAAGACCATCGTGGTGAAGTTCGGCGGCAACGCCATGGTGGACGCCGCCCTGCAGGCCGACTTCGCGCGCGACGTGGTGCTGCTCAAGCTGGTGGGCATGAACCCGGTGGTGGTGCATGGCGGCGGCCCGCAGATCGAGAAGATGCTCAAGAAACTCAACATCAAGAGCGAGTTCATCCAGGGCATGCGCGTGACCGACGCGGCCACCATGGACGTGGTCGAGATGGTGCTGGGCGGCGCGGTCAACAAGGACATCGTCACCCTGATCAACAAGGCCGGCGGCAAGGCCGTCGGCCTCACCGGGCAGGATGGCGCCTTCATCCGCGCGCGCAAGCTCCTCATGGCCTCTCGCGACAAGCCCGCCGAGTTCGTCGACATCGGCCAGGTCGGCGAGATCGAATCGATCGAACCGTCGGTGATCACCACGCTCGAGGCCGGGGGGTTCATCCCGGTGGTGGCCCCGATCGGGGTGGGCGATGACGGCGAAAGCTACAACATCAACGCAGACCTCGTGGCGGGCAAGCTGGCCGAGGTGCTGCGAGCCGAGAAGCTGGTGCTGCTCACCAACACCCCCGGCGTGCTCGACGAGAACGGCAAGCTGCTCACCGGCGTCACGCCGCGCCAGATCGACGCGATGCTCGCGAGCGGCGCGCTCTCCGGCGGCATGCTGCCCAAGATTTCCTCGGCGCTGGAGGCTGCGCGCAGCGGCGTGAAGACGGTCCACATCATCGACGGGCGCGTGCCGCATGCGCTGCTGCTCGAGGTGCTCACCGACCAGGGCGTCGGCACGCTGATCCGCGCCAAGTAATGCGCATTGCCAGCGTGCCCGCGTCGCGGCGGGTGTGGATCTTCGACCTCGACAACACGCTGCACGACGCGCGGCCGCACATCTTCCCGTCGATGCATGTGCAGATCAACGCTTACATCCAGCGCAAGTTCAGCGTCGACGAGGAAGGCGCGAACGAGATCCGCGCCGGGTTCTGGGCCAAATACGGCACTACTCTTTCGGGCCTCATGCGCCATCACGGCACCGACCCGCGCGAGTTCCTCAACGAGACGCACCGGTTCCCGGAACTGCGCGAGATGCTGGTCCACGAGAACGCGCTGCGCCACGCGCTCACGCGGCTGGGCGGCAGGAAGCTCGTGTTTTCCAATGCGCCGCGGCATTACGTGGAACAGGTGCTCGGCGCGATGGGCGTACGCCGCCACTTCGATGCGGTGTACACGATCGAAAGCACGCGCTACCGGCCCAAGCCCTCGTCGGCCGGGTTCCATGTGCTCATGCGTGCGCACAAGCTCGACCCGCACCGGTGCGTGTTCGTCGACGACATGCTCGAGAACCTGCAGGCCGCCAAGCGTTTGGGGATCGGCACCGTCTGGGTGGCGGGCGGCCTGACCAAGCCCCGTTACGTGGACCTGCGCATCGCATCGGTGCTCGACCTGCCGCGCCATGTTTTGCGCAGCTCGCACTGACAAAAGCCCCGTGGCGCGATCTAGCGATACAATCTGCGCGTTCATGACCCCCCTCCCCGTGTAAATGCCGCGCGAAAAAAGCGAACGCAAGAAAGGCGAACGGCGACTGGAGATCCTCAAGGCCCTCGCGGGCATCCTCGAGTCGCCGCGCTGGGAGAAGATCACCACCGCCGCGCTCGCAGAGCGGCTCGATGTTTCCGAAGCCGCGCTGTACCGTCATTTCGCCTCGAAGGCGCAGATGTACGAGGGCCTGATCGAGTTCATCGAGACTTCGATCTTCACGCTGGCCAACCGCATCGCCGAGGAGGAGCCCGACGTGGGCCGCCAGGCGCCGCGCCTGGTCGAGACGCTGCTCGCGTTCGGCGAGACCAACCCGGGCATGGTGCGCGTGTTGATCGGCGAGGCGCTCGTCGGCGAACATGAAAGGTTGCAGGCGCGCATGAACCAGTTCTTCGACCGCTTCGAGGCCACGCTCAAGCAGTCGCTCAAGCTCGCGGCGGCGCAGGATGCAGGCAACGCCAACGGCGACCCCGCAGCGCACGCGGCCGCGCTCACGCGCTACGCCATCGGCTGCCTGCACACCTATGCGCGCAGCGGGTTTGCCCGGAAACCCTCCGAGGCCCTCGCCGGGCACTGGCGTTACATCGGCTGATCCTGCCGGGGTACTTTCCAAAACAGGAAAAACAACTGGCGGGAGAGCCGCCTGCCTGCTAAGTCTTTGGAAATGAATATTCAGGATTGTGGGCGCACACCGGGCACCCGGGGTCCTTCGGCACGCGCACCGTGCGCCACTGCGACTCGAGCGCATCCAGCATCAGCAGCCTGGCCTCGAGCGTGGTACCGATGGCGCACACGAGCTTGATCGCCTCGGCCGCCTGCAGCGTGCCTATCGTGCCGGTCAGCGGCGAAAACACTCCCATCACCGAGCAGGCGACGTCCTCGGCCTCGGCGCTTTCGGGAAACAGGCACGCATAGCACGGCGAGCCTTCGCGCCGCAGGTCGAACACCGCCACCTGCCCGTCGAAGCGGATCGCGGCGCCCGACACCAGCGCCCGGCGGTGGCGCACGCAGGCGCGGTTGAGCGCGTGGCGGGTGGCGAAGTTGTCGGTGCAATCGAGCACCACATCGGCGGCCTCGACGCGTTGCGCGAGGGCCTCGCCCTCGAGCCTTTGCGCCACGGCAACCACCTCGACTTCCGGGTTCACCGCGCGCAGGGCTTCGCGCGCGGCGAGCGCCTTGGGCTGGCCGACGGTGCTGTCGCGATACAGGATCTGGCGCTGCAGGTTGGTGGCATCGACCGTGTCGCCATCGGCAAGCGTGATCGTGCCGATGCCGCTGGCCGCGAGGTACAGGACGGCGGGGCAGCCAAGGCCACCCGCACCGACGATCAACGCATGACTGGAGGTGAGGCGCTCCTGCGCCTCGATGCCGAACTCATCGAGCAGGAGGTGCCGGCTGTAGCGCAGCAGCTGCGCGTCCTGCACCGCCCGAGTCCCGCCTGTGACTTCGCTTCGCCTTTCCGGGCGGGTCAGCCGCCCGGCGGCTTGGCGTCGGCGACGGTCTTGGGCGGGGAGCCCTTGACCGGCTCGCCCTTGAGGTGGGCGATCGCCTGCATGAGCTGGAAGTCGTCCTTCGAGCCGAGCTCGATTGGCTTCCTGGAGGGGTCGTCCGGGGTTTGCGGGCGCTTGGCTGCGGCGGCTGCGCGTGCCGCGGCCTCGGCGGCCTCCTTCTCGGCGGCCTCCTTGTCCTTAGGGTTGAGCAGGTGGCGCGTGAGGTCGGCCTCGCGCAGTCGCGTTTGCGTATTCGCCCCCGGCTCCTCGACGATGATGTCCGGCGTGATGCCCTTCGCCTGGATCGAGCGCCCGCTCGGCGTGTAATAGCGCGCGGTGGTGAGCTTGATCGCGGTGCTGTTGCCCAGCGGCATGATGGTCTGCACCGAGCCCTTGCCGAAGCTCTGCGTGCCCATGACCGTGGCGCGCTTGTAATCCTGCAGCGCGCCGGCGACGATTTCCGAGGCCGAGGCCGAGCCGCCGTTCACCAGCACTACCATCGGCACGTTCTTGACCGCCGGCGGCAGGTTGCGCAGGAAGTCATCGCGTCCGCCTCCGCGCAGGTAGTCGTCGGGCGAGGCGAAGTACTTGCGCTTGGCATCCTCGGTGCGACCGTCGGTCGACACCACGAGGCTCTTCTGCGGCAGGAAGGTGGCGGAGATGGCGACCGCGCCGTACAGCAGGCCACCCGGGTCGTTGCGAAGGTCGAGCACCAGGCCCTTGAGCGGGGCGCCTTGCTTGTACATGCCGTCGAGCGCCTTCACGAGGCTTTCGGCTGTGGACTCCTGGAACTGCGACACGCGAACGTAGCCGTAGCCGGGCTCCAGCACCTTGGACTTGACGCTCTGCACGCGAATGACGGCGCGCGTGAGCGTGATCAGGATGAGCTGCGGGTCTCCCTTGCGCGAGATCGTGAGGGTGATGTTGGTGTTCGGGCGGCCGCGCATCTTCTTGACTGCGTCGTTGAGCGACATGCCTTTGACCGGCGTCTCGTCGAGCTTGATGATGAGGTCGTTGGGCTTCACGCCGGCGCGGTAGGCGGGCGTGTCCTCGATGGGCGAGACCACCTTGACGAAGCCGTCTTCCATGCCGACTTCGATGCCCAGGCCGCCGAACTGTCCTTGGGTGCCGACCTGCAGCTCCTTGAAGGCGTCGGCGTCGAGGTAAGCCGAGTGCGGGTCAAGGCCGGTCAGCATGCCGTTGATGGCTTCGCTGATGAGCTTCTTGTCCTCGACCGGCTCCACGTAGTTGGCCTTGATCGCGCCGAAGACTTCGGTGAAGGCGCGCAGCTCTTCGATCGGCAGCGGGGATCGGTCGCGCTGGGCGATCGCCTGGAAGTTTAGGCTGACCAGCACGCCGGCGATGACGCCGCCGAGGACCAGGCCTGTTTGTCTGATTCTGCTGCCTCTGCCACGACCGCTCATGTATTTCGCTCCTGGGTACGGCCCTAGCGGAGGTTCGACCAGCGCAATGGGTCGAAAGCCTTACCGAGATGCCGCAATTCAAAGTATAAGCCCGTTTCGGCGCTGCCACCCGTGCTGCCGACAGTGGCAATCGCCTCACCGGCGGACACCGGTTCGCCGGGTTGCTTCAAAAGCGCTTCGTTGTTTGCGTAGACCGAAAGATAGGTCTCCCCGTGGTCCACGATCAGGAGATTGCCGAACCCGCGCATCCAGTCCGCATAGACCACCCGTCCGGCAGCTACTGCGCGCACGTGCTGGCCTTCCGGGGAGCGGATGAATACGCCCTTCGAACTACCACCGCCTTCGCTACGTGGACTGCCGAACCGGGTGCTTAGTTCCCCACGTACCGGCAGGCGCAGCTTGCCGCGCAACGCGGAGAACGGACCGGCGATGGCTTCGGGCAGGGGGACGGTCGCCTTTTCGACCGGCGGCGCCTCGCGGCGGGTGAAGCCGGCGCCCGGCTTGGCCGTCAGCACCTTGCCGATCTCCTCCACCAGGCGGCCGAGGCGCGACTCGTCGGCGAGCAGGCCCTTGATCTCCCTGCGGCTTGCACGGATATCGAACGAGAACCGGTCGAGCACGCGTTTGCGCTCGCGCGACTCGGCCACGATCTTCTGCCGCCCGGTGCGCTTGGCCGCCTCGATGGCAGCGAGCCGCGCGGTTTTTTCGGCGGCCGTTTGCGAAACCTTGTCCAGCTCGGCCGCGTCGGAGCGGTAGCGTGCCAGCACCCGCGCCGTCGCGCCGGCGATTTCGCCTAAGTAATACAGGTGGCGGGCCGCGTCGTTGGGGTCGTTGCCGGTGAGAAGCACGCGCAGCAAGTCGGGCGGGCCGGCGGCGTGGCGTGCGTTTAGCATGCGCGCCACGGCGGCCTGTTCCTTCGCGAGGCCTTCGGCGAGGCCGCGCTGGCGTGCGCCCAGCGCCTTGAGTTCTTCCTGCGCTGCGCGGCTTTCTGTTTCGAGCGTGCCCAGTTCACGCGTAGCATCGGATATGGAGCGCTCCGATTCGCGCAGCGCGTCCTGCGATTCGCGCCTTGCGGCCTCCATATGCCCGAGTTCCGCCTTGAGTGATTCGATGCGGGCGCGCAACGCGCCGAGGTCGGCGGCCTGGTCGGCTGCGGTGCCCGCCGCTCCGGCCGGTACCGCAGCCCAGTTCAGGGCAAGAGCGAGGAGGAACGGTGCGCAGCGCATGGCATTTCTCGCGCTCAGCCCTTGGCCTTCCCCTGGCTGGAAACGCTCGCGATGCGCTTGTCCACCTCGGCCTGGTCGCCGAGGTAGAAGTGACGCAGCGGCTTCAGGTCGGCATCGAGCTCGTAGACCAGCGGCACCCCGGTGGGGATGTTGAGGCCGACGATGTCGGTATCGGACACGCCATCGAGATACTTCACCAGCGCGCGCAGCGAGTTGCCATGCGCGGCGACGATCACTCGCCGGCCGGCGCGCACCGCCGGGGCGATCGAGCCGTTCCAGAATGGCAGCACGCGCGCCACGGTGTCCTTGAGGCACTCGCTGAACGGGATTTCCGCCGGGTCGAGCCCGGCATAGCGCGGATCGTTGCCGGGCCAGCGCGGGTCGGCTTTGTCGAGCGGTGGCGGCGGGGTGTCGTAGCTGCGGCGCCACGTGAGCACCTGCGCTTCGCCGAACTTCGCCGCGGTTTCGGCCTTGTTTAGACCCTGCAGCGCGCCGTAGTGGCGCTCGTTGAGCCGCCACGTGTTTTCGATGGGGAGCCACATGCGGTCCATTTCTTCCAACGCCAGCCAGAGCGTCTTGATAGCACGGCGCAGGACCGACGTGTAGGCCACGTCGAAATCGTAGCCTTCGGCGCGCAGCAGCCTTCCGGCGGTGCGGGCCTCCTCGACGCCCTTGGCCGACAGGTCGACGTCGGTCCAGCCGGTAAAACGGTTCTCGCGGTTCCAGTCCGATTCGCCGTGGCGCAAAAAGACGATTTTGTACATGGGCTTGGGGTAAGGGCCGGGGAGACGGGGAACGAATTCGATGCGGCCTATTCTATAATAGGGGTTCCGGTGAACGCCGGCCCCTTTCCCAACCCAAGCCGATGCCCGTGGATTTCGTCAAGAACAACATCATGCTCGTTGCAGTCGCATTCATTTCGGGTGCGATGCTGCTCTGGCCCTACCTGCGCCGTGGCGCGGCGGGTCCCTCGGTGGGCACCCTGGAGGCCACGCAGATGATCAACCGCGAGGACGCGATGGTGCTCGACGTGCGCGAGGTCACCGAGTTCGCCGGCGGCCACCTGCTCGGCGCGAAGAACATGCCCCTCGCCAGCCTTGAGGCACGCGCCGGCGAACTGGATCGGCACAAGGCCAAGCCGGTCATCGTGGTGTGTGCCGACGGGACGCGCGCGTCCAAGGCCGCCACCCTGCTGCGCGAGCGCGGGTTCGCCAAAGTGGTCAACCTTGCCGGCGGCCTGCCGGCGTGGCAGCAGGCCGGCCTGCCGGTGGTCAAATAATCATGGCACCAGTCCTCATGTACTGCACCGGCTCGTGCCCGTATTGCGTCGCGGCCGAACAGCTTCTCGTGGGCAAGGGCGTGGCGGTCGACAAGGTGCGCGTCGACCTCGAGCCGCAGCGCCGTGCCGAGATGCAGCAAAAGAGCGGGCGCCGCACGGTGCCGCAGATCTGGATCGGCGACGAGCACATCGGCGGGTGCGACGAGTTGCACGCCCTCGAGCGCGCCGGCAAGCTCGACCCGATGCTCGCAGCCCCCTGACCGCCATAACGCAGGGCCGCATGCAATCGGCGGCCTAGCCGCTGCAGCTTCCCGAATCCAACCCCGCATCCAACCCGAGAACCCCATGGCCGCACCGCAGGCTCCCGCCCCCCAGGCTCCCGAACAGCAGGCCTCCTTCAACATCGAGAAACTGTACGTCAAGGATCTCTCGCTCGAGCTCCCCAACGCGCCGCAGGTCTTCATGCAGGCCGACTCGCCGCAACTCGACGTCCAGATCCACAACGAATCGCAGCACGTGTCCGACGCGCTGTACGAGGTGGTGGTGACCGCGACGGTCACCGCGAAAGCCGGCGAGAAGACCCTGTTCCTCGCCGAGGTCGCCCAGGCGGGGCTGTTCTCCATCGTCAACGTGCCGGCCGATGAGCTTGAGCCGCTGCTGGGCATCGGCTGCCCCACCATCCTGTACCCGTACGTGCGCGAAGCGATCTCCGACCTGGTGACGCGTGGCGGGTTCCCGCCGGTCATCCTTGCGCCCGTGTCGTTCGAGGCGCTGTACATGCAGCGCCACGAGAAGGGCGAAGCCGGCGGCGGGTCGCGTATCGAGGTTGCGCACTAAACATGCGCCCGAGCCTGCTCGCCACGCTGGCGGCGGCTGCGGCGATGGCCCTCGCGGGTTTCGCGCAGGGCGCGGACTACCGCACCGTTGCCGAGAATGCCGCGGTCATGTACGACGCGCCTTCGCGCGCATCCACGCCCATCTATGTGGCCTCGCGCTTCTATCCGGTCGAGGTGATCGTTAACCTCGACGCCTGGGTCAAGGTGCGCGACCACACCGGCACTTTGTCCTGGGTGGAAAAGAAATCACTCTCGGAACGGCGCATGGTGCTGGTCACCGCGCCGGGTGCAGAAGTGCGCAGCCGCGCCGACGACGCCGCGCCGGCCGCGTTCCAGGTCGCGCAGAACGTGGCCCTCGAGCTGGTGGAAATCGCACCGGGCGGATGGATCCGCGTGCGCCACGCCGACGGCGCGACCGGCTACCTCAAATCCTCCCTCGTCTGGGGGCTGTGACCCGCGTGCGCGGGGCGGCCCTGCGCGCGAAGCCCCTGCCTGCATGAAGATCGCGATCCTCGGTGCCGGCGCCTGGGGCACCGCACTGGGCGTCGCCCTCGCCAGCCGCCACGAGGTCGTCCTGTGGGCGCGCGACCCCGCGCAGGCCGCCGCTATCGACGCGGCCCGCCGCAACGAACGCTACCTCGCCGAGATTTCCCTGCCCGCGGCGCTGGGCGTGAGCGGCGAGTTCGAGCGCGCTGTAGACGGCGCGGAACTTGCGATCCTCGCAGCTACCGCGGCTGGCCTGCGCTCATCCACCGAGCGGATCCGCGAGACATGCCCCGACACGCCCTTCGTGTGGTTGTGCAAGGGTTTCGAGGAAGGCAGTGGCCGCCTGCCGCACGAGGTCGTCGCAGAAGTTTTCGCCGCAAGCGCGCCGCGCTGCGGCGCCTTGTCCGGACCCTCATTCGCACTGGAAGTGGCCCAAGGGCTGCCGTGCGCACTTACTCTCGCTGCGCGCGACCCGGTATTCGCAAGCGCCACTGCGGCCGGGTTGCATGGCGGACGCCTGCGCATTTATTACACCACCGACCTGGTGGGGGTGGAGATCGGCGGCGCGGTGAAGAACGTCCTCGCCATCGCGGTCGGCATCTCGGATGGCCTGGGACTGGGCCAGAACGCGCGCGCGGCGCTGGTCACGCGCGGGTTGGCCGAGATCCAGCGCCTTGGCGTGGCACTGGGCGCGAATGGCGAGACCATTATGGGACTGACCGGCGCGGGCGACCTGATCCTCACCGCGACCGGGAGCCTGTCGCGCAACCGCAAGGTGGGGCTGGAGCTTGCGGGCGGCCGACCGCTGGCCGCGATCCTCGCCGGGCTGGGGCATGTGGCCGAGGGCGTGCGCTCGGCGCGCGAAGTGCTTCGGCTGTCCGAACGGCATGCCGTCGACATGCCGATCACACGCGCGGTCAATGCCGTCCTCACCGAAAAACTCTCACCGCGCGATGCGGTGGAGTCGCTACTGGCGCGCGATCCGCGCAGCGAGGGCGAGGCCGAGTGATCGTGGCAGGTACGCGCAATAGCCGTAAGTAACTGCTTACGCGGCGCCCTCGAACCCGAGCTGCCGCCAGGCCTCGAATACGACGACCGCAACCGCGTTGGACAGGTTGAGGCTGCGATTGCCCGGACGCATCGGCAGGCGCAGGCGACGTTCTGCGGGCACGCAATCGAGGAGCGCGTCCGGCAGCCCGCGCGTTTCGGGACCGAACACGAAGGCATCGCCGCTCGCATAGGCGGGCCCGGTGTGACGCGTGGTCCCGCGCGTGGAGCAGGCAAAAACGCGCGCTCCCCCTAAAGCCGCGAGGCAGTGGTCCCAGTCAGGGTGGACGCTGAGTTTGGCGTACTCGTGGTAATCGAGGCCGGCGCGCCTGAGCTGGCGGTCGTCGAGGGAAAAGCCGAGCGGCTCGATGAGATGCAGGCAAGCGCCGGTGTTGGCCGCCAGCCGGATCACGTTGCCGGTATTGGGCGGGATTTCCGGCTGGTACAGCACCACATGGAACGGGGCTTTCATTGCGCGGGCGTACGGGCGACGACCCAGTTCACCACCTGCGCGGCGCCGAATTTCTTGAGGGTCGAAGCGATCTCGCCCAGCGTGGCCCCGGTGGTCATCACGTCGTCTACCACCGCGACTCGCTTGCCTTCGATCGCGCGGCGGCAGCTAAACGCATCGCGCACATTTTCCTGGCGCGCTTTCCACGCCAGGTCGAACTGCGCGGTGGTGTCGCGCACGCGCACGCACAGGTCGGCAGCCA
The DNA here is from genome assembly GCA_038319115.1 of Burkholderiales bacterium. Lineage (GTDB taxonomy): Bacteria > Pseudomonadota > Gammaproteobacteria > Burkholderiales > SG8-39 > SZAS-79. The sequence continues at coordinate 449 of JBBQCV010000027.1, read as the reverse complement.
CCGGAACTTTCATTCGGGCGGCGAGCCGTCGCGCGATTTCCATCGACTGGTTGTAGCCACGCTGGCGCATGCGCAGGTCGTGGAGCGGGACCGGCACCAGGCACTCGGGGGGTGCGTGGCCGCCGGCCTCGACCTCGGCAGCGAGCAGGTCGGCCAGGAAGGGCGCAAGCGAAAGCTCGCCATGGAATTTGAGTCCCTTGACCAGCGCATCGGCCGGAAACGCATAAGCGAACACGGCCATCGTGGCATCGAAGGCCGGGGGATTCGCAAGGCAGCTTCCGCAGGCAAGTCCTGCTTCGGACGGCAGCGCGCAGCGGGGGCATCGAGGCCGCGCGAGCACCGGCAGGTCCGCGATGCAATCGGCACACAGCAGGCCTTTGGCCTCGCCGCGGCACAGATAGCACGTTCCGCCGAACAGCCGTTGGGCAAACGCCGCCGCACCGCGGGTC
>JBBQCV010000026.1:0-27101 GCA_038319115.1 Burkholderiales bacterium | reverse complement strand
GCAGGGCCTCGCCGCCGAGCACCGCCACTTCGTCGAAACCACGGCGCCGCTCGACGCCCACGAAACCCAGCTCCTCGAGCGCCTGCTTGCCTACGGCACGCCGCTGGCCGGCAAGCATGCGGGCCAGGAATTTTTCCTGGTGGTGCCGAGGATAGGCACTATCTCGCCGTGGTCGTCGAAGGCGACCGACATCGCGCGCCAGTGCGGGCTGGCCAAAGTTCGCAGGATAGAGCGCGGCACGGCGTATTTCCTGCGTGTCACGGGCCGGCTCGAGGACGGCCAGCGCGCCGCCCTTGCCGCCGTGCTGCACGACCGGATGACCGAAACCGTCATCAGGTCGGAAGACGAGGCCGATGCGCTTTTCGCACACGTTCCTCCGCGACCGTTGGCGCACATCGCGCTGGGCGCCGAGCCGCGCGCTGCGCTCGAAGCGGCCAACCTGCGGCTGGGCCTCGCCGTCTCGGCCGACGAGATCGAGTACCTCGCCGCCGCCTATGCGACGCTTGGCCGCGACCCCACCGATGCCGAACTGACGATGTTCGCGCAGGCTAACTCGGAGCACTGCCGCCACAAGATCTTCAACGCGGCGTGGATCGTGGACGGCGAGAAGAAGTCGCAAACCCTGTTCGGCATGATCAGGCACACGCACGCGGCCAATCCGCAGGGCACCGTGCTCGCCTACTCCGACAATGCCGCGATCATGCAAGGCCGCGTGGCCGAGCGCTTCTATCCGCGCGCCGGCGGCGCCTATGCGCAAGCCGCCGAATTCACGCACACCGTCATGAAGTGCGAAACGCATAACCACCCGACGGCGATCTCGCCGTTTCCGGGCGCGGCGACCGGCGCGGGCGGGGAGATCCGCGACGAGGGCGCCACCGGCCGGGGCGCCAAGCCCAAGGCCGGGCTGGCGGGTTTTTCGGTGTCCAACCTGCGCATCCCGGGCGCGCAACGGCCGTGGGAAGAAGCCAACTACGGCCGGCCGAACCGTATCGTTTCGGCGCTCCACATCATGCTCGAGGGCCCGATCGGCGCGGCCGCGTTCAACAACGAATTCGGCCGGCCGAACCTTGCCGGTTACCTGCGTGTGTTCGAGCAGGAAGTGGCCGGCCTGCAGCGTGGCTATCACAAGCCCATCATGCTCGCGGGCGGCATCGGCAGCATTACCGATGCGCAGACCGCAAAGAAAGGGCTGCCGGCGGGCACGCTGCTGATCCAGCTCGGCGGGCCGGGCATGCTGATCGGGATGGGCGGCGGCGCGGCCTCCAGCATGGGCGCGGGTACCAACACCGAGGACCTGGATTTCGATTCGGTCCAGCGCGGCAACGCCGAAATCCAGCGCCGCGCGCAGGAGGTCATCGACCGCTGCTGGCAGCTAGGCGCCGACAACCCCATCCTGTCGATCCACGACGTGGGCGCCGGCGGCCTGTCCAACGCGATGCCGGAACTGGCGCACGCCGCGGCGCGCGGCGCGCGCTTCGACCTGCGCGCCATTCCTTCCGAGGACACCGGCATGTCGCCGCGCGAGATCTGGTGCAACGAGGCGCAGGAGCGCTACGTGCTCGGCATCGCGCCGCAGGACTTCGAGCGCTTTCGCGCGCTGTGCGAACGCGAACGTTGCCCATTCGCGGTCCTCGGCACGGCCACCGCGGCCCCCCAGCTGGTGGTCGAGGACCCGAAGCTCGGCGGAAAACCCGTCGACATGGCGATGGAAACGCTGCTGGGCAAGCCGCCTAAAATGGTGCGCGACGTGCGGCACGCGCCGCGCCCGTCGCAGCCGTTCGCGCTGGATGGCATCGACCTGAAGGACGCTGCGTATCGCGTCTTACGTCACCCGAGCGTGGCGGACAAGACTTTCCTCATTTCGATCGGCGACCGCACGGTGGGCGGGCTTTGCTCGCGTGACCCGTTCGTGGGGCCATGGCAGGTGCCGGTGGCCGACTGCGCGGTGACCCTCATGGATTACGAGGGCTACGCGGGGGAGGCCTTCGCGCTGGGCGAGCGCACGCCGCTCGCGCTCATCGACGGTCCCGCCTCCGGGCGCATGGCGGTGGGCGAGGCGCTCACCAACCTCGCGGCGGCGCGCGTCGACTCCCTCGACCGGGTGAAGCTGTCGGCCAACTGGATGGCGGCAGCAGGGTTCCCCGGTGAGGACGCCGCGCTGTTCGACACGGTGCGCGCCGTGGCGATGGAATTGTGCCCCGCGCTGGGCGTGGCGATCCCGGTGGGCAAGGATTCGTTGTCGATGCGCACGGCATGGAGCGAGCAGGGCGTGCAAAAGGAAGTCGTGGCGCCGCTCTCGCTCATCGTCACCGCGTTCGCCCCGGTAAGCGACGCGCGCGGCACGCTGACGCCGCAGCTGCGAACCGACGCGGGCGACACCGAACTGCTCCTCATCGACCTGGGCGGTGGCAGGAACCGCCTCGGCGGCAGCATCCTCGCGCAGGTCCACAACCAGTTCGGCACCGAAGCGCCGAACCTCGACGATCCCGCACGGCTGGCGGGTTTCTTCCGGGCGGTCCAGGCACTTGCGCGCGAAGGCCTGGTGGTGGCCTACCACGATCGCTCCGACGGCGGCCTGTTCGCCACTGTGTGCGAGATGGCGTTCGCCGGGCGCTGCGGGGTCACCCTCAGCCTCGATGCGCTCGCGCTGGACGCCTGGACGGAAGATGTCGACGGTTTCAGGCGCAACGGCGAGGAGCAGCTCGCAGGGCGCGTGCACGACCTGGCGCTGGCGGCATTGTTCAGCGAGGAACTCGGCGCGGTGCTGCAGATCCGCGCGGCCGACCGCCAACGTGTCATGGATGTCCTGCGCATTGAAGGCCTGCATGCCTGCGCGACGCTGTTCGGGCACCTCAACGACAAGGACGAGATCCGCTTCACCCGCAATGCGAAGCCGATCTTCGGGGAGAAGCGCATCGACCTGCAGCGCGCCTGGTCGGAGACGACGTGGCGCATGCAGGCACTGCGTGATAACCCCGAGTGCGCGAACGAGGAATACGACCGTATCCTCGCCCCGGCCGATACGGGGCTGTCGGTGTCGCTCACCTTCGATGCCAGCGTGGATATTGCCGCTCCTTTCATCGCCACCGGCGCGCGGCCCCGCGTAGCGATCCTGCGCGAGCAGGGCGTCAACGGCCAGGTGGAGATGGCGGCCGCCTTTCACCGCGCCGGCTTCGAGTCGGTCGACGTGCACATGACAGACATTATTTCGGGACGCACGGCCCTTTCGGGGTACGCCGGGTTCGCGGCCGGGGGGGGGTTTTCGTACGGCGACGTGCTGGGCGCAGGCCAGGGCTGGGCCAAGTCGATCCTGTTCAACCCGCGCGCGCGCGCGGCCTTCGAGGCCTTTTTCGGTCGCGGCGACACGTTTGCGCTCGGGGTGTGCAACGGCTGCCAGATGATGACCGCGCTGAAATCGCTGATCCCCGGCGCGGCTCAGTGGCCCGCGTTCCTGCGCAACCGCTCGGAGCAGTTCGAGGCGCGCTTCGTCGAGGTCGAGATCACGCCCGGACCGTCGTTGTTTTTCGAGGGCATGGCGGGAAGCCGCATACCGGTTGCGACCGCGCATGGCGAAGGCCGCGCCGTGTTCGACACGCCGCAGCACCAGAAGAACGCACTGGTGACGATGCGCTACGTGGACCCGCAGGGCAAGCCGGCCGAGCGCTACCCGCACAACCCGAACGGCTCCCCCGGCGGAATTACCGGCCTCACCACCGCTGACGGCCGCTTTACCGTGGTGATGCCCCACCCGGAGCGGGTATTTCGCAGCGTGCAGATGTCGTGGGCGCCCGAGGGTGCCGGCGAGGACTCGCCCTGGATGCGCATGTTCCGCAATTGCCGCCGCAAGGTCGGCTGAGTTTCCGTCCCACCAACACCAAGGAGATACCGCAATGTCTGAAATCATCCGCCGTGAATCGAAGGGCATCCTGAGCAGCGCCGTGGAGTACGGCAACACCGTGTACCTCGCCGGCCTCACCGCCGAGGACCAGTCGCAGGACGCCAAGGGCCAGGCGCAGCAGATCCTCGCCAATGTCGACCGCCTGCTGGGCGCGTGCGGCTCGAACAAGTCGAAGGTGCTGACCGCCACGATCTGGGTAAGCGACATCCGCAACCGCGCCCTCATGAACGAGTCGTGGACGGCCTGGGCCGATCCCAAGAACCTGCCTGCGCGCGCGTGCATCGAAGCCAAGATGGCCGATCCGCGCTGCCTGGTCGAAATCATGGTGGTGGCCGCGAAGTAGGCGGGCCGCCGATCGGCAAGCCTGGCCGCGTTGAGGTGAGCCCGTGAAATCGATCCTGGTGGTTGAAGACGACCCGACCATGCGCGAGCTTTTGCGCATGCACCTCACCACCGCGGGCTATGCCGTGCGCGTGGCGAAGGACGGGATCGAGGCCGGCCATGCGATCCTCGGCGCGACGCCCGACCTGCTCATCACCGACGTGCGCATGCCGGACATGAGCGGGTTCGAGCTCGTCGAAGCCCTGAGGGAAGATCCCGCCATGCGCGACATCCCGGTGATCTTCCTCACCATCGAGAGCGAGTCCTCCGAGCGGGGCAGCACCCTGGGCGCGCTCGAGTACCTCACCAAGCCGATCAGCCTCGAGGCGCTGCTGCGCAAGGTGGCGCGGCACCTGCCACCGGAGCGTGCATGAAACTCGCCGCGCAGGACCTGCAAAAGATTTCCAGCGAAACCCTCGGCCATTACGAGCAGCGCGCCGCCGATTTCTGGGAAGGCACGCGTGGCCACGATGTCACCCAGAACATCGAGGCCCTGCTGCGCCACATCGCCGCTGCGCCGCCGTTCACGATCCTCGATTTCGGCTGCGGGCCCGGCCGGGACCTTGCTGCGTTCGCGCAGCTCGGCCATGGGGCGATCGGGCTGGACGGGGCGGAGAGCTTTGCCGTGATGGCGCGCCAGCACAGCGGGTGCGAAGTCTGGCGGCAGGACTTCCTTGCGCTCGACCTCCCGCCGGGAAGATTCGACGGCGTGTTTGCCAATGCGTCGCTGTTCCATGTGCCGGCGCAGGAACTGCCGCGTGTGCTGCGCGGGCTGCACGCCACGCTCAAGCCGGGCGGGACGCTCTTCAGCTCCATCCCGCGCGGGAGCAACGACGAAGGCTGGAGCCGGGGGCGCTACGGCGCCTATCATGACCTCGAGGCATGGCGCCGGTTCATGACCGGCGCGGGCTTCATCGAACTCGAACACTATTACCGGCCCGCCGGGCTGCCGCGCGAGCAGCAGCCGTGGCTGGCCAGCGTCTGGCGCAAGCCTGCCGATCCATCCACCACGGAGACCCCATGATCCACGAACTTCGCATCTACAAATGCCTGCCCGGCCGCCTGCCGGCCCTCAACCAGCGCTTCCAGGACGTCACGCTCAAGCTGTGGGAGAAGCATGGCTTCCGGCCGGTGGGCTTCTGGACCGCGCGCATTGGGCCGAGCAACCAGGACCTGTACTACCTGCTCGAGTGGAAGGACATGGCCGAGCGCGAGCGCGTCTGGGACGGTTTCATGAGCGACCCCGATTGGCTCAAGGCGCGCGCGGACTCGGAAAAGGACGGCCCGATCGTGGCCAACATCGAGAACATGATCCTGTCACCGACGGCGTACTCGCGCCTGCGCTGAAAGCCTGAATCCAGAACATTCAATTTCTTAGAATGGCTCCGGGATTAGCTCTCCGGCCAGTTAGTGAACTGGTACCGGTACATTCCCAGCGTGTGGAGGGCTAACCCGCAGCGTCCTTGTTCGGGTTGACGAGGTACTTGGCGCCGGTGGATTTGCGCGTGAATTGCGCGATCTCCTTCGGGTCGAGCACCGCCGCAAGGGAAATTTCCTTGGTGTAGTTGCTGGCGAAAGTCGTCTTCAACTCCGCCACCACGCGATCGCGCAGCTTCTGCGCCGCTTCCTTGCCGATCTTCTGCAGGAAAGGCGTGAGGAACCAGCCGCCCACGCCCCATAACATCCCGTAGTTGCGGGTGAGCGTCGTGGTGCTCGTATCCAGGTTGCCGTAGATGTAAACCTGCTTGTAAACCGCGGAACCGTAGCGGCTGAACTCCTTGGCTGCGCGGTTGGCGGCGGTTTCCATCGCCGCGAGGATCTGCCCGGCCAGCGGCCCGCCGCCGGTCGCGTCGAACGCGATCGTAGCGCCGGTGGCGACGAGGGCTTCGGTGAGGTCTGCGACGAAGGAGGGCGCGCTGGAAATGCAGACGTACTGCGCTCCCTGTCCCTTGAGCAATCCCGCCTGCTCTTTCGAGCGCACGATGTTCACCAGCTTGACCTTGTCGGCGATGCAGATGCGGTTGAGCATCTGGCCGAGGTTCGACGCGGCCGCGGTATGGACAAGCGCCGAATGGCCTTCGCGCTTCATCGTCTCGACCATGCCCTGCGAGGTGAGCGGGTTCACGAAGCACGACGCACCTTCCGCGGCGGTGGCGTCCGCCGGCAGCACCATGCACTGTTTCGCTTTCATCACGCGGTACTGGGCGTACATTGCGCCGCCGAGGACGGCGACCATTTTTCCCATCAGCGCCTGGGCTTCCGGCGATTCGCCGGCGGCTACCACCACGCCCGCGCCTTCGTTGCCTGCCGGCATCGGCTGGCCGACGCGGCCGGCCATGCCCGCCATGCGATCCGTCGGGATTTTCGCGGTGAGGATTGCTTCACTTCCGGTGCCGGAGACCTTGGCGGTATCCATGTCCGCTGCGCCGAACAGCAAGCCCAGGTCGGAGGGGTTGAGCGGCGTAGCCTCGACGCGCACCAGGACTTCGTCGGGCTTGGGCACCGGGACTGGGACTCGGGCGAGGGAGACCACGAGCTCGCCTTCCTTTGTAACCAGCGACTGGAGTTACAGGGCGGTCTGGGTCGGGGCGGTCATCGGACTCTCCGGAAGGCGTTAATTCTGAACATTTGTTTTGGAAGAGTGGCGTGGATATTGACTCTCCGGTTATATAATGTACCGGTATCGGTACATTCCGGAGGCGGGAAGGTGATCGTTGCCGGGTGGCAGAGTTTACTACGCGGACATTTGTTGCGGTCTCGACATTCAGGACGAACCAGTCGCGTTTCGACTGGTTTATTGAACCGCGCCGAAACTGCAAGGTATAAGCTCGGAATGTTCTCCGGATCCCACGAACCGGACATATTTTCGACGCGTTCCGAACGGGAGATGAAATGCAAAAAAGTGTGAGTGCGGGCGTTCCTGGGTTCTGGACGGCGCGCCGCTGGCGTTGCGTGCGCAGGTTTTTTGTTTCGGCTGCGATTTCCTCCCCACTCCTTTTCGCTCATGCCGCGGATCCTTCGGCGCTTCCGAGCGGCGGCAGCGTGGCCGCTGGTTCCGCCAGCATCAGCCAGGCCGGGACCCGCCTCACCGTCCAGCAGCAAAGCAACCGCGCCATCGTCAACTGGAACTCGTTCAACGTCGGCTCGAACGCTTCCGTGAATTTCCAGCAGCCCGGCGCGACGTCGGTGATCCTCAACCGGGTGGCGAGCGGGGGAGGCGTTTCGGAGATCTACGGCAGCCTGACCGCGAACGGACAGGTGTTCCTGGTCAACCCCGCCGGGACCCTCTTCGGCCGCGGCGCGCAGGTGAATGTGGGCGGCCTGGTGGCCTCGTCGCTCGACATCAGCAATGAGAACTTCCTGGGCGGGCACTACCGGTTCGCGGCCAATGGCACGGCGGGCTCGATCCTGAACCAGGGGACGCTGAGCGCGGCCGCGGGCGGCTACATAGCGCTGCTCGCCCCGCAGGTGCGCAACGAAGGCGTGATCGCCGCGCAGCTCGGCACGGTGGCGATCGGAGCGGGCAATGCCGTGACGCTCGATATCGGCGCGACCGGCCTGGTGGCGATGCAGGTGGAGCAGTCGGCAGTGGACGCGCTGGTCGAAAATCGCGGCCTGGTGCAGGCCGACGGCGGGGCGGTGTACATGAGCGCCCGCGCCGCTGGGCAGGTGGCGGGCGGCGTGATCAACAATAGCGGTGAGATCCATGCCGCGCGCGTGACCGAGCGCGACGGGGTGATCCGGCTGGAGGCGGGGGACGTGGCCAACAGTGGCGCCGTGATTGCGGACGGCGCGAGCGGCGGTCAGATCAGCTTCGTGGCGGGCAACACGGCCATCAACTCCGGCACGCTCAGCGCGCGGGGCAGCCAGGCCAAAGGCGGCGAGATCAGGATGCTCGGCGACAAGGTCGGGTTATTCGGCGCGGGCAGCGCGGATGCTTCGGGTGAAGCGGGCGGCGGTGTGGTGCTGCTGGGCGGCAATTTCCAGGGCAGGGGGCCGGAGCAGAATGCTTCAATGACATTCATCGGGCCGAACGCTTCGATCCGGGCGAACGCCGGGGCGACCGGCAACGGCGGCAAAGTCATCGTGTGGTCGGACGATTACACCGTGTTTGCGGGCACTCTGGAGGCGAAAGGCGGGACGGTGTCCGGCAACGGCGGGTTCGCGGAAATTTCGGGCAAGCACGCGCTTGATTTCGCGCCGCGGTCAATCGACATGAAGGCGCCCGGTGGAAGCGTCGGAAGCCTGCTGCTGGATCCGACGGATATCATCGTCGCAGCCGGGGGGGGGGCTGTCTATACGGACGTAAGCACGTTTGCAGCCTCGGGGGGGACGCAGACCATTGACCCTGGGGTGCTTGACGCGGTGGGCGGGAACGTGAACCTGCAGGCGACGAACGACATCACGGTCAACAATGCAATCAACCTTACGACGCTTGGCGCGGGCCTGGATGCCAAGGCCGGCAACAATATCGACGTCAATGCGAGCATCACTACGAACAACGGGGCGATTACGCTCAACGCACGCAATGCGGGCGGCACGCAGACCGCCAGTGGCACGGTAACGCTGAGCGCAGCACTTAATTCCGGAGGGGCAGCGATCACCCTCACAAACAACGCGAGCACCCTCCCGATTTCGGTGGGCGCGGCGATAGATGCCATCGGCGGCCTCGTGTCGTTTTCGGATCCCACGGTCCTTACCGCCAGTTCGACAGTCACCGGGAACGGCGGGATTCTCTTTTCGGGACTACTGAACGGCGCGTTTTCACTGACCGCCAATAGCACGGGAACGACAACCTTTGCCAGCGCGGTAGGTGGTACGACGGCGCTCACCAGCCTGACGACGGATGCCGGCGGCACGACGGCGATCAACGGATCGTCGGTGACCACGACCGGCGCTCAGACCTACGGCGACAACGTATCGCTGGGGGCCGCAACTACTTTAGCCTCGACGGGCGGGGGCAATATCACCCTCGGCGGAACCGTAAATGGCGCCTTCGCGCTTACGGTGAACACCTCGGGCATTACGGCCTTCAACGGGTCTGTGGGCAGCACGACGCCGCTTGCCAGCCTGACCACGGACGCCCCCGGATCGACGGCGATCAACGGCGGTTTTATCGCCAGCACGGGGGCGCAACTCTACGGCGACGCCGTCACTCTGGGTGCCGCGACAACGCTTAGTTCCGGCGGCAACAACATTACGCTGGGCTCGACGGTGAATGGCGCGCAGACGCTGGCGGTCAATACGACGGGTACGACGACGTTCGCGGGCGCAGTGGGCAACACGACTGCGCTCACGAGCCTCACCACGAATTTCGGCGGCACCACGGCAATCAATGGCGGGTCAGTAACGACCACAGGGGCGCAGACCTACCTGGATTCGGTGACGCTCGGTGCCGCCACCACCCTCACGGGAGTGGGCACGACTTTCCAGGGCACCGTGAACGGACCGGGCGCGCTCACGGTGAACGACAGCGGTACGGTGAACTTCGACTTCGCGGTAGGGGGCTCGACGGCGCTTGCGAGCCTGACGACGAACGCCGGAGGCTCGACGGCCATCAACGGCGGATTTGTCGCAACCACGGGAGCGCAACTCTACGGCGACGCCGTCACTCTGGGTGCGGCCACGACGCTTAGTTCGGGAGGCAACAGCATCACTCTGGGCTCGATCGTAAATGGGGCGCAGTCATTGGCCGTTAACACTTCGGGTGCGACGACCTTCAGTGGGGCAGTGGGTGCGGTGACTGCGCTCACCAGCTTAACAACCAACGCGGGCGGCACGACGGCGATCAACGGCGGGGCGATAGTTACTACCGGGGCCCAGACATATAACGACAACGTGACGTTGGGTGCCGCCACCACGGTGTCATCGACAGGCGCGGGCAGCGTGACGTTCGGCGGTACCGTGAATGGCGCGCAGGCGCTCAGCGTAACCACTTCCGGAGCTACGACCTTCAGCGGGGCAGTGGGCAACACAACGGCGCTCGCCAGCCTTACGACGAACCCCTTCGGCTCGACTACCTTCAACGGCGGTTCGGTGACCACATCCGGCGCTCAGACCTATAGCGATTCCGTTTTCGTGAACGGGACGTCGACGAACATCGCTTCTACTTCCGGGTCGATAACGATCAACAGTGGGCTGAACGCGGGATCAAACACGCTCAGCCTGTCTGCAGGTGGCGACATCCGGATCGTGGCCTCGAGCGGCTCGTCGAACTCTGTACTGGCGGGCAACATGAACCTGACCGCAGGCAACGACCTGCTGATCCAGGGCGGCACGGGGACGAACGCGTTTGCCTCTGCTTCAGGCTCACAGACAGTGAATGCAAGTACCGTCAGCATTTTTGCGGGATCGGTTGGGAGCGGAAACGGGGCGGCCCTGACCAGCGTCGGTAACCAGACGATCACTGCCTCGTCAGGGATCACGATCAAGGGGGGGCCGAGCGGCGGGAGCCTGAACTTTGGGAACCGGGGGTTGATTTCGAGCGCGGGGAATCAGACAGTCACAGTAGGCGCCGGCGGAATCACCCTCACAGGCGGGGGCGGCGGTATTGGCAACACCGACAACGCCGCCCTGCTGCTGCAGACTGGCCTGACATCTTCCCAGGCAATCACCGTCAATAACGGCGGGTCGATCGTCATTACAGGCGGATCCTCGGGATTGTCGGGCGTCGGCGGTTCCGGTCACGGAAGCCGGGCAATCCTCGAATCGGATGGAACTTCGCAGTCCATCAATTTCACTTCCGGCGGTTCCATCATCCTCACCGGCGGAACGGCCGGGAGTCGTGCGTTCGCCATGATCACTTCACAAAATGGATCACAAACGATCACAGGGTCTCCGACCATTACATTGACGGGCGGGGCCAGTGGCGGCATTGATGACGAGGGCAACTTTGCGCAGATCTTTGCGAAGGCCGCACAGTCCATCACCGCCGGTACGATCTCCCTCAGGGGCGGAGCCGCGGGCTACGACAACAATGCCGGGATATATACCGACACGGGCCTCCAAACGATCACCGCCGGCAATGTAACCCTCGTTGCGGGTGCAGGCGGAAACGAAAACTCCGCGTTCATCCAAGGGCCGTCCCAGAACATCACGGTGCGAGGCAATCTTTCCCTGACAGGGGGCGGCTCGATCAACGGTTCAGACTCGGGCGGCGGCGCCGGCCTTGGCGGACGGGGCGGTACTTCCGCTACGTCGACAAACCTCGCCCTGACGGTCGATGGCGATCTCACGATGACCGGAGGTAGCGTTTCAGGATCGAGTATTGGTAGCGGGTTTACCGGGGGCCAGGCGACCGATATGACGATCACCGCAGGCGGCAACGTGACGCTGAATCCGGGCTCGGCTGTCGGGGTCAGGATCGGGACTCCGGCGTCCAGCATCGCCGCTGGCAACATTTCGATCACCGCAGGCGGGGCGATCGCGTTGAATGACAGTTCGACCGCAGGCACGGAGATTCGCACCCTCGGCAATGTCACGCTGAAGGGCGCTTCGATCAGCGAAGGGACGAACGGCAAGAGCAGGATCACCGCCAGCGCCCTGACGACGACCTCGACCTCGGGTGCCACGGCGCTCAACACTTTGGCGATCGCATCGCTGAATGCCACCTCGGCCGGGGCGCTGAATCTGGGCCAGGGCGCGATCTCCGGTGCGCTGGTGGCAACCAGCAACGGGGCCGTGACCGAGACCGGCCCGTTGACGGTCGGCGGGACGACGGGCATCTCTGCGGGCGCCGCGCCGATCACGCTGACCGCGGCCAACGACTTCCAGGGCGTGGTCACGCTGTCCAACAGCGGGTCGGGCAACCCGGTGACAGTGATCGACGTCAACACCATCACCTTCACCAACCAGGTCCTCGGTGGTGCTTTCACGGTAAATGCGCCGACGATCATCGCGCACGACACGACGAACACCGGCAACCAGGTGTGGAACGGCAACGTGACGTTCAACAGCACTGAAACGACGAACGGCGGCAATTTCACGGTCACGGGGACCACGACGCTGGGCAACGGCCTGGCGGTCAACGCCGGGGCCGGGAACGTCACGTTCCAGGGCGACGTGAACGGCACGAAGAGCCTCCTCGTCAACAACAGCGGCACCAGGACCTTCGGCGGCACGGTGGCCTCCGGTGTGAGCCTGACTTTCACGGGATTGGCGTCCGACTCGCAAGGCAACTCCGTTACGTCGTCGGCCCAGTCGACCCAGTCGACCCAGTCGGCACTTGCGGTGGCCACGATCTCATCCGGGACTACCGCGACCTCGCCGTTCTCCTCGGCCTCGACTACGTCTTCGTCCACAAGCCCATCGTCGAGGGAAGTTGCGGCTGCGGCTGCCTTTGGCGGAGGCTCGATTGCACCGCTCACTGCGGGGGCCGCTTCGGACGGCGGCACGACCCGCTTGACCGCCGGCAGCGGGGCAAGCAAGGAAACCATCCGCCAGATCGACCAGCAGATCCAGCAGGCACGCACGCAGATGTTCTCGCAGGCCCTGACGCAGCTGGCCAAGGATTCCGCGCTGGCCGATGTTCCCGACTGCTCGGGCGCGGCGCAGGGTACGTGCGTGAAGGAGGGCAAGGCGAAGAAGTCCGCGCTGATCGCAGGCGACGCGGAGCCTGTGATCAAGCGCAGGCTGGCGGTGCTGTTCGGCAACGACCGCTACCTGGCGCCGATTCCCGCGCTGCAGACGCCGATCCACGACGTCGAGGACATCGCCAAAGTATTGAAGGATCGCCTCGGTTACGAAGTCCGCGTCGTCCGCAACGCGAGCAGGCAGGACATCGTCAACGAGCTCAATAACCTTGTCACCGAAGTAGACGCGGACGACAGCGTTTTCGTCTATTACGCAGGCCACGGCTACCAGGCGGAGAAGGGTGGGGGCGGCTACTGGATTCCCGTCGACGCGAACAACAACGACGCTTCGACGTGGATCTCCAACGGTGCGATCTCGAAATTCCTGGCGAACATGGCCTCGAGGCAGGTAATGCTGATCTCCGACAGCTGCTACTCCGGGACACTCGCCCAGGAGTTGAAGGTGCAGTCCAGCGAGAGCACGGTATTCGATCGCAAGGAAATCCTGCGCAAGCGCTCCGTGCTGGTCATGTCTTCCGGGGGCAACGAGCCGGTGTCCGACGGCGGGCACGACAACCACTCGCTGTTCGCCTTCCACCTGCTGCGCAACCTGAACGCCATCGATGGGGACCTGGTAGGAGGCGATATCCACGAGAAGGTGCGCACTGCGGTAGCGAAAGAGTACCCGCAGGATCCGCAGTACGGGGCGGTGGTGTCGGCCGGCCACGCCGCGGGAGGCGAGTACCTGATCGAGAAGAAATGAAGAGCGCGCTCCTGCGCCCGCTCGCCCCTTCCCTGGCACTGGCCCTGCTTGTCGCCCATGGCGCGCATGCGGCGGACCCGCCGACACCCGGGCAGATATTCCAGCAACAACAACGTCCCGAAACGGTGCCGCGCCTGCCGGGCGCAAATCCCCCGGAAGTCGAAGACAAGCGCGACGGCGGTGATTTCAGCCCGGCGGACAGGCGGCCGGCACAAACCCCGTCGACCACATCGGCGACGCGGCGTGTGCCGGTCAAGGCCTACCGGCTCACGGGGCTGAGCGTAGTGAGCGAGTCGGCCGTGCAGCCCCTGCTCGAGCCGTACCGGAATCGCGAGGCAACGCTGACCCAGCTGCACGAGGCGGCCACGGTTGTCCAGGACTACCTCACGGGGCTGGGATTCTTCGTGCGGGTCTACGTACCGACGCAGGACGTGAAGGACGGCATCGTCGAGCTGCGCGTCGTCGAAAGCCGTATCAGCTCGATCAAGGTTCAGCGCGGCGAGGGGTTGCGCATCGGCGACGAGACGATCAAGCGCTATTTCCCGCCCGAAAGCGGCGAAGCCGGCGGCCTGCTCAGCCGATCGCGGATGGAGCACGACCTGCTCCTCGTGAACGATCTTGCCGGCGTGCGTGCGAGGGCGATCCTCGTGCCCGGCACCGAGCCGGGCAGCACCACGCTGGTGCTGAGCGCCCAGGCCGAGCCGTTCGTGCAGGGTTTTCTTTCGGCGGACAATTCGGGCAACAAGTTTACCGGGCGAGCGCGCGCGGACGCCGACGTAAGGCTCAACAGTCCCTTGGGCGCCGGCGACCTGCTCTCCGCGCGTGCTTCGGTTACTGCGCACAGCAACTTCGCGCGCGTGGCGTATACGATGCCGGTCGGGCGCGACGGGCTGTCGCTCGGCGCGGCCTACTCGCTCAATGACTACAAGCTGTGCTGCGAATTCGAGGCGCTGAACCAGCAGGGCTGGGCGCGCTCGGGGAACTTGTTCGCCACGTATCCGCTGGTGCGCTCGCTCTCGAAGAACGTTTCCGTGTCGCTGGTCTACGGCGACCGTCGAATCGTCGGTCGCACGCTGGGGGCGCTCAGCAGCGACCATCGGCTGGATTCATGGACTCCGATCCTCTATGGCGACTGGCAGGACAAGTGGTGGGGCATGGCTGCGCGCAGCAGCTGGTCGGCGCAGGTGACCTCGGGCGGGGTAGACCTGTCCACGTCGCCCGACAGGGCGGGGGACATTGCGACTGCGGGCACCGGCGGCCGGTACGAGAAGTCGCAGTTCAATTTCGCCAGGGTGCAGAAGCTCAGCGAGAACTGGACGCTGCTTGCTGCCGCCCGGGGGCAATACGCTTCCAAAAACCTGGACTCGTCCGAGAAGCTGATCCTCGGCGGCATGAACGGTGTCCGCGCCTATCCGGCCGGCGAAGCGGTGGGAGACGGGGGCCTGATCCTCAACGCTGAAGTCCAGCGCGAGATCGTTCCGCAATGGATGGGGAGCCTGTTCATCGACTACGGGCACATCCAGCTGCACAAGAATCCGTGGGCCGGCTGGCAGGCCGGCAACCCGGGCATCCGCAACACCTATTCGCTGAGCGGCGGAGGGATAGGCCTGACCTGGGTGCCGAATCCGCGCACTGTCGCGCGCGTCATCCTGGCCACGCCTTTCGGCACCAACCCGGGGCGCGACGTCAACGGGCGCAACAGCGAGAATACCCGCGACGCAACGCGGGCATGGGTCTCGCTGAGCTGGAGTTTCTAGCCCGCTCCCGTCGGCCTACTTGCGGCCGGCCTCGAACTGGCTGACCTCGGTGAGCCCGACCTGCTCGAGCAGCACCGCGCGGAATTTTCGCGATCGCGGGGTTTCGCCCACCTGGCCGATAGCTTCGAGCGCGTCGTACCAAAGGCCTTCCTCCGCATAGACGCTGGCGGTGGCGAACGCGTCCGCGCCCTGGTTCTGCAGGCGCGCCTGCAGCTTCGGCCAGGCGTTGGTCCTCTGGATCGTTCCGCTCGCGACGGCGCGCGCCGGGCGAGCCTCGTCGATCATCGTCACGCGCCAGTGGTATTCGGTCCGCGGCTGCAGTTCGAGCGCGAAGTCCGAAAGTTTCACGCGCTGGATGCCGGGAGTGGACACCGCGGGCAGCGGCTGCTCGAGCAAAGGCTTGGCGGGATCGTCGGTGTAGACCGTGAGGAGCACTTTGGCACCGGAGGCATCCGAGGCGAACCAATAGAGGTCGGGCTTTCCCTTGGTGGTGAAGCCGATGTCCACGGGCGCAAGCGCGTACATCCGCGGAAGCTCCGTGCCGACCCCGCGCGAGCCTCCGCCTACCCGGCTGGCAGGCGCCCCGCGGACCGGCGGCTTGTAGACCGGCGTATCGCTGTTGGCCTGGGCCGAGGCGCCGCCTGCGAACGAAAGCAGGAAAGCGCCGGCCGAAAACCAGCTCAAAAATGCCCTTTGGGACCGTTTCATGTCGCTGCCTCCGTGATTGTTTCGCCATCTACGTAATACGCGCGGACTTTCTCCGCCTTGCCCTTGAGCTCGACCGAGCCCACCGGGATCACCCTGACCGATTCTCCCAGCAGCCGCGCCGTCGAATGGCCGATCGTAATGCAGCACGAGCGCTCCCTGGCCTGCGGCAGGTCGATTGTTTTGCCGGCGGATTCCAGCCTGCTCGCGGTATTCACGGTATCACCAATTACGGTGTATTCCAGCCGATCGGAGCCGCCAAGGCATCCCGCCACCAGCGGGCCGGTAAAGATGCCCACCCGCATGCGGACGGTCTTCTTACCTTCGGCAGCCCATTTCGCGTTCAGGCGGTCGAGGGTTTTCCACATTTCGAGCGCGCATGCCACGGCGTTGCGCGCGTCGGTCGCTATCCCGGCTTCGGTATGCCGCGGAATCGGCACCCCGAACACTCCCATGATCGCGTCGCCGATGTACTTGTTGACGACGCCTTTGTTGCCGACCACCGCGTCGCTCATGGCCTGCATGTATTCGTTCAGCCACTCGAACAGCTCGGCAGGCACCATGTTCTCCGAGATCTCGGTGAAGCCCTGCAGGTCGGTGAACAGCACGGATGCGGTGAGGGGCACGGGCCGCGGGCGGCTGTTCTCCAAAAATGCCTCCCTGCTGCGCCAGATCTCCTCGGCCACGTCCTTCGAGACGTGCTGCGAAAAGAAATGCATCACGAGGTCCCGTTGCCCCTTTTCGTGCTGCGAGGCGAAAGCCGAAGCGGCGGTGAGGCACGCAACGCAGGCGAGCAGCGGGGCCACGACAGGCATCCACAAGGCGTTGGCGAACAGGACGTAGCTGACCGTGACGATGATCGCCGCGGCCGCGGCCAGCGCAAGGAGGAAATGGCGCAGGTCACGCGAGACGAAGCCGATGGTGGCGCCGAGCATTCCCATCAGGATGATCCATCCCACCTCGAGCCAGGCGCCGAGGGGACGCAGCGGCTTCGCGTCCCCGCTGGCCAAACGGAGCAGGTGGCTGACGATGTGCGCATGCAGTTCGGCGCCGATCATATGCTGGTCCTCGCCGCTGGTGCCGAAGCTCAGGGGCGTGTAGAAAGAGTCGTTGAGGCTCTTGGCCGAGGTGCCGACGATGACGATCTTTCCTGCGAAGGCGGCGGCGTCGGTGGTGCGCAGGGCCTCCTGCACGCTCATGCTCGGAATCCGCGACTTCGCCCCCTTGAAGTCGAGCAGGAACTGGTAGCCGGCCGCGTCGGCATCGACGTACCCGCCATCGTCCTTTTCGAAAGGCGGGATCGAGGTCTTTCCCAGGCGCAGCACCTCCTCGTTCGCCGGGTCCGGCTGCAACCCGGCCTGCTTGCCCGCCTTGAGGAAAATCGCGGCGAGCTGGAGGCCGAATGAATAGGCAGAGGTCTTGCCGTTGTCCAGCACCAGCAGGCCACGTCGTACGACCCCTCCGGGATCGTCCAGCAGGTCGTTGAACCCGACCTGGCCGGCCTTGTCCAGGAGCACCTTCGGCGGCGGCACGGTGTGGTTGCTCTTGTCGACGAACTTGGCGACCCAGACGACGTTGTCATGGCGCGAGAGGATTTCGTCCAGCCGGTCTCCGCCGGGTGGGACGGGGAAGTCCCGGTAGATGTCGACCCCGACAGCGGCCGGCTTCATCGACAGGAGTTTCTCCAGCAGCTGGGCCAGGGTCTCGTCCGTGGTGGGAAAGCCCAGCTTCTGGAGGTCCTCCTCGGTGCGGTAGACCATCATGAGCCGCGGGTCGACGTCGTGCCCGGCGCGGGTTCGCACCGCGAGGTCGTAGGACATCAGCTCCAGCGGCACGAGCGCGCCCCACGCCCGGGCAACCAGGAGGATCGCGAGAATCGCGGCGGTCACGCTGGTCGCGATCACTGCGGTCTT
Organism: Burkholderiales bacterium; assembly: GCA_038319115.1. GTDB lineage: Bacteria > Pseudomonadota > Gammaproteobacteria > Burkholderiales > SG8-39 > SZAS-79. Next base: position 9,114 of record JBBQCV010000026.1, on the reverse strand, counting down.
GTGGCGCGCGGTCAGTGCCTTGAACGGGTTTTTCACGGTTACTTCGGGAAATTGGGGGGCGATGCGCAGGGTAGACACTAGCATCGAACCGGGGGTCCGCGAACAACCCATGTTGGGCGATCGGGGTTGCAGGGCGGGCTGGTTCGGGAGAAGCCAGGCATCCACGCCGACCGGGGGCGAAATGTACCGGCACCGGTACACTCACTGACAGGAGAGCTAATATCGGCGCGGTTCTACAAAACAGAAAGTGGTGAAATTACCAAGCCGCCGGGCGACCGTCCCGCGAACTCGAATAGATCGCCAGCCCCAGCGCATTTCCCGCCGCCAGCACCCCGAACACCGCGCGGCCCTGCGCGAGCAGCAGGACCAGGACGACGGCCGCGACCGTGCGAGGACTATTCGAACAGTTGGATCACCCCGTCGAGTCCCGAGTGGCTGAGCGCGTAGGTGGCCTTGGCGCGCACGACCGGTTTGGCGCGGTACGCCACCGACACGCCGGCGGCCTCCATCATCGGCACGTCGTTGGCGCCGTCGCCGATGGCGATGATCTTTTCCCGGCCCAGCCCCAGCGCCTGTGCAAGCTCGGCCACGCGCGCGGCCTTGGCAGCGGCATCGACGATGCCGCCCTTCACCCGCCCGGTGAGCTTGCCGGCGTCGATTTCGAGCACGTTCGACAGCGTGTGGTCCAGGCCCAGGCGTTTCTGCAGGCGATCGGTGAAGAAAGTAAAACCGCCCGAAACGAGCAGGGTGCGGAGGCCGAGCGCCTGGGCGCGCCGCACCAGCACCTCGGCGCCCGGCGACAGCGCCAGCCTGTCGCGATAGACGCGCTCGAGCGCGTCGATGGCCAGGCCTTCCAGCAGCGCGACGCGGTGTTGCAGGCTCTCGGCGTAGTCGATCTCGCCGCGCATCGCGCGCTCGGTGATGGCCGCGATCTGCGGCTTGATGCCGAGCATGCCGCCGATCTCGTCGATGCATTCGATCGTGATCAGGGTGGAATCCATGTCCATCGCGAGGAGCCCGAAGTCGCCTAGCTTGCGGCCCTCGTCGACCCAGCCGAAGTCGAGCGAGCGGCCTTCGCAGTAGAGGGCCACGGCGGCGGTGCTTTCCGGCATACGTTCGGCCCCGCGCAGGCGCCATGCCGTCGCGCCCACCTGGCCCATCGAGCGCGCGCCGCTGAGCCCGGCTAGGTGGGACGCATCCGCGGCGCCCATGCCGCCGCCTTGCACGACGAGGTTCATTGTTTGCCCAGCCCCGACTTGTCGCGCCAGGCCCGCGCCTCCGCCGCATCGGAGGGCACGCCCAAACCGAGCTCGTAGATCCTGGACAGTTCGAGCATGGCATTGCGGTTGCCGCCTTCGGCCGCGCGCGCGAGCCACCCGTGCGCAGCGGCGAGGTCGCGGTCGATCCCGACCCCCTTCTGCAGCATGAGTCCGAGCACATACTGCGCGCCGGAGTGACGCTGGTTGGCGGCGAACAGGAACCAGCGCGCCGCCTCGGTCGCGTTGGCCTCGACCCCCAGCCCGTTGAGGAGGAACTGCGCGTATTGCGCCTGCGCCGCTGGCAGCCCGGCCATGGCGGCCTTTTCCATCCACGCCGCCATCTGCGCATTGTCCTGCGCCACGCCCTTGCCATTGGCGTAAAGCAGCGACAGGTTGTACTGCGATACCGCGAATCCCTGATCAGCGGCGGCGCGATACCAGCGCGCGGCCTCGGCAGGGTCGGGCGCCGTGCCGCGCCCGTCGATGAACATTGCGCCGAGGTTGTTCTGCGCTGCGGGCATCCCTGTTGCGGCGGCCTTCTGGTACCAACCCAGCGCCTCGGCAGGCTGGCCCAGCGGCGCCGGGGCGCGCTCGAGGGCCATGCCGAGCATGAATTGCGCCTGCACGATGCCCTCCATCGCCAGCGGCCTGAGCGTATCGATCGCCTGGGAAAAATCGCCGCTTTCGATCGAGCCGCGTGCCGGCGCCAGGCGAGGGTCGGGGTCGGCGGCCTGGTCCGCGGAGTGACCGGGGAACGCGCAGGCAAGCGCGACGATGCACGCCGCCAGTCGCATCGCGTACCGCGGCGCGGTCACGCCGCCAGCGCCTTGAAGGCGTCCTTGGTCGCCTGCACCCTTTCCTGCCACGTCGGCAGCTTGGCCTCGACACGCAGCTTCTCCGGCCCGGCCAGGCGCCAGTTGCGGCGCTTTTGCATGAGGTCGATGATCTTCGCGCCGTCGACCGCGCCTTTGTCGATGGTGTCCTTGCCGAACTGCATCACCACCGCCTCGTGCGTCGCGTCGACCCGCGAAATGCCCAGCGGCTTGGCGAGGATGCGCAGCGCGTGGCATTCGACCAGCGCCCGCGCCGGTTCGGGCATCTGGCCGAAGCGGTCGACGAGCTCTTCGTGCATCGCGTCGAGTTCTTCCTTGGCCTCGCAGTTCGACAGGCGCTTGTAGAGTGTCAGCCGCTCGTGCACGTCGCTGCAGTAGGCGTCGGGTAGCAGCGCCGGCACGTGCAGGTTGATTTCGGTGGTCAGGTCGATGGGCTGCTCGAGGTCGACGATCTTGCCGGCCTTGAGCGCGCGCACCGCACGTTCGAGCATCTGGGTATAGAGCGAGAAGCCGATTTCCTGGATCTCGCCCGACTGCGAGTCTCCCAGCACTTCGCCCGCGCCGCGGATCTCGAGGTCGTGCATTGCGAGATAAAAGCCCGAGCCGAGCTCCTCCATCATCTGGATCGCCTCGAGCCGCTTCCTGGCCTGCGTACCCAGCGCTTCCTCCTCGGGGGTGAGCAGGTAGGCGTAGGCCTGGTGGTGCGAGCGCCCGACGCGGCCGCGCAACTGGTGCAGTTGCGCCAGGCCGAACTTGTCCGCGCGATTGATGAGGATGGTGTTGGCGTGCGGGTTGTCGATGCCGGTTTCGATGATGGTCGAGCACAGCAGGATGTTGTGCCGCTGCTGGGTGAACTCGCGCATCACACGCTCGAGCTCGCGCTCGCGCATCTGGCCGTGGGCGATCGCGATGCGCGCTTCGGGCAGCAGCCGGGAGAGCTTGTCGCGCATGCTGTCGATGGTGTCGACCTGGTTGTGCAGGAAATACACCTGCCCGCCGCGTTTGAGTTCGCGCAGGCTCGCCTCGCGGATGATGCCGTCGGACCAGGGCGAAACGAAGGTCTTGATCGCGAGGCGCTTCTGCGGCGCGGTCGCGATCACCGAGAATTCGCGCAGGCCCTCGAGCGACATCGCCAGCGTGCGCGGGATCGGTGTCGCGGTGAGGGTGAGCACGTCCACCTCGGCGCGCAGCGCCTTGAGCGCCTCCTTCTGGCGCACGCCGAAGCGGTGCTCCTCGTCGATGATGACCAGGCCCAGGCGCGCGAAGCGGGCGTCTTTCGAGATCAGCTTGTGGGTGCCTATCACGATGTCCACCGCACCCGCGGCCATGTCCTTGAGGACCTGGGTGGCTTCCTTGCCGGTGCGAAAGCGCGACAGTTCGGCGATCTTCACCGGCCACTGGTCGGCGACGTGCGCGAACCGGTCGGAGAAAGTCTGGAAGTGCTGCTCGGCCAGCAACGTGGTGGGGCACAGGATCGCGACCTGCTTGCCGCCGGCCACGGCTAGGAAAGCCGCGCGCAGAGCAACTTCGGTCTTGCCGAACCCGACGTCGCCGCAGACCAGCCGGTCCATCGGCTTGCCGGAGGTCATGTCCTGCACCACCGCGTTGATGGCGTCGGCCTGGTCGACGGTTTCCTCGAAACCGAAGCCGTCGGCGAAGGCTTCCATGTCGTGCGGCTTGATTTCAAAAGCGTGGCCCTTGCGCGCGGCGCGCTTGGCGTACAAGGCGAGCAGTTCAGCCGCCGTATCGCGTACCTGCTGCGCGGCACGTCGTTTCGCTTTGTCCCACTGGCCGCTGCCGAGTTTGTGCAGCGGGGCGACATCGGGCTGCGCGCCGCTGTAGCGCGACACGACCGACAGCTGGGCCACCGGCACGTACAGCTTGTCGCCGCCGTCGTATTCGAGGTGCAGGAATTCGGTCACGCCTTCGCCAAGATCAAGACTGATGAGCCCCACATAGCGGCCAATGCCGTGCTGGGCGTGCACCACCGGGTCGCCGATCTTGAGCTCGGAGAGGTCGCGAAGCATGCCCTCCACCGAGGCCTTGCCCGCGTCGCTGCGCGCCGAACGCTGCCGCACGGTGCCCGCGTACAGTTCGCTTTCGGTGACGATGGCCCAGCCTTCGGCGGGCACCGTGAAACCGTAGGCAAGGGGCGCCACGCCGATCACGAACGATTCGAGCCCGGCGAGGAACGCCGGAAGGTCGGCCACTGGCGCAGGCTTGAGCCCGTAGTCGGCGAGGTACTCGGCCATCGTTTCGCGCCGGCCGGCGGACTCCGCGGCGAGGAAAATGCGCAGGCCGCTGGCGGCGATGAACGCCTTCAGTTTCGACAGCGGGTCGTTGGCGCGCCGGTCCACGGCGAGCTCGGGCAGGGCGGCCGTATGAAAGGCCGCGGCCTGTTCCTCCGGCGGCGGCACGTCGGCGGGAGGCGCACCGATGTCGACGCGGGCCAGCGGCTGGAGCTTGACGAAAAACTCCTCCGCCGGAACGAAGATCTGCGCGGGCGGAAGCAACGGCTTTTCCGGGTCGTGCGAAAGCAGTTTGTAGCGTGACGCCGCATCGCGCCAGAACGCCATCACCGCGCCCTGCACGTCGTGGTGCATGACGGCGGTGACATCCTGCGGCAGGTAGTCGAACAGCGTGGCCACGGTTTCGAAAAACAGGGGCAGGTAGTACTCGACGCCGGCCGACGGGATGCCGTTGGACACGTCACGGTAAACGCCCTTGCGCGAGGGGTCGCCCTCGAAGATTTCGCGAAACCGCGTGCGAAAGCGAGCACGGCCGGCTTCGTCGAGCGGGAATTCGCGCGCCGGCAGCAGGCGCACCTCGTTCACTTTGTACAACGTGCGCTGGCTGTCGACGTCGAAAGTGCGGATCGACTCGATGGTCTCGTCGAAGAGGTCGATGCGGTAAGGCAGGGCGCTGCCCATCGGGAACAGGTCGATGATGCCGCCTCGGATGCAATATTCGCCGGGGGCCACCACCTGCGTGACGTGCGCATAACCAGCCGTCAGCATCTGCGCCTTGAGCGCCTCGGGGTCGAGCTCCTTGCCGGCTTCGAGGAAGAACGTGTAGGCCGCGAGGTATGCCGGCGGGCACAGGCGGTACAGCGCGGTGGAGGCCGGCACCACCGCCACGTCGAAATCGCCGCGCTGGATGCGGTACAGCGTGGCCAGCCGCTCGGACACCAGGTCGTGGTGCGGCGAGAAATTATCGTAGGGGAGGGTCTCCCAGTCCGGCAGCAGGCAGACGCGCAACTGCGGGGCGAACCAGAGGACCTCGTCGACCAGGCGCTGCGCGTCGAGCGCGGTTGCGCTGATTACCACCAGCGGCCGGCCTTCGGCCGCCAGGCGTGCGAGGGCCAGCGCGTCGCTTGAGCCCGCAAGCGCGTTGAGCCTGCGCCGGGCGCCGGGCTGCGCCTTGCCTTGGTCGGGGAAAATGTCGCGGTGCATGTTCAGGAATGAAAATAGCGCCCGCCGGCAAACCGCAATTGCGCTTGCCGGGGAACGCTCAACTCAAAAAATACGCCCACCGCGGCGGCCGTCCCGCTTGTCCGGTGTAACGTGCCATGTAATTATACAAGCTTGAATTTCCGGAATAATTTGACAATCCCGTGAGTGACAAGGTTTGGCCTACGTTGCCCTGATCCCGGCCGCCGGCAGCGGCAGCCGCATCGGCGGCGCTGCCGCCAAGCAGTACCTTTCGCTGGCCGGCAAGCCGATGCTCCACCACTCGATCCGCTGCATCGCAGTGCCGCCGGTCACTACCGTATTTGTGGTCCTCGCGCCCGATGACAAGGCCTTTAGCACCCATGACTGGAGCGATTTCGATGGCCGCATCGAACCCTTGTATTGCGGCGGCGCCACCCGCAAGGAGTCAGTGCTGAACGGGCTCGTGGCCGCGATGGATGGTGTCGACGCCGATGATTGGGTGCTCGTGCACGATGCGGCGCGCCCGTGCCTGCCGCGCGCGGACCTCGAGCGCCTGATTGCGGAGGTCTCCGGCGACACGGTGGGCGGCCTGCTGGCGCTGCCGGTGGCCGAAACCGTCAAGCGCGTCGCGAACGGTGCCCACGCCGATGCCTCCGGGGCGATCCGCGTCGCATCGACCGAAGACCGCAGCCAGCTCTGGCTTGCGCAGACGCCGCAGATGTTCCGCGCCGGCCTGCTTGCCCAGGCGCTGCGCGACGCGCGCTTCGCGGTCACCGACGAGGCGAGCGCGGTGGAAATGCTCGGGCTGCAACCGCGCATCGTGAAAGGCAGCCGGCGCAACCTCAAGGTGACGTTTCCCGAGGACATCGCGATTGCAGAGTCCCTGCTGGGGCGGCCATGAGGATAGGGCAGGGGTTCGACGTGCACGCGCTGGTGGCCGGCAGGAAGCTCATCCTCGGCGGCGTCGAGATCGCGTATGAAAAAGGGCTGGAAGGCCATTCCGACGCCGACGTGCTGATCCACGCGATCTGCGACGCACTGCTCGGTGCCGCCGCGCTGGGCGACATCGGCCGCCATTTCCCGGACACCGATCCCGTTTACAAGGGCGCCGACAGCCGCGTGCTGCTGCGCGCGGTGGCGCAAAAGTTGGCTGCGTCGGGATTCGCGGTGGCCAATGTCGATGCCACCATCATCGCGCAGGCGCCGCGCATGGCGCCGCACATTGCCACCATGGTGGCCAACATCAGCGCCGACCTGGGAATTGCGCGCGGCGCAGTGGTCAATGTCAAGGCCACCACCACCGAACATCTCGGGTTCACGGGGCGGGGGGAAGGCATCGCCGCGCAGGCGATCGCGCTGCTGCTGACCACCACGCCCGATCCAGCGGCAGTTTCCTACTGAGGGCCGTCCCCGATGTATTCACCCGCCTATAACCACAACGAGGACCACGCCGAGGTCCTCGCCTTCATGCGCGCCAACAACTTCGCCGTCGTGGTCAGCGCCACGGGCGGCGAGCCGCGCGCCTCGCACCTGCCGGTGCTGGTGGAGGAGCGCGACGGGCGGCTGGTGATCCTCGCCCACATGGCAAAGAACAACCCGCAGTGGGAGGCGTTCTTCGACGACGACGTGCTGGTGGTGTTCCATGGCGCGCATGCCTATGTCTCGCCGCGCTGGTACGCGGAGAAGGAGCGCGTGCCGACGTGGAATTACGCCGCCGTGCACGTGTACGGGAAGGTGCGCGCCTTCCACGATGCCGCCGCCAAGCATGCGGCCGTTGCCAGGCTGGTCGCCCACCACGACCCGCTGTGGCAGCCCGAGTTCGAGAACCTTTCGCCGGCCTACATGGAAGGCATGCTGGCAGGCATCGTCGCCTTCGAGATCCCGGTCGAGCGGATCGAGACGCGCTGGAAGCTGTCGCAGAACCGCGGCCGGCGCGAGATGGAGCTGATCACTGCGGAGCTGGAAAAGTCGGCCTTCTCGTCGGAGCGCGAACTCGTGCCCCTCATGCAGAAGCACCTGGTGGAAAAATAGTGCGCATCGCAGTCCTCGGCGGAGGCCTGGCAGGGATCACGACGGCGTGGTGCCTGGCAAAAGACGGGCACGAAGTCACCATCGTCGAGAAATCCGCGCGCGTCGCCGATGCAGCAAGCGGCTCCAACGGCGGCATCGTTTCGGCGAGCCGGGCGTTCCCGTGGCCCAGCCCGCAGATGCTCAGGACCTTCCTCAAGGCGTTGGTGCGCAACGACCAGTCGGTGCGTGTCTATCCTTTTCGCTGGGATCCGGCTTTCTGGGCATGGGGATTGCGTTTCCTCGGCAACTGCACGGCTTCGGGTTACGCGCGACTGCTCGAACGCAAAGTGCGCTACGTGCGCTATTCGCAAGCCGAGCTCGGGCGCATCGCGCAGGCGTCCGGCGTCGCGTTCCATCGCCGCGAGGGCGGCGTGATGTACCTGTACCGCAGCGCCGAGGCGCTCGCCGCGGGGCTGCGCAAAGTCGCCCCCATGCAGGCGTTGGGGTTCGAGTTTCGCTTGCTCGACAAGTCCGCCGCGGTGCGCATCGACCCCGGCCTGGCCAACGCGCCGGTGGCCGGCGCTGTATTTTCACAAAGCGACGAAAGCGGCGATTCGGCCATGTTCTGCCGCGAGCTTGCCGCGGCCTGCGAGGCGATGGGCGCGACGCTGCGCCTCAATTGCGAAGTGCGCCGCCTCGTGACCGACGGCGACCGCGTGAGCGCGATCGAGACCAGCACAGGACGCATCGCCGTGGACGGTGCGGTGGCTGCAATGGGGCTCATCGAAGGCGGCCTGCGCACGCAGTTGGGCGCCGACCTGCCGATCTACCCGGTGAAAGGATGCTCGGTGACGATTCCCATCACCGATGCGAGCCTCGCGCCGCGCCATGCGGGGATGGATGAATCGAAACTGGTGGCGTACTGCCCCATGGGCGATCGACTGCGGCTGACCGGGGGCGCTGAGTTTTCCGGCTATTCGCGCACCTACCGGCCGGGCGACTCGGCGCGCCTCGTGGGCGTGGCCGAGGAATTGTTCCCCGGCGCGACCGACCCCTTGCGCGCCGAGGCGCGTGCCTGCCTGCGGCCGATGACACCCGAGAGCACGCCACTCTTCGGCACGGGACGCTACCGCAACCTGTGGTTCAACGCCGGGCTCGGACACATGGGCTGGACCATGGCGGCCGGTGGCGCGCGCATCACCGCCGACCTCGTCGCCGGCAGGCCGGGCGCAATCCCGCTCGACGGCCTGCTCGTTCGGACCGCCTGAATTCAGGACATTGTTTAGGAAAGTCCGCGTGGATATTGGCTCTCCGGGTAAAAATTTACCGACACCAGTACATTCCCGGTTGAAGACAGGGTTGTATGGTGCGCGTCGCAGGCGTGCTGAATGCCCATCAGGGCGCCGGCCTCGACGCTCTCATGCGGGGCGACTTCCTGTGTGGGCGCGCTCGATCCGAGCACCGCAGAGACGACTACGTGGGTGTCAAGAGCCAGCGCCTTCGGCGTTGTCGTATTGGCGGGGGTTCGCGATGCGCTGGAGGATCTGCGCGGGGCTGAGGACGAGGACGCCTTTGAAACTG
>JBBQCV010000025.1:0-27369 GCA_038319115.1 Burkholderiales bacterium | reverse complement strand
TTCAGCAGCAGGACGAAGCGGCCATGACCTCGATGCCCACCGGTTTGCCGGTTGGCGCGCGTGGTGCACAACAGGCGGACGCCGCAGCGGGATCGACTGCTGCCGCCTTCTCGTTGAACACCGGGATGTTGCCCAGCGTGTGGTACTGCTTCATTTGGCTTTGGACTTCCTTACGGCCTTCATATCGCAAGCGGCCCCGTGGCAGCAGTGCGCGGTGAGGTAGGCGAGCAGCGCGTTCATCTGGCCGATAGAGGGCCGGTAGATGAGATTGCGGCCGTCGCGTTCCTGAGCGGCGAGGCCCGCGTGCATCAGTTCTTTAAGGTGAAACGACAGCGTCGATGCGGGCACGTCGAGTACCGCCGACAAAGTGCCCGGCGTCATGCCCTGCGGCCCGGCGCCGATCAGCGCGCGGAAGATGCGCAGGCGCATGCCCTGGGCGAGGGCGGCGAGGGAAATCACCGCATCCGTTTCTTTCATAGTTCTATTATATTGGAAATATGGGATATGGCAACTCGTTTGTTTTCAATTGAAACCGGCCGGTACATTGGCATGACTGTGGGCGTAGTTCACTCTTGTACAGCGCGACCCGAATCCCCTGACAGCTTGACCTTGATCATGGCGCGACGCGCTGGCCGTGCCGGAACGCCACCACCTCGCCGGCGGGCAACGCCACCCACCCCTCGTCCGCCGTAATCGGCTGGGTGGCGATCAGGCTGACATGGCGGGCGCCCTCCCGCGCCGGCACCAGCGCCACGCGCAGCGTTTCGCTGCCAAAGGATTCGCGCGGGGCAAGGCACTGCCTCTCGACGCAAAACAAATTCGTCGAGCGGTGCGCATAGAGGTATGCGCTGTCGGACAGCACAAAGTTCGCCGTGCCATGGTGCGCGAGCTGCGTCGCCCAAGCCTGGATGACCGGCAACTTCTTGCGTACGTCCAGCACCGCGTCGGGCGTGAGCGCGTTACGCAGGCGATCCATCAACGCGCAGAACGCGCGCTCGGAGTCGGTCTCGCCCAGCGGGAGGTTCCATGCCGGCGTGAAGGCGCTGTCGCCGATCACGCCCGGCATCGTGCCATTGTGCGCGAACACATGGCATGCACCGTAGAGCTCGCGTGAAAAGGGATGCGTATTGGCGTAAGACGTGGCTTTCGGCAGGCTGGCGAGACGCAGATGCGACATCACGATCTCGCTGCGGAATTCATGCTCCTCGATGAAGCGCAAGCAGGCGCTGGCCGCCGCGGGGGAGGCTTCCTTGATCACGCGAAAATCGCGCCCTTCCCTGAACGCGATTCCCCAACCGTCCCTGTGCGGGCCGAGCCTGCCGCCACGCTCGCCGAACACGCCGAGCGAGAACGTCACGTTCACGGCTGTGTCGCTGGAGAGGGCGAAGAGTTCACACACGGTAGGACTTCAGGATAGGCGCGTCTCAGGAAAAAGGCGGGGGCTACGCTGGAGGAAGCGTAAGGCCAAATCATTCATGTTTGTGGCTCCGATGATGGGGAGACGGAAGGGGGCCCGTCCGTGCGGTCGCCCGCTTTGACCGCCCTTCTGAGCATCGGCCGCGCCGTCCGCACCACGAATGTTCGATAGCGAACTTACGCGTCCATGACATCCGGATATCGTGATTCGCATCCCGTTCAACCACTCCAGGATAAGCGCATGACACGACAAGCAGACAGCGTCATAGCGGTTTTCGACGATCCAGGCTGCCGAAAAGACTCCTGCGTTCGGCTCCCGCGCGGCCCACGCATAGCTCGATGAAAGCTTTCGTGTACCGCGGTCCCGGCCTGAAGGGGCTCGAAGAGCGTCCCAAGCCCGCGATCGAAGCTCCCGGCGACGCGGTCGTGAAGATCGTAAAGACCACGATTTGCGGGACGGACTTGCACATCCTCAAAGGCGATGTCCCGACTTGCGCGCCGGGCCGGATTCTCGGCCATGAAGGCATCGGCATCGTCGATTCTGTCGGCCCGGCAGTCACGGCGTTCCAGGTGGGGGATCGCGTCCTGATCTCGTGCATCTCGGCCTGCGGAAAATGCACTTACTGCCGGCGTGGCATGTATTCACATTGCACCACCGGGGGTTGGGTTCTCGGCAACAAGATCGATGGCACGCAGGCCGAGTACGTGCGCACGCCCCACGCCGACACCAGCCTGTACCCGATCCCGGAAGGCGCCGACGAGGAAGCGCTGGTCATGCTGAGCGATATCCTGCCCACGGGTTTCGAATGCGGCGTACTGAACGGCAAAGTCGCGCCAGGCACGACGGTGGCGATCGTCGGATCGGGGCCGATCGGCCTCGCTGCGCTGCTCACCGCACAGCTTTATTCGCCGGCCGAAATCATCATGATCGACCTTGACGACAACCGCCTCGAGGTCGCGAAGCGCTTCGGCGCTACCGCGGGCGTCAACAGCACCGACGGCAAGGCGGCGGAGGCGGTGATGAAGCTGACCGGCAATCGCGGCGTCGACACGGCGATCGAGGCGGTGGGCGTGCCTGCGACCTTCGAGTTGTGCGAAAAGATCGTCGCGCCGGGCGGCACGATCGCCAACATCGGGGTGCATGGCACGAAGGTGGACCTGCACCTGGAGAACTTGTGGGACCGCAATATCACGATCACGACGCGGCTGGTGGACGCCGTCACCACGCCGATGCTGCTCAACGTCGTGCGTTCCAAGCGGATCGACCCCAGGATACTCGTGACACATCGCTTCAAGCTCGACAACATCCTCGAGGCCTACGAGACCTTCGAGCACGCGGCGAAGACCCGCGCGCTCAAAGTGATCATCGAAGCCTAAGCAAGTCGGGGCACTGAACGCCGGCAGGCGCGGGCCTGTTGACGACGGTCAACAGGCCCGCGCATGGAAACCGCACAATCAGCCGAACATGAACTGGAAAAGCACGCACACCGCATTTTTGTTGGCCCGGCGTTGAGACCATGAGCGCGCGGGCTTTGGCAGTGTTGTTCCGCCGCCACTATGGCAAAGGTCTGTTTGTGCTGGCTGCCGCTGGGTTCGCGATCCTGGCCGGACCCCGGCTCGTGCAGGGCCCGGAAACGCCCGTAATCACCGTCGTGCAGCGCGATTTCGTCCAGTCCGTGCTTGCCAGCGGCCGGGTCGAGGCGCCGCACCGCATCGACGTCGGCGTGCAGGTGACCGGCACGGTGCTGCGCGTGCCGGTGGCCGAAGGGCAAACCGTGGTCGCGGGCGCGACGTTGATCGAGCTGGAGTCCTCGGAACTGCGCGCCACGCTGAACCAGAATGTTCTTTCAGCCCGCCAGGCTGAGGCAAAGGTGCGCCAGCTGCGCGAAGTGCAGGCGCCGGTGGCCGAGCAGGTGCTGCTGCAGGCCGAATCCACGCATACGGCAGCCCTGCAGACGCTCGCCCGAAACCGCACCCTGGTGGCCAAGGGGTTCATCGCGCAGTCCGCGGTGGACGATGCCTTGCGCGCCGAGCAGGTAGCCGCAGCGCAGGTGCGCACCGCGCAAAAGCAATTGGCCAGCGCCCGGCCCTCCGGCAGCGACTCGGCGGTGGCCGAGGCGGGACGCGCGCAGGCGCAAGCCGGCGTTGACGTGGCCCGCTCGCGCCTGGCCTATGCTACGGTGGTCGCGCCGGTGGCTGGCACGCTCATCGCACGCAATGTCGAGCCCGGCTACGTCGTGCAGCCGGGGAAGGCGCTGATGGTGTTGTCGCCTGCCGGCGAGACCCAACTTGTCGTGCTGATCGATGAGAAGAACCTGGGCCTGCTGCGCCTGGGGCAGAAGGCCCTTGCTTCGGCCGACGCCTACCCGCAGCAGCGTTTCCCGGCCGAACTCGTCTACATCAACCCGGGCGTGGACGTGCTGCGCGGTTCGGTGCAGGTGAAACTGCGCGTGCCCGCGCCGCCCGAGTATCTCCGGCAGGACATGACCGTCTCGGTTGACATCGAAGTGGCGCGCAGCCGCAACGCCGTACTCGTTCCGGGCGAGGCGCTGCATGACGCGGACTCGGGCGCCCCCTGGGTGCTCAAGGTGGACGGGGGCCGCGCGCGGCGTCAGGCCGTCAGGCTGGGATTGCGCAGCAGCGGCCTCGCAGAAGTGCTCGAGGGGCTGCGCTCCGGGGACCATGTCGTGCCGGCCGCCGCGGTCACGATCCTCGATGGCGCGCGCATCCGGCCTGTCGGCATGGCGGCCGCGCGGTGAGCGCGCCAACGGCGGATTCCCCTGCCGCGCCGCCGTTGCCCAAGGCGGCCCTGCCGGCACTCGCGGGCTGGCTGCCCTTCGAGTGGATCGTCGCCATCCGCTTCCTGCGCGAGGGCCGTGCGCAGACTGCCTCGATCATCGGCGGCGTTGCGATCGGCGTGGCCGTGATCGTGTTCATGTCGGCACTGTTGTCGGGTCTTCAGGCCAACATCGTCAAGCGCGTGCTCACGGGGCAGGCGCACATCCAGCTCCTGCCGCCCAAGGAAACCGTGCGGCCGCAATATGGGGAGACGGCGCTGCCGGCCACCGGCATCGGCACCGGCAGCGGCGCAGCGCTCGAAGGGGCCATCGTACAGGCGCCCCTGCAACGGCTGAAGAGCCTCGACCAGTGGCAGGGCGTGGCCGCGCAGATCCGCGCATTTGGCGAAGTCACGCGGGTGTCGCCCGCGGTGACGGGGCCCGCGCTCGCGGTGCGCGGCGAAGCGAGCCGTTCGATCTCGGTGATCGGCATGGAACCCGAGACTTACTTTCGCATCGTCCCGATGCCGGAAAAGATCGTGCGCGGCAGCGCGCGCGTGACCGGCAGCGATATCCTGGTCGGCACCGAGCTCGCCAGCGACCTCGGCGTGGACGTGGGCGACAAGCTGCGCGTCACGTCGGCCAACGGCGCTTCGATCCTGCTGCTGATCACCGGGGTATTCGACCTGGGCAGCAAGGCGCCCAACATGACCACGACCTTCATGGCGCTGCGCACGGCGCAGAGCCTGCTGAACCTGCCGGGCGGCGTGTCCGTGCTGGCGGTAACGGTGAACGACGTGTACGCGGCGGAAACCGTGGCGCGGCGCATCACCGCCGCCACCGGCGTCCAAGCCGAAAGCTGGATCAAGACCAACGAGCAATTCTTCAGCGCCATCAGCGCGCAGACCACCGCCAACACCGCGATCCGGTTCTTCGTGGCGCTGTCGGTGGCTTTCGGCATCGCCAGCGTGCTCGTGGTGTCGGTGGTGCAGAAGTCGCGCGAGATCGGCATCCTGCGCGCGATGGGTGTTTCGCGCGGGCAGGTCCTGCGCGTGTTCCTCCTGCAGGGCGGGCTGCTCGGGTTCGGGGGTGCGCTGGCCGGCACCGGCATGGGGGCGCTCGGACTGGCCGCCTGGAAGCAGTTCCAGCGCAACGCGGACGGCACGCCGATGTTCCCCCTTTCGTTTGAACCGGAATTGTTCGCAGCGGCGCTGGCGCTGGCCACGTTGACCGGATTGCTCGCGGCGTTTGCGCCAGCGCTGCGCGCGGCACGGCTCGACCCGGTCGTCGCCATCCGTGGCTGACGTGTCCTCAGTCGTGGCGGCGGCACAGGTCGTCGCGGACTTGCGCGGCGTGCGCAAGACCTTCAACATCGGGCAGCCCAACGAGACCGAGGTGCTGCACGGCATCGACCTGGTCCTCGAGCGCGGGGAGTTCTGCGCGGTCATGGGGCCTTCCGGCTCGGGCAAGAGCACGCTGCTGAATGTCATTGGCCTGCTGGACCGGCCAACGCAGGGCACGCTGGCCGTGTGCGGTGAGCAGACCACGACGCTCGCCGACCGCGCGCTCACCCGGCTCCGGGGACACTCGATCGGCTTCGTGTTCCAGTTCCACCATCTGCTGGGCGCGTTCACGGCACTTGAAAACGTGATGATGCCCATGCTTGCCGATGCCGAGTTCCCGAACCCGGGCATGGCCGAACGCGCTGCGGCGTTGATCGACAGCGTGGGGTTGACCCAGTGGCGCGACCAGCCTTCGGGCCAGCTTTCCGGCGGCCAGCAGCAGCGCGTTGCATTGGCGCGCGCGCTGGCGATGCGGCCGGCGCTATTGCTTGCGGACGAGCCCACCGGCAACCTCGATACGAAGAGCGCCGATGCGGTGTTCGCCCTGCTGCGCCGCGTGAACCGCGACGAGGGAACCAGCGTGCTTTTCGTCACGCACAATCCGGAACTCGCCGCGCGCTGCGACAAGACCATCGAAGTCGTCGACGGCCTGGTGATCCACCAGTCCGGCTAGCCGGATCCGGGGTCCGGGCCGAGGTACGCCACCGAACAGAACGCGCGGGCCCCGGCGGCTAGTCTCGTTCTGCCGGGTGTCGTCCTGCATGACGCGGACAGCCCTTCGGCCATTCCCGCAACGAATTACAGGAGATGCCAATGAACAAGGATCAAGTCAAGGGCCGGATCAAGCAAACCGAGGGCAAGGCCAAGGAGGTTGCCGGAAAAATCGTCGGCAACAAGGACCTGAAGGAAAAAGGCCAGGTCGAGAACGCGGTCGGGAAGGTCCAGGCCGGTTATGGCGACCTGAAGGAAGACCTCAAGAAGGCGTAGGCTCGCGTTACTCCCGGTCGTAAGGGATCTCGCGATCGTGGTGAAAGGCCGGCTCACGCCGGCTTTTCGTTTGGTGAGCCGGCCGGCCTCGCTGCTACTCCACCTTGATATTCGCCTCGCGAGCGACTTTGGTGAACTTCTGGATTTCGCGATGCACGAGGGCATCGAGATCCTCGGGATTCATCGCCGTGTGTTCGGCGCCCGAACCATGGCTGACCTGACCGGCACTGCCTACGGCGGATTCTGGATCCGCGTCCTTGCGTACCTCGTCGATACCGTGGTCCTGTTCATTGGATTCGTCGTTCTCGGCGCAGCGTGCGCGTTCCTCGGCCCAGCGGGCGCCCCGATCCTCGGGGCGGCCGGAGTCATAGGCCCGATCCTTTACTGGGGGCTGATGCAAGCCTCCGCGCGGCAGGCCACCTTCGGCAAGTCCTTGCTCGGCATGAAGGTCACCGATACAGACGGCAACCGCCTCTCGATCCCGCGCTCGCTCGTGCGCGAGGTTGCCAAGATCCTCTCCGGCTTCCTCCTGCTGATCGGCTTCCTGATGGCGGCGTTCACCGGCAGGAAGCAGGCGCTGCACGACATGATCGCCTCCACCGTGGTGGTGCGCGAAAGCCCGGGACACGTGATTGCGGGACTGGCGATCGGCCTGCTGGGCTGGATCGCGCCCGTTGCGCTGGTAATGGCGCTCGGCGTGGGTTTGTTCGCCGGGTTGATGGGCGGCATGATGAAGGACATGCAGGGCACCATGGTCGAGGAGATGAAGAAAGGGCCGCCGATGCAGCAGACCGTTAAATTCACGCCCGCGCCGGTGGTCCGGCCGCCCTCCGCGCCTGTCCAGGTCGCAGCGGCACCCGCGCAAACGGCAGCGGCAGCGCCTGCAGCGGCGGCTCCAAAACCGGTGGCGGCCGTCGCAGTCGCGCCTGTCCCGGTGATTCCCCCGCCGGCGGCCCAGGCCGAAAAAGCCCCGGCTCGTGCGCCGATGATGCAAGCATCCGCCGCGGCCCCCCGAAACCGCACCAGGGCAAACGAGGATGCGCGCAATTGCCTCGACCTCGCCACGCAAGTCGCCATCATCAGGTGCGCCGAAAAATATCGGTGACGCCGCTCGTCGCCATTCGGGTTCCAGCTTTGGCGATGGCGTACCAAGGGAGGTAACGCTGCCCCGGTTCGCTATCCGGGTGGCGTGACAGGCTCCGGCGCGGATAGACTGGCCCGCACAGCGCGGCCAATCCCGCATTGACAACACCCGGCCCCCAAGGAGCAGCCATGCCCAGAACCAAAGTCAACGTCCCCGATGTCGCCGAAGCCGCGGCCGGCCTGTGGTCCAACGCCATCCGCACCGGGGATACGGTCTACATCTCGGGCCAGGTCGCGCGCCCCTTCGAAGGCGGCACCAGTGTCGTCGGCAGCGACGAGTACACCCAGGCCAGGCAGATCTTCGGGCGCATCGAGCGCATCGTCAAAGCCGCCGGCGGCACGATGGACAACCTCGTGAAGATGACGATCTACATGGTCGACATCACCAAGAACACCGAAGTGTGGAAGGCACGCCGCGAGTTCTTCACCGGCGACTTCCCCACCTCGACCCTGGTCGAAGTGCGCTCGCTGGCCAAGCCCGATGTGCTGGTCGAAATCGAAACCATCGCCTACCTGGGGAAAATGTGATGCGCAAGCTCGTCCTCGCGGCAGGCCTCCTGGCCGCGGTTTCGTTCAATGCGACCGCGCAGTACCCGAACAAGCCGATCCGCATCATCGTGCCCTACCAGGCCGGGGGCACGTCGGAGGTCATGGCGCGCGCCGTGGGCGAGCAGCTCACCGCGGCGTGGAAGCAACCCGTGGTGATCGAAAACCGCCCCGGCGCCGGCACCACGATCGGCGCGGCGCTGGTGGCACAGGCGCCGGCGGATGGCTACACGCTGTTCGTCAACGCGTCTTCGTTCCTGATCAACGCGCAGCTCATGTCCAAGCTGCCCTACGACTTCCAGAAAGATTTCGTGCCGGTCACGCTCGCGGCCTCGAACCCGCATGTGCTCGTCGTCTTTCCGGGGCTGGGCGTGTCGAACCTCAGGGATTTCCTCGCGATGGCGAAGGCCAAGGGCAAGTCGATGTCGTACGCCTCGTTCGGCAACGGCAGCTCCGGCCACCTCGCGTTCGAGCTGTTCAAGAAGCAGTACGGGTTCGACATGGTGCACGTGCCGTACAAAGGCGTGCCGCAGGCGATGACGGACGTCATGGGCGGCCAGGTCCAGGCGATGCTCACCGACCTGATCGCCGCCGTCCCGCAAGTAAAGTCCGGCAAGCTCACCGGCCTGGCTGTCGCCGCGGAGCGGCGCACGCCAACCCTGCCCGACCTGCCGACCTTCGAGGAAGCGAGCGGCACCAAGTTCGTATCGCGCTCGTGGTTCGGCATCCTCGCGCGCTCGGGGACGCCGCCTGAAGTGCTCAGGATGCTCAATACGGAGATCGTGAAAGCGCTGCGCAAGCAGGAGGTCAAGGACCGGCTGGCCGCGCTCGGCATGGACACCTACGGCAACTCGCCAGAGGAGTTCGCGGCGTTCATGCGCGGCGAATCCGAGCGGTTTGCGGAGGCGATCAAGTTCTCGGGCACCAGGATCGAATAGGCCCGCGCATGAAAGATAGGCTTCTGGGATGGATCGAGCGCGACCGCGAACAACTGGTCGGGTTCCTGCGCGAGTTCGTGCGCTGCAAGTCGCCGAACCCGCCCGGAGACACGCTGGAAGCGGCGGCGTTCGTGCGCCGCCAGTTCAGCCAGCGCAATGTCGCGCTCGAGGAAATCGCGCCGGTCGCTGACCGGCCGAATTTCATCGCCACGTTCGATACAGGGCGCCCGGGCCCGCACCTTGTGCTCAACGGGCACATCGATGTCTTCCCGGTCGAGTCGGAAGCCGGCTGGACCAAGGACCCTTGGGGCGCGGAGCTCGTCGACGGCCGCATCTACGGCCGCGGCGCATGCGACATGAAATGCGGCACCACCGCGTCGATCATGACCTTCCTGTACCTCAACGAGATTCGCGACCAGTTGCGCGGGCGCCTCACGCTCACGGTCGTGTCCGACGAGGAATCGTTCAGCCCGCCCGGCATGCGGCACCTGATGGATCACCATCGCGACAAGGTGCTGGGGGATGTCTGCCTCAACGGCGAGCCCAGCAGCCCGTACACCGTGCGCTTCGGCGAAAAAGGCCCGATCTGGGGGCGCTTCACCGCGCGCGCCAAGGGCGGCCACGGCGCCTTCGTGCACATGAGCCGCAACGCGATCCTGGTCGCCATGGAAGCGATCGCCGAACTGCGCGACCTGCCGAACCGGATCCCGGTGGAAGAGGCGCCAGAGCTCGCCAAGGCGCTGGACGAGGCCGGGCCGGATCTCGATCGCGCCTATGGGCCGGGCGCGGGCAAAGTGATCCGCCAGCTCACGGTCAACATCGGCCGCATCGAAGGCGGGGTCAAGGTCAACATGATCGCGGCCGAATGCACTTTCGAGGCGGACATCCGCGTGCCGAACGGCGCGTCTTTCGAAGCGGTCAGGGCGGAGATCGACGCGATCGCAAAACGCCATTCGCTCGAGGCCGATATCTTCATTGCCTCGCCGCCAAACTGGCGCGAACCGTTCCACCCCCTCATGGACATCGTCCGCGCGAATGCGCAATTGCTCAAACCGGGCCTCTTGCCGGCGCGTGTAGTTTCGCCGGGGGCCACCGACGCGAGATTGTGGCGCCTGAACGGGGTCCCGGCGGTCGTTTACGGGCCCTCGCCGCACGGCATGGGCAGCATCGACGAAAACGTGTCGCTGGACGAGTATTTCCACGTCGTAAGATCGCACGTCCTGTCGGCATTCGATTACCTGAAGGCCTGAGCCGCGCAGGGATGGCCTCGCTTCGAGGCGCAAGGCAATACTGCCAATTTATGGACTACGTCCGCGCCAGTATTGGCACTCCAGCCAATATACTGCCATCCGATTCGGTCCGGTGATCCCTTACTTCAGCCAGTGGGAATCCCCGGCGCTGGCAGCGCAGATCATTTCGGGCGAGGTCAGGGTCAGGGACGACCCGCTTTGGCGCGCCTCCGGCGCGGCTTCGGTCGACGAGTATGCAGAGTGGGCCCATCACGTCTGCGGCATGGCGTGCATCAAGATGATTCTCGCGGCGCGCACCGGCAAGCTCCACCCGACCCTCGCGCTTGCGCGGCTGGCCACGGAGTTCGGCGCCTACGTCCTCAAGGACGGCACGCTCAAGGGCATGATCTACGCGCCCGCAGTGAAGATGCTCACGGATCGCTTCGGGATCGATGCGAAGGTGGTCACGGGCATCGTTGCGGCCGACCTCCCATCGCTGCTCCAGCCTGGCGCGCTGTTCATCGCGTCCGTGCATCCTGCGGTCCGCTGGCTCGGGGGGCCGCCGCCCCAAAAGGGCGGTCACCTGGTGCTCATTACGCAGGCGACGCCGGAGCGCGTCGTCTTCCACAATCCTTCAGGGCACGACGAGGCAACCCAGCGCGACGCGGTCGCGCCGATTGACCGGTTCGAGGAATTCTTCGCCGGCCGCGGCATCCTCGTGCCCTGACCGGCACCGTCGTCTACTGCTCCAGAATGCCCCCTGGCCTCATGCGAGCGTCCGTCGGAATGACGAAATTGCTTGTGCGAACCGCGTTGGCGGACTTTTACGAAACCCAGCGCAGCAAGCATCGCGACAACTTCACGCGGCTTGAGGACCGGGATGCCCGGCATCAGACGATTACGGTCTGGGTCCCTACGAACTCGGCCTCCAGTCTGGGTTCGCCGTCATCGAGCAGCATGCTGATGACTTCCTTGAGGTTAGCGTTCAACTCGTCGAGGGTTTTGCCCTGGCTATGGGCGCCGGGGAAGCCCGGGACATATCCGACGTACAGGTCGGTATCCGGGCAACGCTCGATTACCGCTGTGTAGGCATCCATTGCGTAACCCTCGACAATGGCAGAATGTAATTTTACCCGCGCACCCTTCTCTGCGCGAACTTCTCCGCGGCAGAAGCGCATCGAAATTGGCGCCGACCCCGGATCCGAACTAACCCCGATCCTGGACGCCAACCCTCAGCGCCGCTTTTTCAGGTACGCCTCGTTCACGCAGTTGGTCAACGTGCCATCCTTCAGGTAGTGGAAAGCCGTCTCGATGGACTTGCGCCGCATGTCGAGGGCCGAGTCCGGGCTGTAATGCGCGGCGTGCGGATTGAGCAGCATGCGGCCGCGCAACCAAGGCTCGTTCGCCTGCCACGCGGCCACCAGCGGGTCTTCCAGCGTCGCGGGCTCCTGAGGCAGTGCGTCGATGCCGAGCGCGGCCAGGCGGCCGGATTTCAGGCCGTCGCGCAGCGCGACCGAATCGCAGATGGCGCCGCGCGCCGTGTTGATGAACCACGCGCCCGGCTTCATGGCGCTCACGGCCGCCGCATCGATCATGCCGCGCGTCTCCTCAGACAGTGGCGCATGCAGCGACACGACGTCGGCCATGCCGAGCAACTCGCGCAGCGTGCGCGTGCGCCGATAGCCATACGACAGCTCGGTGCCATTGGGTCGATACGGATCGAAGAACGCGACGTTCATGCCGAAGGCGCTCGCGCGAAGCGCGGCCGCGGTGCCGATGCGCCCCAGGCCGATGACGCCGAAGCAAAGACCCCGCAGGCGGCGTGAAGTCACGTTGTTCAGGTAGCCCCACCCGCCATTGAGGTCGGCGCGCAACGCACCATCCAGCGAAGCGGTGCCGCGCGCGAAGGTGAGCATCAACGCGATCGCGGTGTCCGCGACGTCGGTGGTGCCGTAGTCGGGCACGTTGCAGACCGCGATCCCCGCCTCTCCGCAGGCTTTCAGGTCGACGGTGTCGAAGCCCACGCCGGCGCGCACGACGATGCGGGTGCGCTGGAGGTGCGGGACGACTTTCGCATCGATCGGGACGCGCGAGACGACGATGGCATCGCAGGTTTCCCACGCCGTGCGCTCGATCTCCTCGAAGCTCGTCTTGCGCGGGTTGAGGAGGATCGTTTCCGGACCGGCCACGTCTCGCTCGATGTCTTGGTGCGGCGCCCGGCTGTCGGGAAACAGGATCGTGAAAGGCGCTCCAGGCTTGGGTACGGACTGCGGCACGTCGGATCTCCTCCGTTTGGTTTGAACCTGGGCCAGTTTACCGCCTAGGTTTTCCGGCCAGTTCGCGAACCTCGACCAGGATCGCCTTACGGAGCCTCACAATAGCGCCTGCATAGTAAGCATTCTTCCGGGGAAAGGAGCAGGGTTGGTTTTCCTGTCGCCGCGCCGTAGAAGAACCCTTAAATACTGCCAAAATCCGCGCCAGCCCCTGCATTGGCGCCCTCAAGGAGGCAATATGTTGCCATCACCCCGCACCGCTTTCTGGCTGCTTTCGGCCTTCGCCATAGCATTCGCGTCGCCATTCGCGACAGCACAGTACCCCTCGAAGCCGCTGCGGATCATCGTGCCGTTCGCGCCCGGAGGGTCCACCGACATCGTCGCGCGCATCCTCGCCGACAAGCTCGCGGCGCCGCTCGGCCAGGGCGTCGTGGTCGAGAACCGCGCCGGCGCGGCCGGCAACATCGGCGCAGAAGCGGTGGCGAAAGCCGCGCCCGACGGGTACACGCTGCTGATGGCGACCACCGGCGTGATGGCGATCAACAATGCCCTCTACAAGAACATGACGTACGACGCGGCCAGGGACCTCGAACCGGTGGCGTTCACGACCTCGATCACCAACGTCCTCACTGTGCCGCTCGACCTGCCGGCCAAGAGCGTGGCGGAACTGGTCGCGCTCGCCAAGGCGCAGCCCGGCAAGCTCTCGTTCGCCTCTTCAGGTGCAGGAAGTTCGACGCACCTGTCGGGCGAACTCTTCAAGAGCCTGGCGGGCATCGACGTGCTGCATATCCCCTACAAGGGCAGCGGCCAGGCGTTGATCGACCTGATCGCCGGGCGCGTGTCGATGATCTTCGACAACATGCCCTCGGTGCTGCCTTACATTCGCGGCGGAAAGCTGCGCGGGCTCGCGGTCACCGGATCGAAGCGCTCCACGGCCATGCCGGAGTTGCCCACGATCGCCGAGGCCGGTGCGCAGTACAACCTCGGGGGCTACGAATCGCTTTCGTGGAGTGGCATCGCTGTGCCCGCAGGCACGCCTAAGGACGTCGTCATGCGCCTCAACCGAGAGATCGGCAACGTGTTGGCCGCCAGCGAGGTCAGGCAGAAACTCATCGAGCTGGGCGCCGACCCCGTGGGCGGACCACCGGAGGCGTTCCTCGCCCACGTGCGAACCGAGCGCGACAAGTGGAGCCGCCTCATTCGCGAGCGCAACATCACCGTGAACTGAGTCTTTGCCGCTAGATTGGTTCGAGATCGATGACCAGCCGCTGACCCAACAGGTTTATCGCCTGCGCGATGCGCGGCAATTTCGAGCCATAGTGCGGATCGAGCAGGCGACGAACCTCTTTCTCGTCCACGCCCAGTTGCCGCGCCAGTTGCGTCTTGCTGATGCCGGCCTCGCGCATGGCGACGTATAGCGCGGCTTTCGCCATTGTCTCGGCCGGCGGGGAGACGAGATGCTCCCTTCGGCCGGCCTTGCCCGGCACTGGAAAATCCATGCCCTCGATCATGTAGGTCGCGAAGACTTCGTCCATTGCGTCTGCCGCTTGTTCGAGCGCATCCCGTTCATCTTCTCCCTGGGTGATCAACTGCGGCAGGTCGCGGCAGGTCACGACATATCCGCCCTCTTTCGAAGAGGCGAGCTTCACGGGATACTGGAAACGGTTCATGGTCCGAATACTCCTGTCACAGGTCGCCTGCATTAATGCCGAGCTGATTGCACATTGCATGGAACGTGCCGGTTTTCAGTTCATCTTTCGGGTTGCGGACGATAGTGAAGGCGGACCCGTAGTACAGCGTTTGATGACTGCCTTTGCCGCGCGACGCATTCAACGTCACGCTTACTCCGCGAGCTTTGCCCAACGACTTCACTTTGCGGATGAACTCATTGCCGCGCATGATCCCATTATCGGACTAAAACGTCCGAATGTAAACGCAACATTGTTAAGCCGCCACGTTCGGCGTGATCGCCGGGCGGTGCGGCGCGAGCCGGCTGATCAGGACGAAGCCCGTCAACGCCAACCCGCACAGGAGGCCGAACGCCAGCCGGTAGCTGCCGAGTGCATCGAAGATCGCCCCGGCGCCGAGCGGCCCGATCGCGGCCCCAAGCGATCCGAAGAACAGCACGGTGCCGAACAGCGCGCCATGCGCGCGCGTGCCGAACAGTTCCGCCACCGTCGGCGAGATCGCGGTGAAGAATCCGCCGTGCGCGATGCCGTACGCTGCCGCGAACACAAACAGCATCCACGGCACGTCGGCGAACTGCAGCCACAGCAAGCTCGCGAACAAGAGGCAGTAACACGCCAGCAGCGCCCGGCGGCCGCCGATGCGGTCGATGGTGGCTCCCACCGTCAGGCGTCCCAGCAGGCTGTTGCCGCCCATGGTCGCGAGCAGGCTGGCCGCGACCGGACGCGAGAGGCCCAGGTCGATCGCATGGGGGACGATGTGCACCGTAACCGTCCCGAGGCAGGCGATGACCATGGCCTGCGCGGCGCACAGCAGCCACATGGCCGGCAGGCGCAAGGCGGTGCGGTATCCCAGGTCCGGCGCCCGCAGTGCCTCCTGCGGTGCCTCTTGTGGTGCCTCCCTCGGTGACTCCAGCGGTGCCTTTGGCCCGTGGACGGAAGAAGGCCCGGCTGCAGCAGCCGGCGCCTCCGGGATTGCCTGCTCTGTGCCCGGATCGCGGCGCATGAATTGCGCGGCGGTCAGGAGGATGACCAAGGCGCCGGCCCCGAAGACCTGGCAGGCGACCCGCCAGTCGTACGCGGCGACCAGCGCGGCAACGAGGATCGGCACCGTCATCTGCCCACAGCCCGTGCCGACCTTGATGATTGCCGACATGAGTCCGCGCCGGCGCGGGAACCAGCGCGCAACGGTCGATAGCGTGATCACGTCGTGCGTGCTCAAGCCGATGCCGACGATCACGCCCCAGACGAGGTACAGGTGCCACGGGGCGCTCAGGCTCGACATGAGCATGAAGCCCACGCCGTAAAAAATGGCCGATACGGTCAACACGCCGCGCGGGCCGAAGCGGTCGTTCAGGCGCCCAGCCAGGACTCCCGCGATCCCCATCGTGAGGGTCGCCACGGAAATCGCGCCCGCGATCGTTGCACGCGACCAGCCGAAGGTCGTGATCAACTCGGCGAACAGCACCCCATAGGCGAACATGCCGCCGATCGCCACGCCCTGGATCAGGAACGAGGCGGCGACGATGAAGTAGCCTGCGCGCTGCGTTGGGTTCCGATGCGTTGGGTTCAAGAGTCCGCCTGGACGAGGGGCGTGCAACCTAGCCTGCGCAACCGGTTCTGGCAACCCGAAACGCGAAACGCCCGCAGTTGCGGATATGCGAGCGTGCCTCTGCAATCGTTCGCGGCCGCCGACGCATGGCCCTAGAATGGCGTACTCCAAAAGGTCCACCACCCATGGCTTTTATTTCCACCCGCGCAGGCCGCATCAAGGCCTCGCCTTCCAACCTTGCGGCGCAACGCGCACGCGAGCTCAAGGCGGCCGGCCGCGACATCGTCAACCTCGGCCAGGGCGAACCGGACTTCGACACGCCCGCGCACGTCATCGAAGCCGCGCACAAGGCCGCGCGCGAGGGCCAGACGCGCTACACCAACGTTGACGGCACGCCCGCGCTCAAGGCCGCCGTCATCGAGAAGTTCTCGCGCGAGAATGGCCTGGCCTTCAAGCCTGAGAACATCAGCGTCGGCAACGGCGGCAAGCAGGTGATCTTCAACGCGATGATGGCCACGCTGGACCCCGGTGACGAAGTGATCGTTCCCGCGCCGTACTGGGTTTCGTATACGGACATGGTGCTGTTTGCCGAGGGCAAGCCGGTCTGCATCGCGACCCGGCCGCAGGACGGCCTCAAGCTGACTCCCGACCTGCTCGAAGCCGCGATCAAGCCGCGCACCAAGTGGCTGCTGCTCAATTCGCCATCAAACCCCAGTGGCGCGGTCTACTCTGCCGAAGAGCTCAAGGCGCTTGCGGGCGTGCTCGAGCGCCACCCGCATGTGTGGGTGCTCTCGGACGACATGTACGAGCACATCCTCTTCGATGGCCGGCGTTTTGCGACCATGGCCGCCGTGGCGCCGCAGCTCGCGTCGCGCACGCTCACGGTCAACGGCGTGTCGAAGGCCTACGCGATGACCGGGTGGCGCATCGGCTTCGGCGCCGGTCCCGCCGAGCTCGCCAAGGTCATGGCCAAGATGCAGTCGCAGAGTACGTCGAGCGCGTGCTCGGTCAGCCAGGCGGCTGCGCTCGCCGCGCTTGCCGGCCCCCAGGCGCTGGTACGCGAGCGCTGCGCGGAGTTCGAGGCGCGACGCGACCGGTTCCATCCCGTCCTGGCCGCGATTCCCGGCCTCGAATGCGCGCTGCCGGACGGGGCGTTCTACTTCTACCCGTCTTGCGTCGGCGTGATCGGCAAGCGCACGCCGCAGGGCTCGGTGCTGGCCAGCGACGAGGACGTCGCGCTCTACCTCCTCGACGCGGGCGTTTCGCTGGTGCATGGCGCTGCCTACGGCTTGTCGCCTTACTTCCGCATTTCTTTTGCGACTTCGATGGACCACCTCGGGGAGGCGTGCCGCAGGATCGGCGCGGCCTTCTCCGACCTCAAATAAACGGGAAACCCATGAACCTGATGCCGCGCGCACTGCAATGCTTATCCGCCCTCCTGCTGGTGGCGTCCTTCGGCTCGGCGCACGCGCAGTACCCGACCAAGCCGATCCGCATGATCGTGCCCTACGCGGCGGGCGGCACCACCGACGTGCTGGCGCGCATCATGGCCGACAAGCTCGGCACCGCGCTCGGCCAGGCGGTCGTCATCGAGTACCGGCCCGGCGCCGGCGGCACCATCGGCGCGGAGGCGGCGGCCAGGGCGCCGAACGACGGCTACACGATCGTGATGGGTGCGCCCGGCACGCATTCGACCGCGACCAGCCTCTACGCAAAGCTGCCTTACGACCCGGTGAAGGACTTCGCGCCGATCGTGCATGTGGCGAACGTGCCCAACTCGATCATCGTCAATCCGACCCTGCCGGTGAAATCGGTGCCCGAGCTGATCGCCTACGCAAGGTCGAAGCCCGGCGAGCTCACCTACGGCTCGGCGGGTACCGGCGCAACGACGCACCTCACCGGCGAACTGTTCGCGCTGCTGGCCAACGTGAAGCTCACCCACATCCCGTACAAGGGCTCGGGACAGGCCATGGTCGACCTGCTCGGTGGCCAGATCCAGATGATGTTCGAGAACCTGCCGGGCGCGGCCACCCAGATTCGCGCGGGCAAGGTGCGCGGCCTCGCCGTCACCAGCCTGCGGCGCTCGCCGGCTTTCCCCGACCTGCCGGCCGTGTCCGAAACACTGCCGGGCTTCGAAGTGGTCGCGTGGTTCGGCTTGTTTGCGCCCGCGGGCACCCCTGCGGCGATCATCGCGCGCCTGAACGCCGAATCCGACAAGGCGCTGCACATGGCCGACGTGCGCGAGAAAATCGCGCAGGCCGGCTCCGACCCCATCGGCGGCACGCCGGATGACCTCGCGAAATTCCTCGCCGGCGACATCGCCAAGTGGGTGCGCGTGACCCGCGAAGCCGGAATCAAGCCGCAGTGAGCGTGGGCGCAGTGGGCGTGGGAAGTCCTGCGTTTGCCCTCGGCATCGACATTGGCGGAACTTTCACGGATCTGGTGCTCGATGGCGAGTCGCGCTACGCACTGAAGGTTCTCACGACACCGGACGATCCTTCGCGCGCGGTCGTCGAGGGCGTGCGCACCTTGCTCGCGCAATCCAAGGTCGCGGCGGCAAGCGTCGGCCGCGTCGTTCATGCCACCACGCTCTTCACCAACGCGCTGATCGAGCGCAATGGCGCGGTGACCGGCCTCATCACCACCGCGGGCTTTCGCGACGTGCTCGAGATCGGCCGCGAGCGGCGCTTCGAACTTTACGACCTCAACATCCGTAGGCCGGAGCCACTCGTGCCGAGGGATCGGCGGCTGGAGGTCGCCGAGCGCACTGCAGCCGACGGCAAGGTCGAGACGCAAGTCGACGAAGCGGAACTGCATCGCGCGGCATCCGAACTGGTGCAGGCCGGCGTCGCGTCCATTGCCATCACCTTCCTGAATTCCTACGCCAATCCTCACAACGAGCAGCGCGCCGCGGCTGCCTTGCGCAAGGCCTTCCCGAAGATCGCGCTGACGGCCTCGCACGAGATCGTGCCCGAGGTGCGCGAGTTCGAGCGCAGCTCCACGGCGGTGGCGAATGCTTACGTGAAGCCGCTCGCGGCCCATTACCTCGACGGGATTCGCGCCAAGCTGGGCGTGCTCGGCATCGAGGCGCCGCTGTCGTTGATGCTTTCTTCCGGCGGCTTCACCCATATCGCCGAAGCCAAGTCCGCACCGGTGCACCTGCTCGAATCCGGCCCCGCGGCCGGCGCGCTCGCCGCGGCCTACCTCGGCAAGGGCTACGAGCGGCTGCTCGCTTTTGACATGGGTGGCACCACGGCCAAGCTGTGCATCGTCGACAACGGCATCCCGCTCGTCGCGCAGGGCTTCGAGGCGGGGCGCACGCGCCGCTTCATGGAGGGCAGCGGCCTGCCGATCCGCGTGCCGAGCGTCGACCTGATCGAGATCGGCGCGGGCGGCGGGAGCATCGCGTCGCCGGACGCGATCGGTTTGATGAAGGTGGGCCCGCGCAGCGCCGGCTCGGTCCCCGGCCCGGCCTGTTACGGCCTCGGCGGAAGCGAACCCACGGTGACCGACGCCAACCTCGCGCTCGGCGTGCTGAACCCGGACTACTTTGCCGGCGGCACGATTCGCATCGACAAGGCCAGGGCGGAAGCGGCGCTCGAGTCATTAGGCAAGCGCATGGGCCTCTCGATGCTCGACACCGCGTGGGGCATCGTCAACGTGGTCAATGAAAACATGGCCAGCGCCGCGCGCGTGCATATCGCCGAGCGCGGCCGCGACCAGCGCGCCTACGTGCTGCTCGCCACCGGCGGCGGCGGCCCGCTGCATGGCTACCAGGTGGCGAAGAAGCTCGGCCTCGCGAAGATGATCTGCCCGCCTTCGGCGGGCGTGGCCTCCGCAATCGGTCTCATCTCGGCGCCGGCGCGCGTGGACCGCGTCGCCACCGTGGGCTTGCGGCTGGACACCGCGGACCTCGGCGCGCTGGAGGCGAGGTTTCGTGCGCTGGAGGAAGAGGCGCTCGCGACGCTGGACAAGACCGGCGCGCGAAGGGCGGATGCGGTGCTCGAACGCAACGCCGACGGGCGCTTCGTCGGGCAGGGCTTCTACCTCTCGGTGCCGATCCCCGCCGGACCCTACGCCGATCGCCAGGTGCTGCGAGCCGCCTTCGAGGCCGGCTATCGCGAGAAATTCACCCACACGCCGCCGCAGGTGACGGTGGAGTTCGTCAATATCCGCGTGACCGCCAGCGCGGCCGCTGGCCGAGCGGGCACGAAATCAGACTCAACACCGGGCTCACAAGCCACCGTAGCCGCCGCCAAAACCTCTACGGGCAGCCCATCGACCCGCAAGGTGTACTTCAAGGAGGCCGGCGGCAGGGTCGACACCGCCGTGGTTCGCCGCGAGCAGCTCGGCGCGGGCTTTGCCGCCGCGGGCCCGCTGCTGGTCGAGGAAGACGGTTCGACGCTCGTCGTCGCCCCCGGCGGGCGCGCGACGCTGGCCGCGGATGGCAACCTCATCGTGGAGCTCGCATGAGCACGCAGCCCGGTTCGCCGCAGTTCGATCCCACCTCGCTCGAAGTCCTCTGGACGCGTCTGCGCTCGGTCACCGACGAGGCGGCCAAGGTCATCGTGCGCACCTCTTTCTCCACGCTGTCGATCGAGGCGAACGACTACTCGTGCGTGCTCACCGACGCGGCGGGCAATTCGCTCGCGCAGAACACCGCGAGTATTCCCTCCTTTATCGCGACGCTGCCGGCTACGACGCGGCACATGATCGCGACGATCGGCATCCCGAACATGCGCGCGGGGGATGTCTACATCACCAACAACCCGTGGATCGGCACCGGGCACCTCAACGACATCTCGCTGGTGAAGCCGGTCTTCCTCGCCGGGCGGCTGGTGGCTTTTGCGGCGACCACTTCGCATGTGCCCGACATCGGCGGGCGCATCCGTTCGGCCGAACCGCGCGAGATCTACGAGGAAGGCTTCCATATCCCGCCGATGCGCCTGCTCGCGGCCGGTGCCCCGGACGAGAGCCTGCTGCACCTGCTGCGCACCAACGTGCGCACGCCGGACCAGACCGTCGGCGACATCTTCGCGCAGGCGAGCGCCCTTGGGCTCATGGAACAGCGCGTGGGGGAGCTCATGCACGACCACGGCCTCGCCGACCTCGACAGCCTCGGGGCGCAGCTCTTCGGCCTGGCGGAAAACGCCATGCGCGCCGCGATCTCGGCACTGCCCGAAGGCACCTACACCAACGAATTCCTCACCGACGGGCTCGAAGAGCCTTTCACGTTCCGGGTCGCGGTGACGATCCGCGGTGGCGAGATCCTCGCCGACTTCACCGGCACCTCGCCACAGCAGCCGCGCGCGATCAACTGCGTGCTGGCGTACACCTACGCGATGACGGCTTATGCGATCAAGGCCGCGCTGCTGCCCGACCTGCCGAACAACGAGGGCATGTTCCGGCCGATCAGGGTCACCGCGCCCGAAGGCTGCATCCTCAACCCGCGCATGCCGGCCTCGACCGGCGGGCGCGCCGCGACCGGCCACTACGTCCCGCCGCTGGTCTTCGGCGCCCTGGCCGGCGTGATCCCCGAGCGCCTCATGGCCGCGCCCGGGTCGCCGCTGTGGATCCTCACCGTCGCCGGGGTGAAGGCCGACGGCAAGTCGTTCGCCAATGTGTTCTTCTACAACGGAGGCATGGGCGCCACCGCGCAGAAGGACGGCGAGCCGGCGCTGTCGTGGCCGTCGAACATCTCGTCCACGCCCTCAGAGATCGTCGAGCGCGACACGCCTTTCATCACGCGCTACAAGCGCCTGCGTCCGGGCTCGGGCGGCGTGGGGAAATTCCGCGGTGGCCTGGGCCAGGAGTTGCTGCTCGAGAACCGCCACCCGACGCCGCTGCCGGCCCTCTTCATCACCGAGCGGCTCAAGTTTCCCGCGCCGGGCCTGCTTGGAGGCGGCGCGGGCGCGCTCGGCGAGGTGCTGCATAACGGCCAGCCCCTGGCCGATCCGCGCGTGCAGATCATCCTCGCGCAAGGCGACACGCTGCTGCTGCGCACGCCTGGCGGGGGAGGCTATGGCGACCCCGCGCAGCGCGATCCGGCGGCCGCCGAGCGCGACCGCAGGCTTGGGTACACCGGTGGTTAAATACTGCCAAAAAAGCGGCGTGCCCTAGCACTGGCGCGACTGCGCGGGCGATATGTTGCCATGGGTGCGTCTAAGGGTATTGGCCAACGATATTGAGCTTATTTCGCTTGAGAGTTCGCTCGATCCTGGATCGCCTTGCAACTCTCTAACAGCTTCTCGAACGGTGCCGCCTCATCCATCAAGAGGCCATCATTGACCATTCCCTCGTAGTCCTTGGTAAGAGCCTCTAGCGCATCGTCCGTCGGAATGAGTTGCAATCCACCATCGATAGCCCGGTGGTAGTCGATGGGTGCACCTGTGTTGTCTTTTTCGACGAAGAATGCGGACTTGTGATCCGCCACGTCCTTGGCCACGCTTTTATTGGCAATAGCCTTGGCGGCGTAGCCCGCGACATCAAGACGAGTCAGATCGTGCCAGTGCCGGGCAAAGCGGTCGCCGCCACGGAATGTTCCCTGATGGCAGTACACATGGATTGCGGTGGCCTTCTCCCAAAATGTTCTTTCAGGAATCATGACCATGGGCTTTGCCGATGGAAAGGTCAGCATGGGGAGGTGTATCGCGGCGTCGCACACCACTTCCCGGAGTTCGCTTGGCTCGCCGGTAGACCGGGCGCCGAATTCGAGCATCACTTTAGGTTTGACATAGCCGTAGCCCGGGGCAATTGCGCCGTACTCCAGAAATATCTTGTCGCCGGCGGGTGAAACTTTAGCCGCCAGTCCTTGCGTCTGCAGCGCATTGCTTAGCATCGGCGCAAATTCGTCAGAGACGGTCCTGGCCAGACGTTCACGGATCGCATCAGTCCAGCGTTTTCCCTGGCTTCGCGAAGCAGGTAATTCCGATCCCGCCTCCGCGATCAGATCGCCGGCAATTTCTCGAATGTCGTAAGTCAGATCGACGTCTTCTGAAAATCGGCTGATCACGCCGTAGCCTTTTGATAGTGACGTCCCGCCTTTGAATACCAGGTGCCGTCCGTAGGGGCTCCCAAACAGTGCTTGCAGCGCCCATACGACCCAGACGTCTTTCTCAAGAAGGTGGATTGGTCGACCTGAGGCATCCGCCGCTACTGCCAGCGCGTCCCGGCGCTCGTCCGCCGAAAGCGCAAAAAACTCAGGCATGAGTCACAAGCGCACTGACTTCTCGAGCCATCCAGGTTGGAAGCTCTGCACGTGTCGATGCGATCTCTTCCAACTCGCTCCGAGAGAGGATGGATTTGAGCTTTTGAATGGCCTCGGCTGCCCTGTCGCGTCCCATCCAGGCGAGGGCTCGTACTGCGTTTCCTGCGGCGTGGTTTGGTCGTGTGAGTTGCCATTGTGGTGCGTGCCGCAGCTCCACGACCTGCGACCCCAGCCTTAGCCGGCGAGTCGGGCCAGACGTGAGATAGACCTCTCGTACGGGGACCTGGGTCGTGAGGCCGAGCGCATTTGCGGCGACTGCGCCGTGGGGGACGATCGTTTCGCCGCGCTTGGCAGCCAACTCTTCCACCACTTTCATGCTCATCGGAGCGCGGGTGCCGAATTGACTTTTGATGGGCTTCACGTACACCCCACGTCCTGCGCGAATCAATTCCCCGCTCCGGGTGAGGCGGGACAGGGCCTGATCCACAGCGGCACGGCTTCCAAGATGCAGCAACTCCTTGGCAGCCAAGGGCCTGCCTTCGGGCATTTGGGTCGCGTGCTCCAGGACTTGCTCCATAACCGAGTTCATCATCCGCTCCAGTACGTCAGAAATATACGCGCTTTTCTGACAACTATCAAGTGAATTACCTGATGGAGGGCTTTATCGACGGTATTGGCCTTGATCGCCGCCTCGAATTTTTCGATCAGCCTCTTGATTACCTGTCACCGAGCCTCTCCCTCGGATTCAGGAGTTTCCGGACGGTAGTGGTTTGTCGCCGGCCAGGTGTCCGCGATGTTCGTGCCCGCGACGAACGCCCGTGGGGCGGCGCATGTGAATGTCGATGAGTTCCACTAATCCATCAATTGCGCGCAAGTTGTAACTGCCGCACTTTGCGACTAATCACGCATGGCGTTACTATCGGTGCGTGATCAGGACGTTCAAATGTGCCGACACGCTGGCTCTTTCCAAGGGCAACCGCGTCAAGCGGTTCGTAAACATCGTGGCTGTGGCCCGGCGTAAGTTGCGGCAATTGGAAATCGCGGGGCGATTGGAGGATCTGCGAGTGCCGCCCGGCAATCGGCTGGAAGCCCTGAAAGGTGATCGTGCGGGGCAGCACAGGATCCGTGTAAACGATCAGTTCCGCGTGTGCTTCCGCTGGACCGACACAGGCGTCGAGGACGTGGAGATCGTGGACTACCACTGACGGAGATTCATGATGCGCAAACTCAAACCCGTGACCCCCGGCGAGCTCTTGCTGGACGAATTCCTGAAGCCGATGGGAATCAGCCAATACCGGCTGGCGAAGGACGTTGGTGTGCCAGCGCAGCGCATCGGCGAGATCGTGGCCGGCAAGCGTGCCGTTACGGCCGACACCGATCTGCGACTATGCCGCTATTTAGGACTCTCAAACGGCTATTGGCTGCGCGCCCAGGCCGCTCATGACACGGAAGTTGCAGAACGAGTCCTGCGTACGAAGCTGACGAGGATCAAGCCCTGGTCGGGTGCCGAGACGCTCAGCGCGAAATGGTGATGCCTACTTCACCGGAGCAATTCATGGCAAAGCGAAAACTTGAAGTCGAACTGATCAAATCGATCGCGGCGTATCGGCGAGCACTTAAGCAAGTCGCGGTTTTTTTCGACGCGCCGCCCAAGCCGGGTTCACGCGACGATGCGCAATTCGAAGTGTTGATGCTGATGCTCGAAAAGTACGAGCGCGAGCATTACCCGGTTCCGCCGCCGGACCCGGTTGCGGCGATCCGGTTCGCGCTCGAGCAGCGCGGAATGCGGGCTGTCGAATTGCACGACGTACTCGGCTCCCGGCAGCGCGCGCACGACGTGTTGAACAAGAAGCGCCGTTTGACCCTGGCGCAGATTCGCTCGGTAAGCGAGAAACTGAAGGTGCCCGCTGAAGTATTGATTCGGGACTAAGCGCTTGTCGGGCGGTGAAATTCCGACTCAGGTGACGCTCTAAGCTCCGTAGACTTGCGCGTGCACCACGCGCCCGCCGCCCCTTGCAAGAGGGTCGGGTCGCCTGCGCTCTCCATGCGCCGCGCGTGCCTAGCGCACTTGGGCGGGGAGGGCGCGTCGGCTAATATTGGGTCTGCCGGAGAGCCACATCGCCCCTCTTTCAATCCCCGCCGCGCTGCGGCGATTCCTGCCGTTCCTGACCTGGTGGCCGCGCGTCAACCGCGAATCGCTGCGTGCCGATGCGATCGCCGGGCTGATCGGCGCGGTGGTGGTCCTGCCGCAGGGCGTCGCCTTCGCGACGCTGGCCGGCCTGCCGCCCCAGTACGGCCTGTACTGCGCGATGGTGCCGACCATCGTGGCGGCGCTGTTCGGTTCGTCGTGGCACGCCGTCTCCGGGCCGACCAACGCGGTTTCGCTCATGGTCCTCGCGGCGCTCGCGCCGATCGTAACGCCGGGCTCGCCCCAATACGTTTCAATGGCCCTTACGCTGTCGCTGGTCAGCGGCGTACTGATATTCGCCATGGGCGTGTTTCGCCTCGGCGTGCTGGTGCGATTTGTTTCCGACGGGGTCATCGTCGGCTTCACCGCCGCGCTCGGTGCGCTGATCATTGCCAGCCAGGCCGCCCCGCTGCTGGGTGTGCACCCGCCGCCGGCAAGCGCATTCGCCGAAATGCTGCGTGTGCTGCTTGCGCGTGCGGACGAAGCGCATCCCTGGGCAGTCGCCGTGAGCGCGGTGACCATCGCGGCCGCGATCCTGACGCCGCGCTTCTCGAAGCGCATCGCGCCGATCGCGGTGGCCACGGTCGCGGGGACGGCCTTCGCCGCGCTGGTCAACGCGATCTTCGGGCAAGCCACGACCGGCATCCGGACCCTGGGCGCACTGTCCGGCGCGCTGCCGCCGCTCACGCTGCCGGATTTCTCGCCCGCCACGCTGAGCGTGCTCACCGGCCCGGCCATCGCCGTGACGGTACTTTCGGTCACCCAGACGATCGCGATCGTGCGCGCTATTGCGTTGCGCTCCGGCCAGCGCATCGACAGCAACCAGGAACTGATCGGCCAGGGGCTTGCGAATATTGCCGGGGCATTCTTCTCGGGCTATCCCTCCAGCGCATCGGTCAACCGTTGCGGCGTGAACTTCGAGGCGGGTGCGCGCACGCCGCTTTCGGCGGTCTTCTCGGCTTGCGTGCTGGTCCTGCTTCTGCTGGTCCTTGCGCCGCTGGCGACGTTCCTGCCGCTCGCGACGATCGCGGCGCTGCTGATCCTTGCGGGCTGGCGGCTGATCGACTTTCAGCGTATCCGGCTGTACGCGCGCACCAGTCGCGCGGAGGCGGGTGTGCTGCTTGCGACGCTGTTCGCGACCCTGCTTGCGCCGCTGCCCTATGCGATCCTGACCGGCGTCATCGCCTCGCTGGTCGTCTACCTCAATCGCACGTCGCGCCCGCAGATCCGCACCGTGGCGCCCGACCCGCGCCACAGCGAGCGGCGCTTCGGCCCGGTGGCGCGGGGCCTGGTGGAATGCCCCCAACTGAAGATTTCGGCAGTGGAGGGTTCGCTGTACTTCGGCGCTGTGGAGCATTTCGAGACGCACCTCGACACGCTGCGCGGCGTGGCGCACCAGCAGAGGCACCTCGTGATCCTGGCGCGCAGCATCAATTTCATCGACCTCGCGGGCGCGGAGTCGCTTGCGCGCGAAGCGCGCGCACGCCGCGCCGTGGGCGGGAGCCTGTACCTGCAGGGCCTGCGCCAGCCGGTCGAGGACGTCTTGAGAAACAGCGGGTTCATCGACGCGATCGGGGCCGACCGGGTGTATCGCGAGAAGGACGAGGCGATCGCCGCGATCTTCGCGCGCCTCGATCCGGCGATCTGCGCCCGCTGCACCGCCCGGATCTTCAACGAATGCGCCTCACGGCCGTACACCGGAGGCAACTAGCGCAGCGCATCGGCGAGATCGTGGCCGGCAAGCTTGCCGTCACTGCCGACACCGATCTGCGCCCGCCGTGCTCATCACGAGGTCACCCACTTGGCGCTCGCAGTCAAGGCTTCCATATTCTTGCAGCGCGCGAACGGCGGATAGCCGCGTCGTGGGTCGCAAGCGGCATTGCGTGCGCGCGGGCGGTGGCGACGATCATTCGGTCGGCTGGGTCGCCGTGAAACGACGCCGGGAGCGCGTCGAGCGCGAGTACGACCTCGACGCCGAGGGGCAGCACCGAAATCATCCGCTCGTCGGTCGCGCGGGTGAGCCATTCGGCGAAAGGCAGCGGCAGGTCGAACCGCCGCTTGGCATGCAACATCTGCGCTTCCCAC
>JBBQCV010000024.1:0-27483 GCA_038319115.1 Burkholderiales bacterium | reverse complement strand
CCCGGGCTGCCAGCGGCGCTGGACGCAGGCACCGGCGAACTGTTCGAAGTGCTCGCCAGCCAGGACATCCTGCTGCACCACCCCTACCAGTCGTTTACGCCGGTGATCAACTTCATCAGCACCGCGGC
Organism: Burkholderiales bacterium; assembly: GCA_038319115.1. Taxonomy (GTDB): domain Bacteria; phylum Pseudomonadota; class Gammaproteobacteria; order Burkholderiales; family SG8-39; genus SZAS-79. The sequence goes on along the minus strand of JBBQCV010000024.1, from coordinate 27,355 downwards.
CACCGACCCGCGTGTGATCGCGATCAAGCAGACGGTCTACCGCACCGGCACCGACAGCGAGCTTATGGAGATCCTCATCGATGCGGCGCGCCTGGGCAAGGAAGTCACGGTGGTGGTGGAACTCATGGCGCGCTTCGACGAGGAGGTCAACCTTAACTGGGCGACACGCCTGGAAGAGGTCGGCGCGCATGTGATCTTTGGCGTGGTCGGCCACAAGACGCACGCCAAGATGTCCCTGATCGTGCGGCGGGAGGAAAGCGCGGATGGGACGACTGCGGGCGCAACCTCCCTCAAGCGCTACGTGCACCTCGCCACCGGCAACTACCACCCGCGCACCGCGCGCCTTTATACCGACTTCGGCCTGATCACCGCCAACGAGGAGATCTGCGCCGACGCGAGCGACGTCTTCCAGCAATTGACGGGTCTTGGGCGCGCCGGAAGATTGCGGCACGTGTGGCAATCGCCCTTCAGCCTGCACCGGCGCGTGATCGCGGCGATCCGCAACGAGGCGAAGCTCGCCGCCGAAGGCACGCCATCGTTCATCATCGCCAAGATGAACGCGCTGCTCGAGCCGATCATCATCGAAGAGTTGTACGCGGCCTCGCGGGCCGGCGTGAAGATCGACCTCATCGTGCGCGGCGTGTGCGCGCTCAGGCCCGGCATCGAGGGGCTCTCGCACAACATCCGCGTGCGCTCGGTGATCGGACGTTTTCTCGAGCACACGCGCATCTTCCACTTCCACAATGCGGGCGCAGAAGACACCTATCTCTCGAGCGCGGACTGGATGGACCGCAATTTCTTCCGCCGCATCGAGCTGTGCTTCCCGGTGCTCGATGCCGCGCTCAAGCGCCGCGTGATCCGCGAAGGCCTGCTGCCGTATGTAGAGGACAACTGCCAGGCGTGGGAGATGGATTCGGAAGGCGGCTACACGCGCGCCAAGCCGCGCCGCGGCCGGCGCCGCGCGGCGCAGGAAGAGTTGCTCAATCTGCTCGCGGCGCCGAGCTAGGACCGCATGGAATCTAAAACCGGTGTGATAGATTCGCCCGCCATGGAGGAAAGTCCGCACAAGGGCAAGACCGGATTGCAGCGGCTCATCAATGCGACGCGCTACTCCATGTCCGGGTTCGCGGCCGCGGCGAAGAACGAAGACGCCTTCCGCGTGGAACTGATCCTCGCGGCGGTTCTGGTGCCGCTGGGGCTTTGGTTGGGTCCCACAGGTGTCGGCAAGGCCTTGTTGGTCGGAAGCGTGCTCTTCGTGCTGGTGGTCGAGCTCCTGAATTCCGCGGTCGAGGCGGCAGTGGACCGAATTTCCCTTGAAGACCACCGCCTGGCCAAGCGCGCCAAGGACATCGGCAGCGCCGCGGTGATGCTGTCATTGGCAAGCACTGCGGTCATCTGGCTTCTCGTCCTGCTCGTTTAGCCGGCGCGCGCCGGGTCACCCCGCGTCAGGTCACGCCCTAGTCGTCACAAACTCGTCGTCACAAACTCTTCATCTCCCGGTCACAAAGTTTTCATTTGCGGCGCGCAGGCTGCGCGCCATGGACGCGACGCCCCGTGATTGCGTAGTCGAAATCAGTGAAATCGCGCCGCTCAAGGCCCAGCTGCGCGTGGCGATGGTGACCGAGACCTACCCGCCGGAAGTCAACGGCGTGGCGAGGACGGTGTACATGATGGTCGAGGGCCTGCGCGCCCGCGGCCATGCGATCCAGCTCGTGAGGCCCCGGCAGGGAGGCACCGACCGGGCTGCCGCCGAGGGCGACTACGAAGAGATGCTGCGCCCCGGCGTGCCGATCCCGCGCTACTCGCAGTTGCGCATGGGAATGCCGGCCAAGCAGGCGCTGGTGCGCTCGTGGAGCTTCAAGCGCCCGGATCTCGTCCACATCGCAACCGAAGGCCCGCTCGGCTGGTCGGCGCTCGCAGCCGCCCGCAAGCTGAAGATCCCGGTGGCCACCGATTTCCATACCAATTTTCATGCGTACAGCAAGCACTACGGGTTCGCGTGGCTGTCGCGTCCGGTGGCGGCGTACCTGCGCAAGTTCCACAACGACGCGGACTGCACCCTGGTGCCGACCGAGGAGATGGCCGCCGACCTCGGGCGCCTCGGGTTCGAGCGCCTGCGCATTGTCGGACGCGGAGTCAATCCGCAGGTCTTCAGTCCCGAGCGTCGCCGCGTGGAACTGCGCGAGAGCTGGGGCGCGGGACCGGACACCATGGTCGTGATGTGCGTCAGCCGCTTCGCGCCGGAGAAGAATTTCCCGGTGTTGATCGAGGCCTACGAGCACATGCGGGCCGCGCGGCCGGACAGCAAGCTCGTGCTCGTCGGCGACGGCCCATTGGTCGAGACGCTGCGCCGCACGAGCAACGGTTTCGTCATCGCGGGCAGGAAAGTCAATGGCGAGCTCTCGGCGCACTATGCCTCGGCCGACGTGTTCCTGTTCCCCAGCATGACCGAGACATTCGGCAACGTGACCCTGGAAGCCATGGCCAGCGGCCTCGCGATCGTCGCGTTCGACTACGCGGCCGCGCGGCAGTACCTGCGCCATGGCGTGTCGGCGAGCCTCGCGCCTTTTGGCGACAAGGACGCCTTCATCGTGCAAGCGGTGGCCCTCGCGCGGGATCTCGATCACGCGCGCAGGCTCGGTGCCGAAGCGCGCCGGCTCGCCGAAGGACTTTCGTGGGATGCGATCGTGGCCGATTTCGAGGCCGCGCTCGTGAATCTCCTCGCAGAAACCGCCCGGCGGCGCGCGGAGGCTGCGTGACGCGGTTCGATGCGACGCTCGCGCGCCTGCAGTCGTGGGATGAGCGGGTCTGCGTCTCGCTCAATCGCGGCATCCACCTGCGTCCTCTGCTGCAGCTGTTTCGCGTGGTGAGCCGGCTGGGCGACGGGATCTTCTGGTACGCGCTCATGGCGATGCTGCTGCTGGCCGACTTTGCGCATTCAATCCGGCCAGTGGCGCACATGGTGCTCACTGGCCTCGCATGCACCCTCGTCTATAAACTGTTGAAACGAGGCACGCTGCGCCCGCGCCCTTACCAGGTCCATCAGCACGTCGCCGCCGGAACCCAACCGCTGGACCAGTTCAGCTTTCCCTCGGGCCACACGCTGCATGCCGTGGCTTTCACGGTGCTTGCCTGCGCGTACTACCCGGTCCTCGTGTGGGTGGCCGTGCCGTTCACGCTGCTGGTGGCCGCGTCTCGAGTCGTGCTCGGCCTGCACTACCCGAGCGATGTGCTGGCCGGCGGCGCGCTCGGCGCGCTGGTTGCTATGGCCTCGTTCTCGCTGGTCTAGTTTCCAATTTCAGGATTGTCGCGCGGGGATCGCGCAGGACTCGAGGATCTGCGCATAACGCGCAAGGCCGGGCGTAGGCAACCCCGGCGTCTTCGCCTGGTCATCCCAGCGCCGCAGCAGCGCGGCGTCCGAAGCGTGCGCGCGCCCGATGAAAGCCTGCGCCTCGGCCTCGCTGAACACGCCGCCCTGCAGCTCGAGGCTGTGCTTCGAGGCCGGGGAAAGCGAGTCCCAATAGGTGGCGCTCACCGCGCAAAGGTAGCGCTTTGCATCGACGTGCAGGCGGATCGGTTCCAGCACCGCCGGCGCGAAGGCCCCTCGCAGGAAGGGCATCGCGATGTACTGGTGCAAGTCGTCTTCCTTGCGCCCCACCCCATGGGGCCTCTGCGCGACGAGATGCCCGAGGTCGTGCATGAGGCAGGCGCAGACCAGCTCGGGCGTGGCGCCGGCCTCCTCGGCAAGCAGGGCGCACTGCAATGCGTGCTCGAGCTGGCTCACCGCCTCGCTGCCGTAGGACTTGGCGCCGCGGGTTTCGAACAGCTCGACGATGTCTTCGACGGTGAGCGACATGGTCAGATCAACGCCTTGCGGATGCGCGCAGAAACGAGATCGATGAGGCTCACGCAGACGATGATGATGATCATGACGGCGCACGTTTCCGCATAGTAGAAGCCGCGGATGATCTCCCAGAGGATCACGCCGATGCCGCCCGCGCCGACCATACCGACCACGGACGCCGAGCGCACGTTCGATTCGAACCGATAAAGCGTGTACGAGATCCACAGGGGGAGCACCTGCGGGATGACGCCGTAGACGATTTCCTCAAGCGCGTTCGCCCCGCTCGAGCGGATGCCTTCCACCGGCTGGGGGTCGATGGCCTCGACGGCCTCGGAAAAGAGCTTGGCGAGTATGCCGGTGGTGTGGATCCAGAGCGCCAGCACCCCGGCGAACGGACCCAGGCCGACGGCCACCACGAACAGCATCGCGAAGACCATCTCGTTAATCGCGCGCGCCGCGTCCATGAGTCTGCGCACCGGCTGGTGGATCCACCATGGCGTGATGTTGGCCGAGCACAGGAGACCGAACGGGACCGCGCAGACCACCGCCAGCGCGGTGCCCCACAACGCGATCTGCAGCGTGACGAGCATCTCCTCGACGTACAGCCGCCAGTGGGCGAAATTCGGCGGGAAGAAGTCGGAGGCGTACTTCGCCATGTTCCCCGAATCGCGAGCGAGATCGAGCGGGCGCATGTCGGCGCCCTTCCAGGTGAGCGCCAGCAGCGCGAGCACGAGCCCCCAGCCCAGCAGCGAGGCGAGGCTGCGCTTGGGCAGCGCGATCGCCGCAGGCGCCGGGAGAGCGTGCTCCATCGCCATGGGTCCTGGCGCCGGACTATTTCTGCGCGAGCTGCTGGTTCAGCTCGGCGAGCTTGCGGTTGATCTCGCCGAGCTTGGCCTGCTTGTCGGCGGAGGGCATTGCCGCATCGGCCTCAAGCTTGGTCTTTTCGCGGAAGAGCTCAAGCTGGCGGATCGGGATCAGCTGGCGATTGGAGGACTCCTTGAACATCGAGAGCTTGGAGAGCTTCATGAGCGCATCCTTCTCGCGCTGGCCGCCTTGCCCGTACGTGTAGAAAAAGCTGCGGATCTTCGCCTTCGCGGCCTCCGGCAGGTCCTTGCGCATCACCAGAGGGTCCGACGGGATCAGCGGCGAGGTCCAGATTACGCGGATCTCCTTGTGCTTTTCGGGAAAGCGCTCGCTGATCTTCTCCAGGTTCTCGCTGTTGTTGGTGGCGACATCGACCTGCTTGTTGGCTACCGCCAGCGCATTGGCCTCATGGTTGGCCGAGCGCACGATCTTGAACATCGATTTCGGGTCGAGGTTGTTGACCGCGAACACGTAGTAGCTCGGCACGAGGAACCCCGAAGTCGAGTTCGGGTCCCCGTTGCCGAAGGAAAGCGTCTTTCCGGTCCTGATCACGTCGTCGAGCGACTTGACGGGGCTGTCGCGATGCACGATGAGGTGCGAGTAGTAGCCCTGCGTACCGTCGGCGTTAATCATCTGGGCGAAGACTTCGCCGCTTGCGCGGTCGACCGCCTCCATGGCGGACTTGTTGCCGAACCAGGCCACGTGGACCTTGTTGAAGCGCATGCCCTCGATGACACCGGCGTAGTCGGGGGCGAAGAAAGCGTTGACCTTCAAGCCGGTCTTCTTCGCCATGTCCTCGAGGATTGGCGTCCAGTCCTGCTTGAGATTGGCGGACGACTCGGTTGAGATGATCCCGAAGTTGATTTCTTTCAGGTCCTGGGCCGACGCGGGTCCGGCGGCCATTGCCGCAAGCGTGGCGGCGGCGATCAGTTTCTTCAGCATTGAATGCACTCCTGTTGGTTGACTGTTCAGATTGCTTAGACGGCTTCCGCGGCCCTGGCCGCGGCATACCGCGATCCCGGCGGCGCCGGATGCGCCTGGTCGTCTTGCAGAGACGAAAGGTGGTCCGAGAGCGACAGGATCCCGTCGGCCTCGGCGCCGTAGAGATCGCGCAGCAGCCCCGGCGTCAGCATTGATGACGGACCGTCATAGACCACCTGCCCTTGCCGGAGCGCCACCGTGCGCGGGCAGTAGCGCAGCGCCACGTTCACCTGGTGCAGCGACACCAGCACCGTGCTGTTGTCTTCGCGATTGATGCGCGCGAGGATCTCCATGACCTTGCGCGAGGATTCCGGGTCCAGCGAGGCTATGGGCTCGTCGGCAAGCACGACGCGCGCACCCTGCACGAGCGTGCGCGCGATCGCGGCGCGCTGCTGCTGGCCGCCTGAAAGCGTAGAGGCGCGTTGCGCGGCCTGCTCGGCGATGCCGACGCGCCGCAGGGCCTCGATGCCGGCCGCCACCTCAGCGCGCGTAAACCATTTGAGCAGGCTGCGCCACAAGGGCACGCGGTGCAGCGCACCGGCGAGCACGTTGACGATCACGGGCAACCGGTCGACGAGGTTGAACTGCTGGAAAACGAAACCGATGCCCGCGCGCACATCCCGGATGTCACCCGCCAGCCGACCGCCCGATTGCACCAGGCGGCCGTTGACTTCGATTTTGCCTGCCGCACCGGCATCGCCTGCCGCGAGACCCGCAATGTGGCGCAGCAACGTTGATTTGCCCGACCCCGAGGCGCCGATCAGCGCCACCATTTCGCCAGGCATCACCGAGAGGTCGATTGCGTCCAGCGCGCGGTGCTTGCCGAAAGTCTTGGTCAGGCCGCTGATGAGCACTGCAGGAGACGTCACTGGAGGGGATCCCGTGGGTGGATGTGGAGCGCCGTCAGCCTATTCCGCGAATTTTACAAAGTCATGACAACGGGATTCGACCCGGCCGCGCGCAGTCATCGCTTTGTAACTCCAGCGTCACGACGCGGTCATCGTCGATGCGCACACTCCTTCGCTTTCGTTTCTCTGGGGAGAGTGAATTGAAAACCGGTCTTGCAGTTCTCGCGGGCGCACTTGCGCTCGCGGCACCCGCGGCGCATGCGCAAAGCGCCCAGCAGTTTCCCGCCACCCTCGCCGGCCACGCGTTCCTGCCGGCGCGCACCTTCATCGCGCCGCCGAAGGATGCGCCGCAGAGCCTGCAAACGTCCGGCAAGTACACCGCGCCCGACCAGCGCCGCCGGGATGCGCTCGAATCGATTCCCGGCATCTCCTACCTGTCGGATCGCGCCGCGCCGCGGCCCACCGGCGTGTCGCTGCCTTTCAAGGGCCAGCCGGTGCAGGGCTTCTCCGGGATCAAGGCGATGAAGGACGGCACCTACTGGGTGCTCTCTGACAACGGCTACGGCGCGAAGAACAACAGCGCCGACGCAATGCTCACATTCCACCACGTGAAGCCCGACTGGAAGAGCGGCGCGATCAAGCGGCTGTCGACCGTGTTCCTGCACGACCCCGAGCGCAAGGTGCCGTTCGTGATCGTCAACGAAGGCACCACGAAGCGCTACCTGACCGGCATGGATTTCGACATCGAGTCGATGCAGTTCATCGGCGACTCGGTCTGGTTCGGCGACGAGCTCGGCCCCTACCTCATCCGAACCGACCGCAAGGGCAAGGTGCTCGCGGTGTACGACACGATGCTCGATGGCAAGGTGCTGCGCTCGCCGGACCACTTCACCATAGGCACGCCCGCCGTGTCCGGCGCGTTCACCACGCCGGTGCGCCGCTCGCGCGGCTATGAAGGCATGGCGGCATCCCCGGACGGGCGCTTCCTCTACCCGATGCTCGAAGGCCCGCTGTGGCTGGATGCGGACAAGAAATGGGAGGCGAAGGACGGCCGCGAGTACCTGCGCATCCTCGAATTCGATGTCGCCAAAGGCGAATGGACCGGCCGGTCCTTCAAGTACCTGCTCGAAGCCAACGCCAACAACATCGGCGACTTCAACATGATCGACGCGGACAGCGGCCTCATCATCGAGCGCGACAACGGCGAAGGCCTGGCCGAGGACGCCTGCAACGGGCCGGCGCGTCCGGACTGCCAGAACGTGCCGGCAAAGCTGAAACGCGTCTACAAGGTCAGCCTGAAGGACGCCGACAGCGACGGGTTCGTGCGCAAGATCGGCTATGTCGACCTGCTGGCGATCGACGACCCCTCGGGCGTCGCCAAGCGCGGCACGCAAAATGGAAAGTTCACCTTCCCGTTCGTCACCATCGAAGATGTCGACGTGGTCGATGCCGATCACATCATTGTCGCGAACGACAACAACCTGCCCTACTCGAGCGGGCGCAAGGTCGGCGTGCAGGACGACAACGAGTTCATCCTGCTGCGCGTGCCCGAGCTTCTGAGGGCGCGCTAAGCTGGGCGCCGAGATGCGGGGCGAGTTCAGGCGATGGCAGTATTTTGCCTCAAGAGCCGCCATGGGCGCGGGGCATTGCCTTAAAATGGCAGCATTTTGAGTTCCAAGCCTGCTCGAAACGTGCCGCTCGCGAGCTCGCTCTGGCTGTTCAAGCTCGCTTGCCTGCTGTCGGCGCCAGGCGCGCTTGCGGTGGAGATCGCCGGAGTGCGCTTTCCTGAGACCGTCAGTATCGCCGGGCAAACCGTCGCCCTGAACGGCGCGGCGCTCAGGAGCTGGGCGACGCTGCGCATCTACGCGATCGGCCTCTATCTCCCGGAGCGCAATGGCACCGCGGCGGCCGTGCTTGCGAGTGGCGGCCCCAAGCGCATCACGCTCGCGCTGCTGCGGGAAACTTCGGCGCGGGAGCTGGCCGACGCGCTGGTCGAGGGCATTCGCGACAACCACGCGCACGCCGAGGTCGAGCGCCTGCAGCCGCGAATCGAGCGGCTCGCGGGGGTGATGGCCGCGGTCGGCGTGGCGCCCCGCGGCAGCCAGATCACCATGGATTTCGTGCCCGGACGCGGCACGCGCTTTGCGCTCGACGGCGAGCGCAAGGGCGAGGCAATCGAAGGCGACGACTTCTTTCCCGCGCTGCTGCGGATCTGGCTCGGGGAGCGGCCGCCGCAGGCCGCGATGAAGGATGCTTTGCTCGGAAGGATGCGCTGATGCTGCGCCAGCCCAGCCTCGCGGACCGTTTCGACCACGCGCTGTTCAACGCGATCTATTCGCGCGCGCTGGTCTACAACACCTGCTGGGAAGACCCGGCCGTCGACCGGCAGGCCCTCGCCCTCGGAACCTCCGACACGCTGCTTGCGATCACGAGCGCCGGCTGCAACGTCCTCGACTACGCGCTGCTGGCCCCGGCGCGCATCCATGCCGTAGACGCCAATCCGCGCCAGAACGCGCTGCTCGAGCTGAAGATGGCGGGCATCCGCCACCTCGGGTTCGACGACTTCTTCGCGATGTTCGGCGAAGGCGTCCACCCGGATGTCCGGCGCCTGTATCGCGAGCAGCTGCGGCCCGCGCTCTCGCCTTTCGCGCGGGGCTGGTGGGACCGGCGCCTGGGCTGGTTCGAACAAAGCAGCGCAAGTTTCTATTTTCACGGCCTTTCTGGATTCGTCGCACGCGCATTTCGCACCTACTTCCGCGTGCGTCCCCGCCTGGGCGAAGCAGTGCATGAGTTCCTCGACGCCGGCTGCGTGGGCGAGCAACGGGCGATCTACGACGAACGCATCGCCCCGCAGCTGTGGACGCGCGAAGTGAACTGGGCCTTGTCGCGCCAGCTCACCATGAGCCTGCTCGGCGTGCCCTACCCGCAGCGCAAGCTGGTCGAGAAGCAGCACCCGGAGGGCATCCCCGGCTTCATCCGCGAAGCCGTCGAATACGTTTCGCGCACCCTGCCGATCGCGCACAACTATTTCTGGCGCGTCTACGTCACAGGGCGCTACAGCCGCGACTGCTGCCCGGAATACCTCAAGCCCGCGCAGTTCGCCGCGCTCAAAGCGGGCCTGGTCGATCGCATCGAGGTGCACACCTGCATGCTGACCGACTTCCTGCGCGCCCATGACGGGCGGATCTCGCGCTTCGTGCTGCTCGACCACATGGACTGGATGAGCTCCTACTACCCGCAGGCGCTCGCGGAGGAGTGGGCCGCGATCTTCGAGAAGGCCGCGCCCGATGCGCGCATCCTCCTGCGCAGTGCCCATGCCCGCCCGCCCTACCTGGACCGCACCCGGGTGGGCGCCTCCGGCCCCATCCTCGCCGAGCGCCTGCACTTCAGGCACCAGCTGGCGCGAGACCTGCAGCAGCACGACCGCGTGCACACTTATCCTGGTTTTGTAATCGCCGATGTCGCTGCTTGAAACCCTGAAGCGCGATGCCGCGGTGCTCGGCCGGCTTGCTTACGGCATGCCGCGCGCGTGCTCGCACGCGGAGCGCCTGCAGGCGTTTTACGCGCCGCAGGCCGATGACTATGACGCGTTCCGCGAAAAGCTGCTCGCCGGCCGCGCCGAGCTGATGCGCAGGCTCGCGCCCGCGCCCGGCGCGTACGTGGTGGAGCTCGGCGCCGGCACCGGGCGCAACATCGAATACCTCGGCGCATCGCTCGAGCGCCTCGCCCAGGTGGACCTGGTGGATCTGTGCCCGGCGCTCCTGGAGCGCGCCCGCAAGCGTGCGCAGGGGCGGCCGAACGTGCGCGTGGTGCGAGAGGACGCCGCGGCATTCCGGCCCGAGCGCGCGGCCGACTGCGTCTACCTGTCGTATTCGCTCAGCATGATTCCCGACTGGCGCGCCGCGATCGCGAACGCGGTCGGGATGCTGCGGCCCGGCGGCACGCTCGGCGTGGTCGACTTCCAGGTGTCGGCGCGGGCAGGCGCGGGCGCGGCGCTGTCGCGCGCGTTCTGGCGCACGTGGTTTGCGCACGACGGCGTGTTGCTGAACCCGGACCACCTGCGCGAACTACGCTCGGGGCTGCCGCGCCACTACTCGATCGAGCTCGAAACGCCGGTGCCTTACGTGCCGCTCCTGCGGGTGCCGTACTACCTTTTCGTCGGCCGCAAGCCCGGCCGGAGCGCTACACGATCCGCTTACCCTGCCGCCATACGGCACGCACGATCGGCTGCCTGAGGCCGTCGAGGCCTTCGACCAGGCGAACCTGCACCAGGTCCGCGCGCATGCCGGGAGCGATCTCGCCGCGGTCGTGCAGACCCACCGATCTTGCCGGATTGCGGCTGATCGTGGCGACCGCCCGCGGGATCGAAAAGCCGGCCTGGTCCACCAGGCGGAACGCGCCCATGAGCAGGCTGATCGGCACGTAGTCCGACGACAGCGTGTCCAGCAGGCCCAGCTTCGCGAGTTCGAGGGCGGCGACGTTGCCCGAGTGCGAGCCGCTGCGCACCACGTTGGGCGCGCCCATCACGGTCGACATGCCATGCTCGCGCGCCGTGCGCGCTGCGGCGACGGTGGTCGGGAACTCGGAGATCGCCGCGCCTTCGCGGCGGGCCTCGAAGACATGCGCCGGCTTGGTGTCGTCGTGGCTCGCAAGCGCGATGCCGCGCGTGCGAGCGTACTCGACGAAATACCGCCGGTGCGGCGTCGCGTAGCGCTCCTGCAGCACCTTCGAGTTCGCAACCTGCCGGTCGAACTTCTCGTCGGACCAGCCCTTCTTGCCGGTGTAATAGGTTTGCGCCTGCTTGAGGTCTTCCCACTGGCGCTGGCCGGGCGTGTGGTCCATGAGGGAGATGAGGCCCACGCGCGGATCGCCGACAAACGGCGCGAACAGGTCGATCGTATTCGGCGCTGGCAGCTCGCAGCGCACGTGCAGCAGATGCTCGGCGCGCAAGAGGCCGGCCTGCGAAGCGCGATCGATGCAGTCGATCACCTCGCCCCACCCCTGTCCGCGCAGCGCATCCTCGTCCGCGTCGCCTACCCCCAGCGCATCGTAGACGGTCGTGATGCCCGCCGCCGCGATCTCGGCATCGTGCGCAAGCAGCGCCGGAAGCGCCGGCCAGCGCACTTTCGGGCGCGGCATGAGGTGGCGCTCGAAGTTATCGGTGTGGATCTCCACAAGCCCGGGCAGCAGGAAATCGCCCTCGAGATCGGCCGTGCCCGGCGCCGACGTGTTGCCCGAGTCGATTGCGACGATCGTGCCGCCGGCCGCGGCGAGCGTGCCCTGCACGACTTCACCGCCGAGCACCAGGCGCGCGCTCTTGAAAACCAGGTCTGCGTTCATTGGAAGTCCGCCATGTCGAGAGTTCGGGTGGCTACGGAGTCGCGCACGCGCGCGTCGTGAAAGATGCCAACGATGGCTGCGCCTTCGGTGCGCGCCTCGTTGATGAGGCCGACCACCGTGACGCGGTTGGCCGCGTCAAGCGATGCCGTGGGCTCGTCGAGCAGCAATACGCTGCGCGGTTTGACGAAGCTGCGGGCGATATTCACGCGCTGCTGTTCGCCGCCCGAGAACGTGGCCGGCGGCACGTACCAGAGCCGTTGCGGGATGCGCAAGCGCAAGAGCAGCTGCTGCGCCTTGGCCTGCGCTTCGCGCGCGAGCTCGCGGTTGCCGCCGGCATCCTCCACCAGCGGCTCGGCCACCACGTCGATCGCCGGCACGCGCGGGACCACCCTGAGGAACTGGCTCACGTAGCCGATCGTGTCGCGGCGCAGCTCGAGCAGCTCACGCGGCGAAGCCGAAACCACGTCGACTTCGCGCCCGCCATGGCGCACGCGGATCGAGCCTGAGCTCGCGCGGTAGTTGGCATAGATGAGCTTGAGCAGTGTGCTCTTGCCGGCCCCCGAAGGCCCGTCGAGCGCCACGCATTCGCCCGGCCTCACGTCGAACCCGACGTTGCCGAGCACCGGCAGCTCGGCCCCGCCCTGGTTGTGCAGGAGGAACCTCTTCGACAGGCCGACGATCGTGAGCGCGGCCGGGCGGTCGGAAAAACTCATGGATGCAGCACCGAGGAGACGAGCAGTTGCGTATAGGGATGCTGCGGGTCGTCGAGCACCTGGTCGGTGAGGCCGGTTTCCACGACGCAGCCATCCTTCATGACCATCATGCGATGCGCGAGCAGCCGCGCCACGGCCAGGTCGTGCGTGACGACGACCGCGGCAAGCGAAAGCTGCCGCGTAAGCGAACGCAGGAGATCGAGCAGCCTCGCCTGCACCGAAACATCCAGCCCCGAGGTGGGCTCGTCCATGAAAATCAGGCGCGGCTGCGTGACCAGGTTGCGCGCGATCTGCAGCCGCTGGCGCATGCCGCCTGAGAACGTCCGGGGCGAGTCGTCGATGCGCGCGGCGTCCATCTCGACACGCGAGAGCCAGTGCGCGGCGGTGTCGCGGATGCGGCCGTAGTGCCGCTCGCCCAGCGCCATGAGACGTTCGCCGACGTTTGCCCCGGCCGAAACGTTCATGCGCAAACCTTCGATCGCGTTCTGGTGCACATAACCCCAGTCGGTGCGCGCGAGGAGCCTGCGGGCCGATTCCGACAGGCCGTAGACATCCACGACACCCTCGTGGCGCGTGAGGAATTCGACGCGGCCGGCATCCGGCATCTGGCGCGCCGAAACGCACTCCAGCAGCGTGGTCTTGCCGGAACCCGATTCGCCGACCACGGCGAGCACCTCGCCCGCGTAGAGCTCGAAGGAGACTTTGTCCACGGCGATGCGATTGCCGAACCGCTTGGCGATCCCGGTGGCGCGCAGGATCGGTCCCGGGACCTGGGCAGGCTCAGTCACCGGCGTGCCTGCGTTCGCGGCAGTAGTCGGTGTCGGAGCAGACGAACATCCGCCCGCCCTGGTCGTCGGTGACCACTTCATCCAGGAAACTCGCCTGCGCTCCACACAGCGCGCACGCCGAGCCCCAGCGCTGCACTTCGAAAGGGTGGTCCTCGAAGGCGATGCTTTCCACCGTCGTATACGGCGGCACCGCGTAGAGGCGCTTTTCGCGCCCGGCGCCGAAAAGCTGCAGCGCAGGGTTCATGTTCATCTTGGGGTTGTCGAACTTGGGGATCGGCGAGGGCGCCATGAGGAACCTGCCGTTGACGATCACGGGGTAGTCGTACGTCGTCGCGATATGCCCGAAGCGCGCGACATCCTCGTAAAGCTTCACGTGCATGAGCCCGTACTCGGCCAGGGCATGCATGCGGCGCGACTGCGCCTCGCGCGGCTCGAGGCGCTGCAGCGGCTCGGGCTGCGGCACCTGGTAGACGATGATCTGCCCGGCTTCGAGCGGCGTTTCCGGAATCCGGTGCCGCGTCTGGATGATCGAGGCCTCCACGGTGCGCTCGGTCGTCGCGACGCCCGCGGTGCGCTGAAAGAAGCGGCGGATATTGACCGCGTTCACCGTGTCGTCGGCGCCCTGGTCGATGACCTTGAGCACGTCGGCCGGCCCGATGATCGCCGCGGTGACCTGGATGCCGCCGGTGCCCCAGCCGTAAGGCAGCGGCATTTCGCGCGAGCCGAACGGAACCTGGTAGCCGGGAATCGCCACGGCCTTGAGGAGCGCGCGGCGGATCATGCGCTTGGTGCGCTCGTCGAGGTACGCGAAGTTGTACTCCGCGTCCCGCGCGACCGGCGCGTGCAGGGGAAGGTCGGCGGCCTTCAAGCGGCTTCGGCCGGCAAATCCGCGCCGCTTTGCGCCTTGGCGCGCATCTTGCGCACCAGCTCGAGCTCGGACTGGAAATCCACGTAGTGCGGCAGCTTGAGGTGCTGCACGAATCCGGAGGCTTCGAGGCTGTCGCTGTGCGAGAGCACGAACTCCTGCATCTGCACCGGCGACTCGGCGTCCTCGCCGAGCTCTTCGGCGCGCAGCGCGCGATCGACGAGCGCCATCGCCATCGCCTTGCGCTCGCTGTGCCCGAACGCGAGGCCGTAGCCGCGCGTGAACTGCGGCGGCTCGGTTTTGGATCCGCCGAACTGGTTCACCATCTGGCATTCGGTCAGCTCGATCTCGCCGATCGAGACCGCGAAGCCGAGCTCCTCGGGCACGATCTCGAGGTCGGCGCGACCGTAGCGGATTTCGCCCGCGAAAGGATGCGTATGCGCATAACCGCGCTGGCTCGAGTAGCCCATCGCGAGCAGGAACCCCTCGTCGCCTCGTGCGAGGTTCTGCAGGCGCGTGGCGCGGTCGGCGGGAAACGCCAGCGGCTCGCGGGTCAGGTCCTTGGGTTCCGGATCGCCAACGGATGGCGCATGCGCTTCGATCAGGCCTTCGTGGTTGAGGAGATCGACCACACGCGGCACTGTCTCCTCGCCGCCCGGCCTTGGCACGACGTTGGCAGTGCGGGGCGCATTGCCGCTCGCGGCAGCCAGCGAGAAATCGAGCAGCCGCTGGGTGTAATCGTAGGTGGGCCCGAGCACCTGCCCGCCCGGGAGATCCTTGAAAGTCGCCGACACGCGCCGCCACAGCCGCATGCGCGCCGTATCGACCGGCTGCGTGTAGGCGAGGCGCGGCAGCGTCGCGCGATAGGCGCGCAACAGGAAGATCGCCTCCACGAGGTCGCCCGCGGCCTGCTTGATCGCCAGCGCCGCGAGGTCCGGGTCGTAAAGCGAACCTTCGGCCATGACGCGGTCGACCGACAGCCGCAACTGGGAGCGGATCTGGGCGGTGGTCAGTTCGGGCAGCGCGGGATCCCCGCGGCGCTGCTCGGCGAGCAGGTCATACGAATTGAGAATCGCCCGTTCGCCGCCTTTGACTGCTACGTACATGCTAGGGCTCGATGCGCGTGGTGCGCGGCAGGCCCACCAGCCGGCGCCCGCACGAGATGAAGATGTCGACACCGCGCGGAAACATCCCGTGGTTCGCCGCCCACTGCGCAAGGAACGCATGGTCGAGGCCCGCGACGGCCAGCCTTGTCCGGCCGCGGATGCCGGGTCCGGTCAGCGACCAGCCGGAGTCGTCGCGCAGCTCGTCCGCCTGCAGCACCAGCGTGGCCGAGCGGTCCGGATAGTCCTCGCTGCCCGAGGAAAACGCTTCGAGAGGGGGAAGGCCGCGGCCCGTGGACAGCAACGCAAAATCCGCGAGGCACGGCGTATCGGCCCGCCGGCAACCCGTATGGAACCCGAGGAATTCGCCGATCGCCGCGCCGTGCGCGCTCGTTTCCAGGCTGGGCGCAATCCACAGGCGGGTGTCCTGGTCGAGCAATGCAAGCAGCAGCGAATACGCCGCGGGATGCGCGCCCTTCGGCACTTCGGCTTCCGACTCGACCTCGAGGAGGGTGCCGGGCCGCGAGATCGCCTCGAGGCAGGAGCGGAACACCGCCTGGCTGCCGAAGGAGGGGTCGGCGAATCCCGCGCCGATGCCGCCAAGGTCGAAACTGGTGGATGAACTCATGGGCCCGTCTCCCTTGCCACGGTGAAGAACTCGACCTTGGTCGCCTGCGCCCGCTGCCGCCGCGCCAGGTCTTCGGCCGCCTGAGCGCGCACGGCGGGCTCGACGACGGTCCGGAAGATTTCGTCATGCATCGAAGCATCCTGGAGAAGCGCATCGGCCAGCGCGGCAAGCTCGCACTTGCGCCGCGAGCGCCCCTGAACGTAGGCCACTCCGGTGAGTCCGCCGGCCAGGCGAAGCACGCAGCGAGTCACGGTGACCTCGCCCAGGTTGAAGCGGTCGCCGGTGCCGCCAATGCGTCCGCGCACCATCGCGAGCCCCGTTTCCGGGCGGCGCAGCCACGTGAACTGCGTGTGGGCATGCGCCGACATCGTGCTTTCGAGCAATTCGGGATCGGCTTTGGCGAGCGCCCCCATCCAGCGCTGCCGGCTCGTTGGGGCCGGCTGGCCTTCGGCGGGGGTGTCAACAGGACGCAACATGCACTCGGTAGATTTCGCTGAACCGCACTTAGGAGACTTCGATGCTGGATGCTAACGAACAGGTATTAAAATTTTGTGACGACGCTTCGCCGCCAGCCGCATGAACGACCCTCGCAGATACGCTCTTTACTACGCCCCGGGAGAGGACACTGAATGGGCGCGGTTCGGCGCGCAGTGGTTTGCAAACGTCGACGAAGCACCGCGCCGATACGGATTTCACGCGACCCTCAAAGCGCCCTTCAGGCTTGCACAGGACGCTTCGTTCGAAGGCCTTCTGGAGGAGCTCGCGCTTTATTGCGCCGGGCAGCGCACCTGGCCGATGCCGCCGCTCAAGATCGCGTTGCTTGGCGACTTTCTCGCGCTGATTCCCGAGGACGCCGATCCGCGGATCGACGCCGTGGCGGCCGAATGCGTGATCCGGTTCGACCGGTTCCGCGCGCCGCTGGACGAGCGCGACCTTGCGCGGCGCAATCCCGAGCGATTGGACGCGGACGAACTTCGCATGCTCTATCGCTGGGGGTATCCGCAGGTGCTCGAACGATTCCGGTTCCACTTGTCCCTGACCGGTCCGCTTGGCGAAACCGATCCGAGGCGCGTAGCCGAGCTGACCATCGATGCGGGCCATGCCATGTGCATCCTGGGACGGCCCGAGTTCGATGCCATTTGCGTGTTCGAGGAACCGCACGCGGGCGGCGATTTCCGTCTCGTGCAGCGCGTGCCGTTCGCAGCCCCGGCGCGAAAATCCGCGCGCGCGTCGCTCGGAACCACGCGCCGTCACCGCCATGTCATATCCCGGATCTAGGATCATGCCAAGGGCGCTTGCACCCCTCGTTCAATCCCTTGGGCGCGAAAAGCCAGAACTTACCGGAGCATTGGATGGATCTCTCGCCGACGCGGGTGCGCGCGATCTTCGTGTCCGACGTCCACCTGGGCACGCCGGCCTGCCAGGCGGGGCGGCTGCTGGAATTCCTCAAGGCCCACGACTCGGAGTACCTGTTCCTGCTCGGCGACATCGTCGACTTCTGGGCCATGCGCAGGCGCGGCGTCTATTGGACGGCCGAGCAGAACACGCTGGTGCAGAAAATCCTCAAGCGTGCGCGGCACGACGTCAAGGTCGTCTTCATCCCGGGCAACCACGACGAGGCCGGCCGCGAGCACGTGGGCACCTCGTTTGGCAACATCCGCGTCGAGCGCGACTACATGCACGAAGCCGCCGACGGCCGCAACTACCTCCTCATCCACGGCGACGAGTTCGACCAGGTCACGAAATACCACCGCTGGCTCGCGATCCTCGGCGATGAGGCCTATGCGTTTCTGGTTCGCGTGAACCTGTGGCTCTCCTGGGCGCGGCGCAGGCTGCGCATCCCCGGCTACTGGTCGCTCTCGGGTTACGCCAAGCTGAAGGTCAAAAGCGCGGTGAGCTTCATTTTCGATTTCGAGGAATCGGTGCTGCGCCATGCGCGGGAGCGCGGCGCCGACGGCGTGATCTGCGGCCACATCCATGCGGCTGCACTGCGGATGAGCGGTGCGGTTACCTACATCAACTGCGGCGACTGGGTCGACAGCTGCACCGCGGTAGTTGAGCACCTCGACGGCCGCATGGAGCTCGTTCACTGGGGGCAGGACCAGAACGCGGCGGAAGTACACCCGCGTCCCACGACGATCGCGCGTCCCGCGCCTGCCGACCGCGCCCACGCGGGACCGTTCGGCGAGACCGTATAAAGTTGAACTTTACTTGCTTTAGATCCAAGCGCAGGGCGGCCAGTATGCCTATGCAGTTTCCCTATTTGACAATCCAGAACGCTCTTCGCAATCGGCGGCGCCCGTGCGCGGATGCGCAACCACCCCGGCCAGGACCCGCTCGAATTCGTCGATGACCCGCGGCCACCCAAGCCGGGAGGCCACGAGCACGGCGTTCTTCCTGAGCCGCTCGACCGTGTGGGCGGAGCGCGCCAGCGTTTGCGCAGCCGCGACGAACCCTTCTTCGTCCCCCAGCGGCACCAGCAGCCCCGACTCCCCGTCGACAATGTGCTGGCGGGCGGCCGCATAGTCGTACGCGGCGACCGCCAGGCCGCTGGCGAGCGCTTCGGTCGTGACGTTGCCGAAGGTTTCGGTCACGCTGGGAAAAAGGAACAAGTCCGCCGATGCGTAGTGCGCCGCCAGATCGGCGCCCCTGCGCGTGCCGGCGAAGACGAAATCCGCATGCGCTTCGCGTAGCGCTGCCGCGTCCGGCCCGTCGCCGACCAGCGCCACGCGCGCATCCGGCCTTGCCTTGCGCACCGCGAGTGCCGCCTCGACGAACAGGCGCAGGTTCTTTTCCGGCGCCAGCCTGCCGACGTGCAGCACGACCGGCTCGTCCGCCTTGCAGCCCCACTGCGCGCGCAGCGATGCACTGCGCCGCGCCGGGTTGAACAAGCCCAGGTCGATGCCGCGGCCCACGACCGCGAGCCGCTCGAAGCCGCGCCTGGCCAGGGCCTGGCGCAATTCTTCGGTGGGCACGAGGGTCGCGTCGCACAGGTTGTGCATCGTACGCAGCAGCCGCATGACGCCCCCGGCGAACATTCCGATCCCGTAGTGGCGGCTGTAGGCATGAAAGTTGGTATGGAAACCGGAGGACAAGGGAATGCCCAGCCGGCGGGCGGCGATCACGGCGGCCCACCCGAGCGGCCCTTCGGTCACCACGTGCACCACGTCCGGACGCACTGCCCGCCAGCGCTTCGCGAGCGCACCCGGCAACGCGAACCCCATCTGCAGCTCGGCATAACGCGGGATCGACAGTCCGCGCATGAAGTGTTCGGAGAATCGCTCGCCCGCAGCGGCGGCCTCTCGCCGCCCCGGGCGCCGTGCGGGCCGCGTGAGCTCCACGCTGTGGCCCCGCGCGAGCAGGGCCTCGACGATCTGGCCCATGGTGCGGGCGACGCCGTTGACCTCCGGCGGGTAGGTTTCGGTCACTACCGCGATGCGCAACGCCCGGCTCACGAGGCGAGGACCGCTTCAAGGGAACGGTTCATGGCGCGCACAGTGTGGGCCGCGCATGTGAATTCGCGATGACCGCCTCATGGCGCTTTTGTGACAGCGGCTTCACGGCAGGAAAAGCAATGGCATGCCCATCCGGACACGCGCGCCGGTCTCGATCCCGGGACAAAGCGCGAAGCCGGCCGGCGCAAACACGATGATCGTCGAGCCATGCTCGAACCAGCCCATCTCCTCGCCTTTCGCAAGGCGCGCGTCGCAGGTCAGCACCTGCGGACCCTTGTAGCGAAGGTGCAACAGCACGTCGATGAAATGCAGGCGGATGCCGGCCACCAGCACGGCCGCGACCGGAACGAGGGTGATGCGGTGCCTGCCCACCTCCAGCCTGCAGCGGATGAGTGCGCGCTCGTTCTTGCAAAAGAGCTTTTCGACTCGCTTCAGGGCGATGGGGTTGACGTTCCAGGTGTCGCCGCTGACATAGGTCACCTGCTCGACCCGGCAATCGTGCGGCGCATGGAAGCGGTGGTACATCGCGGAGGTGAGCCGCAGCGTGACGTACGTCCCGTCGGCATAGCGTTTCGCAAGGTCTTCGTCGCAAAACAGTTCCGGCAACGTGTACGGGAATCCCTTCGCCTGGAAGATCCGTTGGCCCTCGATCCGCCCGCAGGCGCCGACGATGCCGTCGCACGGGCTGGTAAGGATCGCCGGATCGGCGTCGACGGTCCGCGCGCCGGCCTTGAGCTCGCGCGTGAAGCAGTCATGCAGGCTGCGGAAGGCACTTTGCGGCTTGCGGGCTTCAGCCAAATCGAGGTCGGTAAACAGCTTCCACACCGCGATCGAGGCATCGCGCACCCACGGGTGCTCGATGCGGCTGAACCACCCCATGAACCGCGTGACGAGCTGGCGCGGGATGCGGTTCGTGAGCAGGAAGTTCAGATCCTCCTGGCGCACGAGGCGGACGATCAGGGCGCGCGCTGCATTGAATCCGACCCCAGTCACAAGCGTGCAACCTTCGTGGCGCAACCTCGCGCGCGGAGGTCCGCATGAACGACGAATTCACGCTCTACGCGCTTGGCGCGGTTGCGCTGGCCGCGACGCTGCCGCGCCTCAAGACCCGGCTCGAGCTGTCGCTCGCCAAGCATCCCTCGCTGACCGGGCACTCGCGCATGGCGCGGCGGCTGGCAAAGCTGGTCCCTTATTACGAGTACGGCGAGGACCGGTTCTTTCGCTCCGACGGCGCGCCCGACGAGGTCGAGACGCTGCGCCGCGTCGGTTTCGCGCGCCTGGCCGACTTCTATCGCGAGCGCTACGCGCGCTCGGTCGCGGCCACGGCCGAAGTCGAGCACGGCATCTCGGACCTGCAGTTCACGAGCGCCTACCGGGTGCCCTTCCAGTACAGCCGCTACGTGCGCGAGCGCCTCAGGAGCGGCGCCTTCGCCGCAGGCTCGGAGGGCGTGACGCTGACCGACCTCGACGACAACCGGTTCTATGACCTGACCGGCGCCTACGGGGTGAACGTGTTCGGCACCGATTTCTACAAGGCGTGCCTTGCCCGCGCCAACGAGCGCGCGGGCGCGCTCGGCCTGGTGCTCGGACCCTACCACCCGGTGGTGGCCGACAACGTCAAGCGCCTGATCGCGATCTCCGGCTTCGACGAGGTTTCGTTCCACATGTCGGGCACGGAGGCGGTCATGCAGGCCGTGCGCCTGGCGCGTTATCACTCGCGGCGCTCTCACCTGGTGCGATTCAGCGGGGCGTACCACGGCTGGTGGGGCGACGTCCAGCCCGGCGTGGGCAACCCCATGCCGGCGCACGAAACCTACACGCTCAAGGAGATGGACGAGGACACGCTGCGCGTGCTCGCACGCCGCCGGGACATCGCCTGCGTGCTGGTCAACCCGCTGCAGGCGCTCCACCCCAACTCGAGCGCGCCGGCCGATTCGACGCTCGTTGACGGCTCGCGGCGCGCGCATTACGACCGCGCCGCCTACACCGCGTGGCTCGAGAAACTGCGCGCGGTGTGCAGCGAGCGCGGCATCGTGCTCATCTTCGACGAGGTGTTCCTCGGCTTCCGGCTGGCTCCCGGCGGCGCACAGGAATACTTCGGCGTGCGCGCCGACATGGTCACCTACGGCAAGACCCTGGGCGGCGGGCTGCCGGTGGGCGTGGTCTGCGGCCGGCGCGAGCTCATGAAGCGCTTTCGCGACGACCGCCCGGCCGATGTGAGCTTCGCGCGCGGCACGTTCAATTCGCATCCGTACGTGATGGCGGCGATGAACGAATTCCTGCTGCGCCTCGAATCGCCGGAAATCCGCGCCCTCTACCTCGACCTCGACGACATCTGGAACGCGCGTGCCGCGCGCCTCAACGCGCGCCTGCGCGCCGAGTCCCTGCCGGTGCAGGTGGCCAACCTTTCCACCATCTGGACCGTGCTCTACACCCGGCCTTCGCGCTACCACTGGATGCTCCAGTACTACCTGCGCGCCGAGGGGCTGGCGCTCTCGTGGGTCGGCAGCGGGCGGCTGATCTTCAGCCTCAACTATACGGACGCGGATTTCGAGGCGGTCGCGGAGCGTTTCGTTGCGGCCGCCCGCGCGATGCAGCGCGACGGCTGGTGGTGGACCAGCGCGGCGCTGACTACCAAGGCGATCCGGCGACGCATCCTGCGCGAGATGCTCGCCCGCTGGTTCTAAGCTCAAGAACGGTGCTTGGCGCCCATCGGGTCGATGAGCTGGCCGCGCAGCAGGTACAGCGGCGCCCTGCAGTAGAGCTTCACGTCATGGAACGGGTCGGTGAGGATCTTCGAGAGCCACACCAGGCCGGTGCGCGCGTCCTTCAGGTAGAACAGGTGGAAGGTGCGGAACAGCAAGCCGCCGACGCCGATGACGAGCCACATCTGCGCCGTGTGGCGGATGAACTCCTCAGGCGTCGCATGCGCCTCGAAGATCCCCCATAGGGTGGGATCGACCAGGAGAGCGATCGGCGAGAAGGCCCAGATCGCGAGCAGCACGGTCTTGCGGCGCAGGTTGTAGCCCACCTTGATCGCTTCCTTGTGCTCGTGCGTGGCCTGGTTCACATGGTCGTAATCCTTGGGCTCGAAGAAGAAGTGCCCGACCTGGCGGCTGGTCATCGCGATCAGCCAGCCGACGAGCGCGGCGGCCGCCGGATCCGAGAAAAGCAGCACGTAGGCCCACAGGAAACTAAGAGCGCTCACGAGGTGCAGGGACTGGTTGATGCGGCTGTGGTGGTAGTAGCGGTGGTCGTCCCAGCGCTGCACCCTCAGGGTGTCGAGAAAATCGCGCATCGAATGCTCCTTTTTTTCTGGTTTACATGACGGCGGCGTGTCACGTTCTACCGGACGAGCATGAAAGTTTTGCTACCGGCGCATTAAGGTTTTGCGTCCGCGCCGGGAGCCCGGTGTGCTTCGATGACAGTCCGGTGACGAAATGTGCGCCACGCGGTAGAACGCACACGCCAAGCATGGCAACATTGCAGGATGATGTCAGCCGAAGTCTTTTTGTGGTGGGCGCTCCTGTGCACGGTCAGCGGGCTCAACATCGCCGCCTGGTCGCTTTCGTTTGCGGTGCTCGCGCGCCGCCAGCCGCTCCTGTCGCCCGAGGCCTACGCGCACCGCCGCCTGCAGCTCCTCCTTTCAGCCGGGTATGTATTCGGCTGCGCCTTCCGCTCCGCGCTGCCGGTCTACGACGTCGGCCGCATGGTCATGATCGATTCCTGGCTCTCCAGCGTGATCGTGGGCCGCTCTGTGGCGACTTTTGCGGAGCTGTGCTTCGTCGCGCAATGGGCGCTCATGCTGCGCGAAATTTCGCGCGCCACCGGCAGCGGCGTCGGCCGCGTCGCTTCTTTCGTGGTCGTCCCGCTGATCGCGATCGCCGAAGCCTTCTCGTGGTATTCGGTGCTCACCACCTCCAACCTCGGCCATGTGCTGGAGGAATCGATCTGGGGCTTCAGCGCGGCGCTCATGGTCGTGAGCCTGGTGGCGATCTGGCCACGTTGCGACAGGACATTGCGGCCCCTCCTCGCCGTGTGGTGCGCGGCGGGCATCGCCTACGTGGCTTTCATGTTCCTCATCGACGTGCCGATGTACTGGTCGCGCTGGCTGGCGGATGAGGCGGCCGGCCGCGCCTACCTCAGCCTTGGGCAGGGCGTACTAGACACCTCCCAGCGATGGGAGGTGTCCCATCGCTGGGAGGATTGGCGCGGCGAAGTGACCTGGATGTCGCTCTATTTCAGCGTGGCGGTGTGGCTTAGCATTGCCCTTGTGCACGCGCCGGTAGCGGCGCGTGCAGCGGCGCCGGACCCGCATTCGCGCTTGCCGGCCTGATCTCGCAGGCCTCGCCGCCGCAGCAGTTTTCGGTGAGGTAGGCGAGCACTTCGTTCATGCGGCGCGCATCGGCCGAATAGTGCACGAAGCGGCCCGCGCTGCGCGCCTTCAGCAGCCCGGCATTCGAAAGCTGCGCGAGATGGAAGGATGCGGTCGCCGCGGGCAGCTTCAAGGCGGCGGCGATCGTTCCCGCGGGGAGCCCTTCAGGACCGGCCACCACCAGCCTGCGGAAGATCGCAAGGCGTGTTCCCTGGGCAAGCGCGGCAAGTGCCTTCACGACCCGGTCCGGTTTCATCTTCTATTCCTCTCGAGGCGCGCGCATGGCAGCGTCCGCCAGCAGCGCAAGCGCTGCGCCGATGGCTTGCGCGGCCATGAATGCCGGCGCGTCCGCGGGCCGGATGCCCGCGAAAGTATCGGTCAGGCTGCGCGCAAGCGTCACTGCCGGATTGGCAAATGAGGTGGAGGCCGTAAACCAATAGGCGCCGGTGATATAGCCGCCGACCGCGAATGGCGCATATTTCGCGTTCGCGCCCCGGCAAGCGAGCACCACAATCACCAGCCCGAAGGTCGCCACGATCTCGCTCCACCACTGGGCTGTTCCCGTCCTGATGGTGGTGGAGACCTGCAGCAGCTCGAGCTCGAACATCCCGTGCGCGGCCAGCACGCCCGCGACCGCGCCAACGCATTGGGCCGCCATGTAAGCAATGGCGTCCTTCCATTCGAGTCCGCCAGTCCACGCCGCGGCGGCGCTCACCACGGGATTGAAATGAGCGCCAGAGACCGCGCCGAAGGCCACGATGAGGGCCATCAGCGCACCGCCGGTGGCGATCGAATTGGCAAGCAGCGCCAGGTGGACATGCCCCTGCGCGAGCTTCAGGCCCATGATCCCGGACCCGACGACCGCAGCGAGCAGCAGCGCGCTGCCGAGCGCTTCGGCAAGGCAGCGACGCGCGAGTGCGCCGGTCATTGCGTGCCGATGTCGTCCAGGTTGCGCTCGAGGGCGAGCCGGTCGAGCTTCTCCATCGGCAGGCTCAGCAACAGGTTGATCCGGTGCGATAACGCCGCGAAGGCCGCGACAAAAGCCCTGCGCTTGTGCTCATCGTTGCCCTCTACCGCGGCAGGATCGGGGACGCCCCAATGGGCCGTGGCCGGCTGTCCGGGCCAATACGGGCACGCCTCGGCCGCGGCGGAATCGCAGACGGTGATGACGATATCCATGCCCGGCGCACCGGGGGCCGCGAATTCATCCCAGCTCTTGCTGCGCACACCTTCGGTGGGCACGCCGTTCTTCTCGAGGAGCTCGACAGCGTACGGATTGACCGTGCCACCCGGCTTGCTGCCCGCGCTGTAGGCCCGCAACCGCCCTTTGGAGGCGTAGTTGGCATAGGCCTCCGCAAGGATGGACCGCGCGGAATTGCCCGTGCAGAGGAAAAGGACGTTCATGTTGCGCACCCGCGAATCGTTTCGACATTTCCAAGCCTATGGAAATATTGTTACGGCTTCGTGACAACGCGCCACTGGCCGGCACGCGCGCTCGCGCGTCCGCACGCCCGCAGGGTGCGGCGGGAAGCTAGTCCTTGATCGCCTCGATCGCGATGTCGAGTTTTACGTCGTCGCCGATGTTCGGCACGAGGAACTTCATGCCCCAGTCGCTGCGCTTGATGGTGGCCGTCGCGTCGGCGCCGCAGAAGTCCTTCTTCAACATGGGGTGCAGCTTGCAGTTGAAAGAGATCACCGTCAGCGTGAGCGGCCGGGTGACGCCGAGCAGCGTGAGGTTGCCGTCGATCTTCGAGGGGGCGTTGCCGCTAAACTCCACTCTCGTCGACTTGAAAGTGGCGGTCGCGAACTTGGCGGGGTTGAAGAAGTCCTCCGTTTGCAGGTGCTTGTCCAGCCGCTCGTCGCCCGAGAGGCTGCCCGTGGGGTCGACGACGATCTCGACCGAGCCGGTCTTGCCCGCTGAGTCGAGCACCACCTTGCCCGAAGTCTTGTTGAGCTTGCCGCGGAAGGTCGAGGCGCCGAAGTGGTTGACCGACCACGTGACGTGGGTGTGGCGCGGGTCGACCGTGTAGCTTTGCGCGAAGGCGCCCGTAGTCATTGCTGTCGGCGGCAGCCGACAGCGCAATCCCTGCAAAGATGCTCTTGTACATTGCTTTCTCCCTGGAAGTGGCCTGTGGCGAACACCGCCGCAGGCCTGGTATTCCGCCCGCCCCTTCCCGCGCTATTTCGTGGGCCCGAGGACCAGCGTGAATCGTATCTCGACATCGTCGGCGATCTGCGTCACGTCGGCCCACTGGCCGGTGCCGATGTCGAACAATAACCGTTTGATGACGAGTTTGCCTTGCGCGGTGAGCCCGCCGCCGGGCGCGGCAGCAACCGTGAACGGCGCGACCACATCGCGCGTCTTGCCCTTGATGGCCAGCTTGCCGGCCGCCTCGTAACGCCCTTCGCCCGTTTTCCTGATGGCGGTCGAGGTGAAGGCCGCTTTCGGGAATTTCGGCACGTCGAACCACAGCGGCCGCCTGGCCTCGGTGTCGCCGTCCGAGTTGCCCGTGTCGATCGCGCCGAGCTCGATCTCGAGCGTGACCGATCCTTTATCAGGCTGCTTCTCGTCGAAACGCACCTGCGCGGAGTATTTCGGAAAGCGCCCTTCAACGGCGACCTTCTGGTCGACGGTGTAGACGAAAGCCAGGCGGCTCTTGGCGAAATCCACGGCACGCACCTGGGCGGCTGCAGGCAGAGCGAATGCAACAGCGGCGGCGACCAGCACGGACTGCACGAACTTGCGCATCAGGACTTCTCCAGGGGTCGGGCGCGCCACGGCAGCATGCGCCGAAGTACGTCGTCGCGATCGATGAAATGGTGCTTGAGCGCGGCGGCGAAATGCAGCACGATCACCGCCAGCAGCGTCTTGTTGAGAAAGAAGTGTACGGTCTTCAGCGTTTCGCCGAGCTCGCGGTTGCGCTCGAGCAGGTCCGGCAGCCTGACACCGAACACCACGGTGGCAAAACCGAGTGCCGAACTCATGAGATAGCCCGACAGCGGCACCACGATCATGAGCAGGTAGAGCGCCCAGTGGGATGCATGCGCCGCATTGCGCTCCCAGGCCGGCATGCCCGCGGGTAGCGCCGGGGCGGGATGACGCCAGCGCCACAGCAACCGAAGGATCATCACGGCGAAGATCGTCACGCCGATCGCTTTGTGCCAAGGCACGGCCTTGAAGCGTTGCGGCCCGATCGGCAGCCCGGCCATCCACAGGCCGACGCCGAATGCGGCGACGATGAGCAGGAACATCACCCAATGCAGCGCCTGCGCCGTCAGCCCGTAGCGCTCGAGCCTCACGGGACTGACGAGAGGGTCAGCCACGCGAGGCCCTCAGCACGCCGGGCACTTCCTTGACGACCGACAGCGCGCGCCGGAGCTGGTCCACGTCCGCCACATCGCAGGTGAAACGCATGTAGGCGAGGTCCTGCTTGGACTGGGTGTTGACCGCCGTGACGTTGATCTTTTCGCGCGCCAGCGCTTCGCCCACGTCGCGAAGCAGGCCCTGCCGGTCATTGGCGACGATGGCCATGTCGACCGAGAAGGCGCCC